>CAYMNF010000040.1:14642-20330 GCA_964391735.1 uncultured Bacteroides sp. | reverse complement strand
CAATGCGGCGGTTTGTGCACACGTCAGCGCACCACGTAGTGGTGCAAGAGCGTAGCCGTGGGTGAAACCCACGGAAAAGAATAATGCATTGATTACGACCAATTTATTGGTCGAACAATACCCGTCGTGTTGGCATGGGTGTTCATCCCTGTCCAACGGCGTCACCCGGTACTAATCATCTGACTAAGGAAGTCAGTCGTATCTTCATGCGGTTACCATAACCAGACAACTAATGCCTAATCTATCCTCAATATTGGCAATACTCTTGAAACTAAGGTTTTCAGTGCCTGAAAGGAGTTTGCTAACATATTGTGGTGAAACGCCAAGTTTTAAAGCAAGATCGGCACGCTTCATTCCATGATCCTGCATATAACCAATAAGGGTAACGGCAAGTTGACGTGACCAACGAAGCCAGCTTGCATTCTCCTTGCGCCATGCTGATTCTTCAACAAAACGTGAAGGAGCATCCCCTTCATGTGCTTCTAAAAATTTTATTGCCTTGCTTGCCATATTATTCTTCATTTGTAAGTTCAACAAAACTGTCTTGATCAAAAACTCCAATTGCAAAGTTAATGGAGACACACAAAAATGCAACTTATAGGTTTAGTGTTTTTGACTCCTACCTATGAATTTAATAGCAAACGGGGGCGGCGCGTTGTTGGCACTGCCCCCGTTTGGGTATTTTGGGATTGGGGTTATCAGAGGTTCAAAGCGTCGGGCATGGTGTCGTCAACAGGGATGTTGGTGTTGACGTTCTTGCATCCCACCAGAGCATAGAACAACAGGTAGCCCAACATGGCAACTACCAACCAGTATGATGGCATGTAGCCCGCCTTGTCGGCGATGAAGTTCTGGATAAGGGGCATAACACCGCCGCCGACAACCATCATCATAAAGATGCCTGAAGCCTGCGCCGTGTATTTTCCAAGGCCCTCAACGGCCAGGTTAAAGATGCCACCCCACATAACCGATGTGCACAAGCCACAAAGGACGAGCAGCAGTGCCGACAGGGGTACATCAACCATCCCGAAACCGCTTGTAACGCTACCGCAGGGCATAAGGATGCGCTCGGTTGAGGGAATAAGAATCGCACCAATCACCAACAGAATGGCAACTGAGGTCACCACCGTGAGCTGTGCCTTGGATGATACGAACCCTGAGATAATCGACGAAAGCAAACGGCCGCAAAGCATCAGCAGCCAATATATAGCCACGATTGAGCCGGCAACAGCGACGGCGTTTTCAGCGGGCATACCGCTAACCTGCGGGTCGGTCAGGTAGAAGATAAGCACACCGGGGATGGCAACCTCAAGACCTACATAGAAGAAGATGCCGATAACGCCCAGGGTGGTGTGACGGAAACTCCAGGGTGAATGTTGATGTTTTACCTTGGCTTTATCCCCTACGCGCAGTGACGGCTCAGGGATGCGTACCAAACAGATCACAAGGAGGGTGAAGAGGAATACGCCGATTGCTATCAGCAGCAGGGTTGACACGTCAATGATTGATGTGCGCGGGGTGATAGTCCCGATCATGGCACCAACCAACATAGGTGTCAATGTGCCGGCAAGTGAGTTGAGCGAACCGCCCATCTGCACCAGCTGGTTACCCTTTTTGCCGCCACCGCCAAGCAGATTCAGCATCGGGTTTACAACCGTGTTGAGCATACATACGCTGAAACCGCAGACGAATGCACCCAACAGGTAGATGATAAAGTTGAGGGTAACACCCTGGCCGTCAACAGCGAACAACTCCGTCTCGGTAAAGAAGTAACCTGAAGCGAGTTGCAACAGCAAACCTGCAACGCCCACAATCATGGCCCATTGGCTGGTTTTCTTGTACCCGATGTTCTCAATCATGCGGCCGGCAGGTATGCCCATAAACAGATATGCCAGGAAGTTCATCATGTTGCCGAGCATTCCTGACCACTCATAGTTATTTTTCCAAATGGTACCTATAGGGGCGGCAAGATTGGTAACAAATGATATCATTGCAAAGAGCAGGAACATTGCAATGATGGCCATCATGTTACCCTGTCCGCGATTGTCTGGACATTTCATGGTCTGTGCCATATATTAATTTTTGATTATTTGGTTGATTAATTAGGTTACGAAGATTAATACACGCGGTCGCCGAATATCGCCGAGCCAACGCGCACCATATTTGAGCCGGCGCTTATGGCCAGTGGGTAGTCGCCTGACATCCCCATTGACAGGGTGTCAAAGCCGCGCAAATCATCCAGCAGGGGATTATTGCGGATGGCGTTGAAGGTGTCACTTGCCAGTTCAAAGTCGGCAAGCACTCGCCGGGTGTCATCGGTGTTGCTGGCCATAGCCATGAGGCCGCAAATGTGTGTTGAGGTGAGGTTGCGCCACGCCCCGCTGTTCATAAAAGCGGTCAACTCATCGGGGGAGAACCCGAACTTTGTCTCCTCAGCGGCAACGTGCAACTGCAGCAGTACCCTGGCTGTCACCCCCAGGTCTCGGGCATGACGGTCAACCGCCATAAGCAGTCGCTCGGTGTCAATGCTTTCGATAAGCGCGATGCGGCCCGTAGACAGCAATTGCTTGACCTTGTTGGTCTGCAGGTGCCCGATAAAGTGCCACTCGATGTCATCGGGTAGCTGAGGAATCTTGGCAACAAGTTCCTGCACCCGGCTCTCGCCAAAGCGTCGTTGCCCGGCATCATACGCTTGCCGGATAGCCTCAACGGGGTGAAACTTTGACACGGCAACCAGGCGCACGTGGCCGTCCGCGGGCAAGGTGTCGAGCACGTGTTGCAACCGCTCGGCAATGGGGCTGGCTTGCGATGTGGACACGGCGGGGATTAGTTGGCCGGGTAAATATCCATTATTTTGGTCTCGGTCAGCGACACGACCTCAAAGTCTGCCAAGGTGGTCTTCATGCCATCCATCAGGTTGTCGTATGCACCTTTGAAGTCCTTGCCGGCAACCAGCATTTCGGTGATGGAACGTTTCTCGACACCGGTCTTCTCATTGATGGTGACAAAAGCGACCTTGGCCAGATACCATTTGTCGGCAGTGTCGTCGGGGAAGACCTCACTTATCTTTGAACGCTTGCTCACGGCGGTAACGGTATATTCGCCTGACATATAGGGAGCACGCTCCTCGGTGATGCGGGCCTCAGCCTCGGTGAAGGACATGGCGTCCACCATAAAGGGCTCGGTAACCTTCTTGGTGGCACCGTTCTCACTCATCTTATAATATTTTACTTTACACTCAAACCAGTTGGCCATTTTTCTGTAATTTTAAAACGAATTGATTAAATTTTGCGCGGCGAGGGCGTCCCCCGCACAATGCAAAGTTACGCATTTTTGTGAGTAATCTGAAAAAGAAAAATCACTTTAGCCACACACCTGCCGGCAGCAATGTCGAGGGTTGTGACGCCTGTTGCCGAATAATCAGTTCAACAAACTGTATGTCCCTGAAGGTGCCGAACGGAGCCTCTGATGCGGGCGACTCACGCGTAACGGTCACAGGATATGGCGTTGGCATAATCCACCCCTTGCGCGGGGCAAGGCTATGCAAGGGCACCGTGGCAATACCGTCGGCGTTCAGCTCCACGGGTGCCGAGTATGTAAATCCCTTGTCGGTGACAACGGCCAGCTCGGTACCCGCCGGCAATGCATCGGCAACGACGTCACCCGACTGCGGCAGGAACTTCACATTTAAGGTTTTAGGGGCCTGGTTATCAGGTATTTTATTAATTTTATCAGCCACATATCGGCGCAAAACAATCACGCCATCCTTCTCGGGGGTGGAGGTCAATTGATATGTTGGCTCCTCATCCCAATTGGTGTGTTTGCGGTTGAATCTGAAAGTCCAGGCTTCAGGTATCTGCGCGATGTCGATAGCCGGGTCGCTCTCAAGAATCGGCAACAGGTTGAAGGGCATGGGGTCATTGTCGGGAGCGAAATACTCAGCTAACCCGATATTGCCCGCCACCTTGTCAACCTTCATCGCGTCAGCAATCCCGGCCTCGTCCGCCGCGAGGATATAAACCCCGGGAACCACGGTGATGGTACCGTCCATAGCAGTCCCTCGTGCGTCATTTCCATAATTAACACCCTTATAGACAAAGCTTTGTCCCAAATTGGGAAGATTAATTTTCATTTGGTTTGCATTGTTTGATGCAACCCTTTTAGCATCGGTAAGCGATGTATTGCCAAACGGGTCATCAACCTGCGACACATCGGGGAGCACCTCAAGACGCCATGCCGGCAGGTTCCCCACGGCATCAAGGAAGTAAGCCCCGCTACCGGAATATTTGACTACGGGAGAGGAGCCGTGGCCACCTACCTGACGCAATGACTTCGGGTCAACCGGCTCGGTAGTGGTATTGTTGCTGTACAGGAATTTTTCGGGCGCGTTGTATTCGCTCAAATCCTCCTCAAACGATATGCGTGTGTGGCCAAAGACGGTGTTGTCAGGGTATGACCCGTAGTCGGCACCGCGGGGGACCTCACGGGCGGCCTCGGCGGCAATCATCATGCTAATGGCCTTGGCGGGGGTGTACACCAAGTTAAGGTAATGCGTGGGGTACTCGGTGTTGTACGGGGCCAGGTGCAGCGGGTCGTAGGCAAACTGCGTTATCCACTGGAACCCCTCCTTGCGGAAAGCTCGGGCCACAGCCGGGTAGAGATGCGAATACAGGACATCGGCGGGGTCAAACTCATACACCACGCGTGCCAGCTTGTTGTAGTTGGGCATGGTCTCCTTCCAGGGGATGGTATAGTCATCAAAAGCGGGTAACAGGTTGCCATGGCGCTCGTGGCCCGAAACCAACCCGGTGGGATACCACTGGTAGGTTGTACCGTCAATATCGGCAGCATAATAGGCCTCGGTGACCTCAGGGTTGTGGGTGACGTTGTACAGAATGGGCTTGTCAAACCCGGCCTTGCGCAGGGCCTTTACCATTTTGTTGATGTATGCGGTGACCTCATCCTTCCCCGCGGTGTGGTGGGGTTCGTTGTTGATTTCAACAGCGATGATTGCATTGTCAGCCGCATAGCTTCGCCCCGTGTAGGGGTTGACATGTTTGGCAAGTTGGCCCAGATACCGCTCCTGTATTTTTTGGGCCTCGGGGTCAACATGTACCCCGCTTTTGCCATAGCGATATGTAAACGACCCGGTGTCGATATCCTTTTCGGGGTATCCGTTGCCAAAGTTTGTCTGGGCCGTTAAGATTATATCGATGCCGCGGTCCTCAAGGCGTGCAATCAGATAGTCCAGAAGGTCAAGATGCTCATTCTGCAACAGATTCCCCACCGAATCAGCCAACTCGACATCCCACAGGTGCAGCCTGAAGGCATTCTGCCCCATGCGGGCAATGTGATACACATCCCGGTCAATGGCATCCTTTCGGTCCTTGTCCAGATACCCCAAAGCACGGTATGAGTAGGCAAACGGCGTGGTGTAATTGGTGCCGTAGTATGAGACCTCTTGCTTGTTGTCTGAACGACGCATAACGCCCTGCTCATCAACATATATCTTGTATGACTGACGTGTATTAGCCTCCTTGGCAAACACCGGGAGTGACACAACCACTCCCGCCATCAGGATTAGCAGTTTCTTCATTAGTTCCTGTTTTTTATCTTTAAAATACTGATTATCAGTAATATGTTATTTTTCGGCGCCCGTTATTTGATTCCGGTTCAGTAGGTCCCGTT
>CAYMNF010000040.1:0-14542 GCA_964391735.1 uncultured Bacteroides sp. | reverse complement strand
GCGGGGGCAGCCTGTTGTGTATCGGGCACCCCCCGTATGATTGTGTCAACGATATATACCGTATCCCGGCCTGAGGCACTGTCATATTCGTTGCTGCGCGATGAGCATCCGGCCGCTATCATTGCTAACGTTGCCACGCAGCCCGACAAGCCTGTAAAAATCCTCCTCATCCCGGCGCGTCAGTTTAGGGTAAGGTGATAAACCTTTCCACTTGAGGTGGTTATGGTAGCCTCAACGCCCCATGAATAGTAGTCTAATGACCAGTGTTCAACCATTTTTCCTTTGCTGTCGCGCACAACACAGTTGTAGGTGGTGCCACGTGCGCCCATATCCTCGGCCGTGCCCTTTATATACAGCCAAGTCGAGGGCTTGTCGCCCTGCTTCTTAAGTGTGCTGCGATAGGCATATTTGCCGGTTATTGAAGTCCCGTTTGGGTCGAGATACACCACCACCGGATATTTTCCACCCACCTTGCCGGTAAACTTCTGTGCCGAAGCGGGTATGGAAACTGCCAGCATCATCACCAGAAACATAACTACGCCCGTAAGGGTCTTAACACGTGCTTTCATTGTATAGAGTCTTAAAGGTTATTGTCACATTACCCCACAAATTTACATATTCTCACTATTATCCACAACTTCATTCCCGTTCATTCTTCCCTGCATGCACAGCCTCGGAGGTCAAAATTGGGGGAATTTGTCAGATAAAAATGTAATATGAGGCATACAATCAGGTTTTTTGGTTACATTTGCCCGTGATGGAGCGACTGATGCAATATGTTTGGCAACACCGTCTGTGGCCGCCGAAAACGTTGGCCACCGTTGACGGCAAGCCGGTACATGTTATTGACCCCGGGCAGCTCAATACCGCCTCGGGCCCCGACTTTTTCAACGCCAAGATTAGCGTCGACGGGCGTCTGTGGGCCGGGGATGTCGAGATACACGTTCGGGCCTCAGACTGGCATCGCCATCACCATGACGGCGACCCGGCATACGACAGCGTGATACTGCACGTTGTTGACGTTGACGACTGTGGCATTACGCGCCCCAACGGTGAGGTTATCCCCCAGATGCTGTTGCCGTGCAACCCCAACCTTAACCACGCCTATAACACGTTGGTGGTGAACGCTCCCAAATCGCTGCCGTGTGCTGAGTTTGTGCGTACCCTTGACCCGCTGTATGTCCATGACTGGATAACGGCCCTGGCCTTTGAGAGGCTGTATGAGAAGAGCCAACGCGTCTTGGAGATTTCGCGACAGAATGCCGGCGACTGGAACCACGCATGCTACCTGACGCTGGCACGCGCCTTGGGGTTTGGCCTGAATGCGCAACCCATGGAACGGTTGGCGGCGGCTACCCCGCTGAAGGTTATATACAAACATGCCGACAACCTGCTGAGCGTCGAGGCCCTGCTGATGGGCCAGGCGGGTCTGCTTGACGATGCGCCCCTTGACATGCCATACCCGGCAAGGCTGTTGGCTGAGTACAAGTTTCTGGCGACGAAATTCGGCCTCACGCCCGTTGACCGTCCCAACTGGAAGGCCGGTATGCGCCCTGGCAATCTTCCGCACCGACGCATTGCCCTGTTGGCCCTGTTGTTGGCCGGGGATTTTCATCTGTTTGAACATATCCTGCAGATACGCACCCTTGAGGATGCGCGCCGTGTCTTTGACCAGCCACTGCACGGGTTTTGGCAAGACAACTATACTTTTGCGCCCCCGGGACGCAAGCGCCCTGCCACACAGGCTCCCCCGCACTCGCTGTCGAACAGCACCCTGGCCCTGCTGATGATAAATGTGGTAGTGCCCCTGATAGTGGCTCACGGCCAAAGCAGCGATGATGCCGAGACCTTTGACACCGCCATCTCACTGCTTGAGGGCTTGCCGCCCGAGCGCAACCGCCACATCACCCCGTTTGAGGGTGCCGGCATAAAAATAGGTGACGCACTGACATCACAGGCCCTGCTGTATTTGCAGCGCAACTTCTGTGCCGAGCGCAAATGCCTGTTCTGCCGTTTCGGGCACCGCCTGTTGGCAAAAAAAGCGCTGCGCCACACCTATGCCGTTTGACGTTGATGTGACGCAGAGCAAAATATATCTAACTTAAACTCTTCTCTTACTCAAAGAGGTGGCGCAACCGCGCAAATATACGGTGCTTGGTTGCATCGGTGGGCTTGATGTTGGGTTTATCCTTGAGGTCCTCAAAAATCTTGCGTTCCTCATCGGTCAACACCTCGGGGATATAGACCATGACGTTGATCAGCTCATCGCCGGTGGTGTGTCCGCGATACTCAGGCAACCCCTTTCCGCGCAGACGCAGGATCTTACCCGGCTGTGTTCCGGCAGGGATATTGAGGCGTGCACGACCTGTGAGCGTGGGCACCTCAACGGCGCCACCCAGGGTAGCGGTGGGCAAATCAAGCATCAGGTTGTAAACAACATCGTTGCCGTCACGCACCAGGTCGGGGTGTTTAACCTCCTGGATAACAACGCGCAAATCGCCGTTTACGCCACCGTTCATGGCTGCGTTGCCCTTGCCGGGGACAATCAGCTCCATGCCGTCCTCAACACCCGCGGGGATGTCAAACGACACAAGTTGCTCCTTTTTCTCGACACCCTCGCCGTGGCAATAGGGGCATTGCTCGGTGATAACCTTACCCTCGCCGCCACATTGCGGGCAGACGGTGTCAGACTCCATGGCACCGAATATGGTGTTCTGCACCTGGCTGACATGGCCGCTGCCATGGCATGTGGGGCAGGTTGCAAATGCCGTACCGTCCTTGGCGCCCGTGCCCTTGCAGTGGGCATCGGCCACAAATGTAGGTATCTTGAGGGTCTTTGAGACGCCGGTAGCAATCTCAGGCAGGCTCATCTTCACGGTAATACGCAGGTCGGTACCGCGTCGCCGGGGCTTACGCGGCTGACGACGGGCACCGCGGCCGGCACCGCCGAATCCGCCCATCCCGCCGAAGCTGCCACCGAAGATATCGCCGAATTGCGAGAAGATATCCTCCATTGACATGCCGCCGGCATGGAATCCGCCACCGCCTCCACCGGGGAATCCCTGGGGACCCATTGAGTGGCCGAACTGGTCATACTTGGCACGCTTGTCGGGGTCGCTGAGGACCTCGTATGCCTCGGCAGCCTCCTTAAACTTCTCCTCGGCTGACTTGTCACCGGGGTTCTTGTCAGGGTGGTATTTTATGGCCAGTTTGCGGTAAGCCTTCTTGAGCTCGTCAGGGGTGGCCGTCTTGGCAACCCCCAGCACTTCATAGTAATCTCTTTTCTCCATAGTGCCGTAGTTTTATTGGCCAACCACAACCTTTGCGTGGCGCAGCACTTTGTCATTAAGGGTGTACCCTTTTGAGGGGGTATCAATAACTTTGCCTTTTTGCTCGGGGGTGGGAGCCGGCACCATGGCGATGGCCTCATGCAGGTCGGGGTCAAACTCCTTGCCGGTTGACTCGACGGGCTTCAGGCCATTGCGGCCGAGGTAGCTTACCAACTTGTTGTAAATAAGCTCCATGCCCTCTTTTATAGCCTGAGCATCGTCAACGCCCTTGTTTGCATCGATGCCTCGCTCAAAGTCATCCACAATAGGCAGCAGCCCCTCGATAATCTGTGATGAGGCGCTCTTTATCAACTCGCTCTTCTCCTTGAGGGTGCGTTTGCGGAAGTTGTCAAACTCAGCGCGCAAAAACAGGTAATTTTCCTTCTCTTTTGCAAGGTCGGCGCGCAGCTGTTCCACTTCAAGTTCCTCTTTTTCAAGCAGTTCGTTGTTTTTATCCTCAAGTTCATCAGAGGCTTCCTGAACATCGTCAGCAACCTCAACATCCTCAACAACGTCATTGGCGTCATCGGCCTGTTTGCGGGCTGACTCCTTGGCTTTCCAAAATTCTTTATCTCTATTTTTACTCATTGCCGTGATGTTTTATTTTTCTTGATTTTGGTTATGGGGTAATTTCCCGAAGATGCTGGTCATACAGTTAATGTTACAACAAAAACCTTGCCAATCATCTTCATATATTGTAACAAAATAAAACGCGATACAGTTTATTATTGGAAAGATTTACTGCGGCCACGAAATCTGTCCGGCGAAAACGGGCATGTCGGGGAACATCTTAGCCAACGCATCCTTGTCAGGCCCCTCACCGGCATTGAAGATGGCAAATACCGCACTGCCGCTGCCCGACATCTGTACATACAGGGGGTGCATCCCTGCAAGAATTTCCTTGACTTGCGCAACCTCAGGCAGCTCCCCAACCACCGACTTTTCAAAGTCGTTTTTCAGGAATTCAGCCCACTTGTGCGGCTGCAAATCAGAGGCCACCGGTCCATCGCTTTCAACGGGGCAAACCCCGGCATAGGCCTGCGCCGTGCTCACCGAGCCACGGGGTTTCACCACGGCGATGTCACACCCCTGCAAGCCCGGCACGTCAACGGGGGTAAGCGTCGTGCCGGTACCGGTAGCCAGCATTGGGCAGTTATAGATAAAGAAGGGACAGTCAGCCCCGACCGTTGCGGCTACCCGGGCCAACGACTCCCTGCCCAGTTGCAGGTGGTACAGATCATTCAACAGCATCAACATGAAAGCTGCATCGGCTGAGCCGCCTCCCAAACCGGCCCCGTCGGGGATAACCTTGTGCAAATACACATCTACGGGCAACTCGCGCCCCACGGCACCCTCAAGCGCATGCAAGGCACGCATAACCAGATTTTTTTGCGGAGGGCAATCACATGGATTGCCCGTAACCGTCAATCGGCTCTCGCTGCCCTCGGAGAGGGGAACGGCCTCAAGCACGTCATGCCACGGCACGGGTACGAAGACGCTGCGCAAGTCATGGTACCCGTCGGGGCGTTTGCGCAAAATGTCTAATCCAAGGTTTATCTTGCAGTTGGGGAAAACAACCATAAAAACTCGGCGGGGTACCTTATTACTTCAAGGCATCAAGCGATGCCACAACAAACATATTGTAAATGTCTCGGGCCGGGGTATCGGCGGGAATAAAGTGCACGGGCTTCTTAAGACCGATTTGCACGGGGCCGATAGCCTCGCCTACCCCCATCTCAAGAATCATACGGTAGGCAGTATCTGCCGCCGACAGATTCGGGAAAATCAGGGTGTTGACCTCTCGGCCTTTCAGGGCATTGTCGGGATAATTCTTATCGCGCAGCTCGCGGTTAAGTGCATACTGTATCTGCATCTCACCGTCAACAGCAAGGTCGGGATGCTCGCTGTGTAACCGTTCAACCACGTTTTGCAACTTAGTGGTGTCAGGGGTTACATGTGACCCGAAGTTTGAGTGCGACACCATGGCCATGACGGGGATATGGGCGAAATAGCGGACAGCATCAGCCGTCAGCCGCGCAATGTCATACAGGGCATCGCAGTTGGTGTCACAGTTAATCATGGTGTCAGAGAGGAAGTATGTGCCACGTGTGGTGTCGAGGATATGCAGCGTAGCAAAACGGTCAACCCCGGGGATGGTACCGATCACCTGCAATGCCATCTCGCTAACCTTGTCACGCCCGGGACGTGCATCGGCCAGAACGGCGTCAGCATCTCCCTGCTCAACCATCATCAACGCGTAGAGGTTATTGTCACGCAGCTTCTCGACGGCTTGCTCCTCAGTGAGTCCTTGGGCGGCAAGTTTATCTCTCAAAACGCGGGCATATTCGCTGAGTTTGGTTGCCGAGGTGTCCTCGGCGGGATTGAGGATGAGGATATCCCCAAGATCCAGACCGAGCTGCCGGGCACGCTCCTCAATCTGCCGGCGGTCGCCCAACAGGATTGGTTGTGAGATGGCATCATGGGCGGCTGCCACGGCGGCACGCAGCATCTGCTCGTTGTCGGGAGCGGCGACCACAATCCTCGGTACCCGTGCGCTGTCATGTACCTCATCGATGAACCGTCGCATAAGCTTGTGGTCATTCCCCTTGTACATCACCAGTCGATTATCATACTCTTGCCAGTCGGTAATGGGCCGACGTGCCACACCACTCTCCATGGCGCCGCGCGCCACGGCCGGGGCTACCACTGTCAGCAAGCGGGGGTCCAACGGCTTGGGCAATATATAGTCACGGCCAAACGACATCTGCTTCTTGTCGTTGCCATACGCCTGCACCACCACCGGGGGGACCGGCTGCCTTGCCAGGTCGGCAATGGCGTGCACGGCATGTATCTTCATCGTCTCGTTTATGGCTGTGGCCTGCACATCCAGGGCGCCGCGGAAGATGTAGGGGAAGCCCAACACGTTGTTGATTTGGTTGGGGTAATCGCTGCGTCCGGTGGCCACGATGATGTCGGGGCGTGATGCCATGGCGGCATCATAGTCAATCTCAGGGTCAGGGTTAGCCAAGGCAAAGACAATAGGTCGCGGGGCCATGGTCTTGACCATCTCGGGGGTAAGAACGCCCTTTACCGAGAGGCCCAGGAATACATCGGCATCAACCATTGCCTCAGCCAGGGTATGGAGGTCTCGCGTGGTGGCGAACTCAGCCTTGGTGCCACTGAGGCCCGGGCGGTCGGCGCGAATCACGCCCTTTGAGTCGCACATTACTATATTGTCATGTTGCACGCCCAATGCCATGTACAGGCGCGTGCAACTGATGGCCGCGGCACCCGCACCGTTCACTACCAGACGGATGTCCTTAATGTCTTTTTTCTGGATTTCAAGGGCGTTGAGTAACCCGGCGCCTGAAATTATGGCGGTGCCGTGTTGGTCGTCGTGCATAACGGGGATGTTGCACTCCTCCTTGAGGCGCCGCTCAATCTCGAAACACTCAGGGGCCTTGATGTCCTCAAGGTTTATGCCGCCGAACGTGGGGGATATTGCCTTGACAATCTCGATAAACTTGTCGGGGTCATGTTCATCAACCTCAATGTCAAAACAGTCAAGCCCGGCAAAAATCTTGAAGAGCAGAGCCTTGCCCTCCATCACCGGTTTGCCGGCCAACGCACCGATATCTCCCAGTCCCAAAACTGCGGTGCCGTTTGAGATCACGGCCACCAGATTGCCCTTATCGGTGTATTTATATACGTCTGTGGGTGTTTTCTCAATCTCAAGGCAGGGGTATGCCACACCGGGGGAATAGGCAAGCGCAAGGTCACGCTGGGTAGAATACGGTTTGGTGGGCTTTACTTCAATCTTGCCGGGGCGCGGATACTCATGGTACCTCAGGGCGGCTTCTTTGGTTATGTCAGACACGGTGATGAATTTTTTTAGGGTATGAAACGTTTGTGACACTGCAGGCCACACCCTTTCAACGCGTAAATGTATAAAAAAGTTAGCAGGTTCCGGCAATTCGGCACCTGCTTTGTGGTATTTAGTTAGGGGCGGCGATGTTCCCCGGCCCTGTTGTCTCAACGAATGTACACGCGTTTTACGGTGCCATCGCTCATGCGCTGCAGATATATGCCGCTTGTGGGGTTGATGACGGGGCGACCGCTCAGGTCAAAGGTCTCAACCACCGTTGCAGCCTCGGCCTCGATAGCCTCGATGCCGGCCTGTTTCACCACCTTAACGGGCACGGGGTCGCCGATGGTGACGTAGCTGTTGTGGTCGATGTAGGTGTTAACCAGGTAATAGGTAACGTTAGGTTGCAATGACTCTGAGAACTTCATGGAGAACTCGATATTGCCGGGTGTACCGGCGGTAAGGGAAACCTCTTTTGCACCGGCGCGAATCTTCATTACACCGTTGGCATCAACCAACAGCGGCTGGAAGGTAACCTTGCAGTCTTGCGAGGCGGTGACGTCAAATGAGAATTTTGAGGTTTGGCCGATTACCAATTCCTTCTCAGACCAGCCCTTGAAGGTGCTGACAAAAGAGAGGACGTCGGGGTCGGGAATGGGCGTGCCGGCCTCAATGGTGACCTTGTCTGAGGTTACGGTAAACTTCATCGGGGCCTGAGTCTTGGGGTCGTAGGTCATGGGAGCCCATACGTCGTTGTATTTGTAGGCGGGGACAACGTACCATGTGCCCACTGAGAAGTCCTTGGCATTCACCACAAATTCCTCAAAGCCGTACCCTGAGGGGAAGTCGGTGATGCCGGTATTGCCGACGTACATTATATCGTTGTTATCCGCATTGATGCACTGCAAACCGATGATAACCTTGTCAAGCGGTGAGGTTGTATTGTTGCCGAAATAGCCCTGAATCCTGACGTTTGAGCCTGCACGGCGATTGTAGCTTGATGATGAGGTTGCGAACGACTTTGCCCACATGTTGGCGACGATTTTGTCACCGGCCTTGATGGGGCGCAGGTTGGCGAGGATTGACTGCTGATAGTCAAAGCCCATGCTTGAAGCGGCACCGCCTGAGCCCTGAGTCTCGGGGTTGAGTGAGCTGAGCAGAAAGTAACCGTCGCTCATGCCGCTCCATCCCCAGTTGAAGTGGAAATACCCGTCGCGATATCCGTCGCAAATAAACTCGTGGCCCTCCTCCTTAGCGGTAGCGCCGCCGTAGGGGACGGGCTGTGCCAGAGTCAGCTGGTCATAAATCAACTGCTCCCATTGAGCGGCATAATAATTGTCACGCATCTCCATGGTGCACTCGGGGCTATACTTCATGTACTGAACCATGCCGGCACCGGCGCTGATGTCGGTGGCACCCGAGAAGGTGGGGGTGTACATCATGTCGCACAACACGCCGCAGGCCTTCATCAGGGTTGCCACGGCCTGAGCCTGGGTGTGGGTGTATGAGCCTGAATAGCTGTCGAGCATGTTGGCATAATCAAAGGTGGTGCCACCAAAGTTAAAGGACTCGGTGTAGTTTTGGGAGCCGACCTGGAAGGTGTATGAGTGTGAACCGACACCCTGCTGCGGCCACTTATAGTAGTATGCAATCTGGGCGATGGCGGTTGCCACACAGCCGGTGTAGCAGCGGCGGCCGTTGATTACCGGGCAGAGGTCGTTAAACGGCTCATCCTGGTCCCAGGTGCTCTTAATCAACGGTGCAATCGCGGCACGGTCGGCGCGCGACTCAACGCGGGGTATAAACATTACATCGGGGGCTGCGGCCATCTCGCGGGCATAGAAATCCAGCCAGTATTGCATGGCGGGGGGGATGGAGCCGTTGCTCAGTCCATCGCCATAGCCCAACAGGGCAGCGGCACGTGTGTCGGCCGACACCACCATCCAGGAGGCGTTGTTACTGAACAAATATACCCCCGGGGCACCGTCGGGCATGGTGTATGTGCTCTTGAGCTCAAGAGCCGAGGTTGCCAACCCGCTGACCTTTGCAGGCACTTGGCTACTGTTGGCTACACGCATAAGGGCCTCATCGGGACTCAAGGTCTCGGCAAACACGCCCAACATTCCCGTCATGGCCAAACATGCCAATACGAAAATCTTCTTCATCCTGTTATCTATTGAGTTAGGTATTAGTTATTAGCTAAAAGTGGACGTTGCCACACGGGGGCAGCGTCCAGGTGCAAATTTAATAAAAGTTTCTGAAGTTTTTCATTATTTTTGCCAAAACGTTCACTGCAACACTTCAGCTAACTAATTTGTTAAAAAAGCGATGGATGAGATTTTACGTTTTTTCCCGGACCTGACCCCCCAGCAGCGCGAGCAATTGAGGGTGATGTTGACGCTGTATCCCGAATGGAACGCCAAAATCAATGTTGTGTCACGCCGCGACATTGACAACCTTGCCATCCATCATATATTGCACTCCCTGGCAATAGCGCGGTTTATGAAGCCGAAGCCGGGAACCACCTTTATGGATTTGGGTGCCGGGGGCGGATTCCCCTCTGTGCCCCTTGCCATGCTGTGGCCCGAGTGCTCATTTCTTTTGGTTGACCGCATCGCCAAGAAGCTGCGTGTGGCTGAAGCGGTTGCCAACGAGGCCGGGCTCGAGAATGTGAGGGTGCAACACGGGGACAGCTCAGAGATCCGGGAAAAGTTCAACTACGTCCTGAGCCGCGCCGTTATGCCGCTGCCCGATTTGATTAAGGCGGCGCGCCCACACATCGGGGGCAAAAACAGCAACAACCTGCCAAACGGGCTGATATGCCTGAAGGGTGGTGACCTCACCGACGAAATCAAGGCCTGCAAAAACCGCAATATTGTCGCGGCTGACATCCACTCGATGTTCCCCCTTCCTTTTTTCGAAAATAAATATGTGATTTACACGGCTTTATAATTTTTTAGCCCTTTAAATTTTCACCGACAGAAAATAAAAGATACACAACTATGAAGATACAAGGATTTGAATTCAATCTGTTCCAGGTCAATACCTACGTGGTTTGGGACACGGCCACCGGCGCGGCGGCAATCGTTGACCCCGGCATGACCAACAGTCGTGACTGCGAGAGGCTGAAAAATTTTATTCAGCAAAATGGCTTAAAACCTGAGAGACTGCTGTTTACTCATCTACACGTTGACCATACCTTAGGCGCCGAGTGGGTGATGCGGGAATACGGACTGAGTGTTGAGGCGCATCCCGATGACGCCTTTTTGGGCAAGTTCCGCCCCGAGCAAGCACAGATGTTCCGCCTTGAGGAACAACCGGGTACACTTGAAGTGGGCACACCCCTGCATGACGGACAGATAATCACCTTGGGTGAAGGGGAGCTGAAGGTAATCAGCGTCCCGGGCCACAGCCCCGGTAGTGTAGTATATTATTGTGCTGAAAGCGGCTGGGCCATAACGGGCGACACCATTTTCAGGGAATCAATCGGTCGCACCGATCTGCCGGGCGGAAACATGCAAACCCTTGTGTCGGCCCTGCGTCAGCGCATCCTAACCTTGCCGCCCGACACCGTTCTGTATCCCGGTCACGGGCCTTCAACCACGGTTGCGGCCGAGTTGCGCGCCAATCCGTTCCTGTAAACACCTATTGCGGGTCGGGTTGCCCGAACTCGCGAGCCATGGCGTCAAACCGCGCCAACCCGTCGCCACCATGGCGGGCGATTGATGCGCGTGCGCGCTGAAATGACTTTTGCTGCATGTCCCCGCTCTTTGAGTAGAACTTGTCGGCGTAGCAGACAAGGCGCTCCAGGGTAGTCTGCGGGCAGTACTCACGGCCGGGGGGCAGCGGCAGGTCCAGCATGGCGATGACATCAGCCGTCAGGCCCACGCCGGTGTGGCGTTCGGCCACACGCGCCCACTCCTCAGGGGCACCCTCGCGCCGCAGCAGGTCGGCACCCAACGGCCCGTGCATTATGTAGCGCTCGGTACCCAAACACCCTATTTTGTCGGCGGCAGTACCCACTATGCCAATATCATGCAGCATGGCCGCCCCCTCGACATCGGCAGGGTTCAATCCCAAGGCACGCTCGGCATTTATTTTCAGGGCCAGGTCGGCAACCTGACGCACATGTTTAAGATAAATATCCCGCCGAAGTGTTCCGGCGGGATAATATTTGTCAATTATTGATTGCCAATCGGTTGTCATCAGTCAACGATAACGGTCCACCCGTAGGGATCCTCAATCTCACCATATTGGATGCCGCGCAGGCGGTTATACAGCTCGGTAGTTTTGGGGCCCGCGTTGCCGTCTTTTGAGATTATGTATTTAACACCGGTGTCAAGGTCGTCAATCTCGCTGATGGGTGATGCCACGGCAGCAGTGCCACAAGCGGCGGCCTCGTCAACAGTAGCCAGCTCCTCAACGGGGATGTGGCGGCGCTCAACCCCCAGACCCATATCCTCGGCAAGCTGCATGAAGGAGCGGTTGGTGATTGATTGCAGGATTGACTCACTCTCAGGGGTGATATATTTACCATCCTTTATGGCAAAGAAGTTTGCGGGGCCGCACTCGTCAAGGTACTTCTTCTCTTTGGGGTCAAGATACAGCATTGCTGAGTAGCCCAGCTTGTGAGCCATGTCCCCGGCCTTGATTGACGCGCCATAGTTTCCACCGCATTTATAGCGGCCGGTACCCTTGGGAGCAACGCGGTCATACTCACGGCTGATGCAAATCTTGGTAGGGCGGAAACCCTCCTTGAAGTAGGGGCCAACCGGGGTTACAAATATCATAAACAGGTATTCTGAGGCGGGGCTCACACCCACGCGGGGCGACATACCAATCTGAAGGGGGCGCAGGTACAGCGAGGCGCCGCTGCCGTAGGGGGGCACGAAACGCTCATTGAGCTTAACCACCTTGAGGCACATCTCCTCAAACTTGTCCATGTCGATGGGGGGCATCAGCAGACCCTCAGCTGACTGGCGAATGCGCTCGCCGTTGTCAACCATGCGGAATATGCGAATCTTGCCGTCCTTGCCGCGGAAAGCCTTGAGGCCTTCAAAAATCTCTTGCCCATAGTGCAGCGTGGTGGCGGCAATATGTACATTTATGGTTTCTGAGGACGAAACTTCAATTTCGCCCCACTTGCCGTCACGATACCAGCAGCGAACATTATAATCGGTCTGTACGTAGCCAAACGGCAGGTTTGCCCAGTCTAATTCGGGGGTTTTCATGATAATTATTGATTGAAGGAATAATTAAACTTCACAGGGCAAATTTATACTTTATTTTATAAAAAACAAAAACCGACTTTTCATGCACCGATTGTTGAAAAAAACGGGGACAGAATGGGTCTGCAAAGGGGCGCGGCCCCGGCGCAAATGCAGTTTTACTTTGAAATTGAAAAAAGTTTTTGCGGTTTGCGGGGGATTATGTAATTTTGAGGGCGGACTTACACGCCGCAAAAGAATCAACCTAACAATCTAAAACCAAAATCAACTTTCCCAGACATGGCAAAAGTATTAGGAGCCGTGGAGATTAATGTTGAGCGTTGCAAAGGCTGCGGCCTGTGCGTGGTTGCCTGTCCCAACGATGTGCTGAAACTTCAGCCGGACGAGGTTAACGACCGCGGGTACCACTATGCCTATGACGCCGCCCCCGAGCAATGCATCGGCTGCGGCTCATGCGCTGTAGTATGCCCCGATGCCTGCTTTACCGTTTACCGCTTTGTAGAGAAGTAACCGGCGGCTGAGGGACAACGCATCCCCAAACCTCCCCAATTTTCCCAAACCCCAACCCTAACACCCTGAAAAAAACAGAATGGAAGAAGTAAAATTGATGAAGGGCAACGAAGCGATAGCCCATGCGGCCATACGCTATGGCTGCGACGGCTACTTCGGCTACCCCATCACCCCGCAAAGCGAGGTCCTCGAAACCCTTGAGGAACTGATGCCGTGGGAGACCACCGGCATGGTTGTATTGCAGGCCGAGAGCGAGGTTGCCGCTATTAATATGGTATACGGCGGGGCCTCAACCGGCAAGGCTGTCATGACCTCATCCTCATCACCGGGCGTATCGCTCAAGCAAGAGGGCATCAGCTATATTGCCGCCGGCGAGATCCCGGCACTGATTGTAAACGTAATGCGTGGCGGCCCGGGCCTGGGCACCATCCAACCCTCACAGGGCGACTATTTCCAGGCCACCAAAGGCGGCGGCCACGGCGATTATCACCTGATTGTGCTGGCACCCGCCACCGTGCAGGAGATGGCAGACTTTGTAGGCCTGGGCTTTGACCTGGCTTTCAAATACCGCACCCCGGCCATGATACTTGCCGACGGTGTCATCGGCCAAACCATGGAGAAGGTTATCCTGCCCGAGCAGCGCAAGCGCCGCACCGCCCAAGAGATTGCCGAGCAATGCCCCTGGGCCGTTACCGGCCACGCCGGCAGCCGCGGCAAACGCAACGTGATGACCACCCTTGAGCTGGACTCAGCCGAGATGGAGAAGAATAACCACCGCCTGCAGGAGACCTATCGCCGTCTGCAGGAGAATGAGGTGCGCTATCAGGAATACTTTACCGAGGACGCCGACTACATCTTCGTGGCATTCGGTTCAGTTGCCCGCATCTGCCTGAAGGCCATCGAGATGCTGCGTGAGCGTGGCGTAAAGGTTGGCCTTATCCGCCCCATCACCCTGTGGCCCTTCCCCACAAAGATCATCGAGGAGACCGCCAAGCGCGTTAAGGGCTTTATGGTTCCCGAGCTCAACGCCGGCCAGATGATTGAGGACGTGCGCCTGGCTGTCAACGGCCGTGTGCCCGTACACCACTTCGGCCGCATGGGCGGTATGGTGCTTAACCCCAAAGAGGTTATCGAGGCATTCTTCAAGGACTTCCCCGAGGCCGAAGCAAAATAAAATAACCACTCCAAAAAATACATCATAGCATCCAAGCCATGACCAAAAACGAAATTAAGGAAAAAGGCACTGTGGTGGCTCAAAAGCCGAGTCTGCTCAATGACGTCCACATGCACTATTGCCCGGGGTGCAGCCACGGAGTGGTTCACCGCCTGGTGTCGGAGGTTATCGAAGAGATGGGCCTTGCCGACAAAGCCATAGGTGTAGCCCCCGTGGGTTGCGCCGTGTTTGCATACAACTACATCAACGTTGACTGGATTGAGGCCGCCCACGGGCGCGCTCCCGCCGTAGCCACGGCAGCCAAGCGCCTCAACCCCGACAACCTGGTGTTCACATATCAGGGCGACGGTGACCTTGCCGCCATCGGTACCTGCGAGGCCATCCACGCCGCCAACCGCGGTGAAAACATCGCTATCATCTTCATCAACAACGGTAT
>CAYMNF010000039.1:0-21076 GCA_964391735.1 uncultured Bacteroides sp. | reverse complement strand
CCGACTGTGGTTTTGACGTGGACATGGGCCCGCTGTTCCAGACCCCCGAGGAGGCCGCACGCATGGCCGTGGAGAACGATGTGCACATCCTGGGTGTGTCATCACTGGCTGCCGGTCACAAGACCCTGATTCCTCAGGTTATCGCCGAGCTTAAGAAGCTGGGCCGCGAGGACATCCTTGTTACCGCCGGCGGTGTTATCCCCGCACAGGACTACGACTTCCTGTACAAGGCTGGTGTCAGCGCCATCTTCGGCCCCGGTACCCGCATCCCGTACTCAGCCATCAAGATGCTTGAGATAATGATGCCCGACTTGGCAGAATAATCATCTACTAATCATAGAAATGCGCCCCACGATTCTGTTGGGGCGCATTTTTTTAGAAAACATAATTCTTAAAATGAAGGATTCGGCAATTATTCTATCAGGTGGGATGGACAGTGTCACCATGCTGCATGAGTTTGCGGCGGATATTGCGCTGGCACTGACGTTTGACTACGGCGCAAACCATAACCGCCGTGAGATTGAGATGGCAAGGCTCAACTGCAAAGAGTTGGGCATCAGGCATCTTGTCATCCCTCTGGACTTCATGCACCGGTATTTCAAGTCATCCCTTCTTGAGGGTGCCGATGCTGTGCCTGAGGGTCATTATACTGCCGAAAACATGAAGTCAACCGTGGTGCCGTTCCGCAACGGCATCATGCTATCCATTGCTTGTGGCGTTGCTGAATCAGCCGGCCTTAAGCGCATAATGATCGCCAACCATTCAGGCGACCACACCATCTACCCCGACTGCCGTCCCGGTTTTATCAAGGCCATGTCTGAGGCCATCAGTACCGGCACCGACGGGGCGGTTTCTATTGTTGCACCGTACACCGGGATTTCCAAGACCGACATCGCACGCATAGGCAAGCGCCTCGGCATTGACTACGCCAAGACATACTCATGCTACAAAGGCGGCGAAAAGCACTGTGGCAAGTGCGGCACTTGTATCGAGCGCAGGGAGGCCCTGGCGGAAGCCGGCATCGCAGACCCGACACTTTATATTGACTGATGCCTTTACCGGATTGCTTGGCTCAAAGGTTGGCGCGGGAAAGCATCAATATAGGACCCGGGGGTGGCGTTTATTACGCTGACACCATGTTTGGCGGCATATTCGGCAATAGTATGATACGCCTTGAACGCTATGGCAAAGTTCTGGAGCATGCTATGCAGTTTAACGCCCTTGAAAATGGCATTGACACGTTGCTGCTCGGTGGCTTCATCTTTATAGAAATGGGGTTGGACTGTAACCACCGTGTTGTCCTCCAACACGCTTAGGGTTTGCAACCAACTGTGGTCTGCCCCGACAATAACTATCTTGGAAAACCCCATCCATATTGCCGACAAAATGGCCGGGATTAGGACATTGCGCGGTCTTGGCATCCCCAACCGATGCTTTATTGCCCCGTTAACCAGCGTGGAGAAACCCTCAACACCTACAATATTAATGTGCATTTCCCGAATCAGCTGGTTGCCGCAGGCAAAGGAGCGGTTGCGGGGTAATATCAGCGTCATTGGCCAGTCTACGCGGCGCAAGGCCTCTTTGAGCTTACCAATCCTTGCATCATCGGTGCCCAAGAAAAAGTGAGGGTCAACAATAATGTAGTATGCCGGCTTGATTTGAAAAAACTCCGGGCTGAGGGCAGCAAAATTCACGGCCATAGTCTGCGACCTTTGCAGCAGCGGCAGGTCATTGTCAAGCACCTGACGCAGCGAGGGCCCGTTACCCATTATTATAATGCTGTCCCCCGTGGCTTTCCCCGGAGCGGGGAGGGGGCGGCTGCTTAGCGTCAACTTGACAATGCTTTTCAACGAGCCGCTCAGCCCCTCGGCAAAGTCGGCAATACGGTCAGCAATGGTGATGCGTCCCGCCGGGTTATTCTCACTGGCCATAACAGTTATTTCTTTCACACAAAGATAACCCTTTGCCCCCAATTTGGCAATAAAAATGAGAGTGTGCCAAGTTAATGACACACCCTCGATGAGTTTAGCGTAACAGGGGTATCAGTATATTACCTTGCGTACCGAGTTACCCTGTTTAACGATATAGATTGATCCGGGCAGGGGATTCTGAACGCGCATACCCTGCAGGTTATAGAATACTGCCGGGGTGTCATCCTCGGTATCAACGGTGGTGATACCGGCCATGTTGTCAGAAGCATACACTGCGTATGCGCCCGGTTGCAAGGTGATGCGGCCGTCGGCATCAACCGATGCCTGGGTGTTATAGCTCTGCGACAACAGTTGGTAGTTGCCGGCACCGCCGGTCATTCCGGTTGTCATGGTCACGTTGCCAGACACTTGCGGGTTGATATAGAGCAGAATCTCTTTGTTGCCCTTGGTCAGTTTCAGCGAACGGCCGTTAGCCCAGTTACCGTTGAAGTTGATGCTCACCGACACATCTTGAGCGAACATCTCGGGATATGTGGCGCGGATGCGGTTCATATCGCGATAAGTCTGATACAGCCCACGATTGTCAGGGTTGTTCAACAGGCTCCATACCACCTTTTTCGGGTCGGTATTATTGCCTCCGTTTGAGTTTTTGGTGGTTTGGTCATCGCCAAGTTCCTGGAACTGCCAGATCATGTGTGCACCGGGTGCCAAAAGCATCTGTGCGGCAACCGAGCCAAGACGGCGCATGGCCAGGCCATGGTCATTCTTTACGTCATTCACGCCATATTTAACCTGCTTGTAGGCCATACGCTCCTCATCGTGGCTTTCGGCATAGCTGACGGTTGAGCCCCAGGTACGGCTGTCGTATGGTGCATAGAAGCGGTTAAGGTTTGAGTTGCTGCTGTACCCCATAGCATATTCACAGCTCTCGGTGTTGATGTTTGCCCAGTTCAGCTCGCCATCTTTGGCCATGTCGTTCTCCTCCTGCGGGCTGGCCAGGTTCTCGTTGATGAAGTAGGCTGCCGGCTTGGTCTTGCGCATGGAGTCATGCAAGGCCTTCATGCGTTTTACACGTGACTCATTGAAGCGATTGGTGTTGTAATCGTTCGGGGTGCCCCAGGTGTTGGTGGCAGGGTAGTAGGTGTTGCCATAGCTGTCATTGTTGCCAAGACCCTTTACAAGGTCAAAGCGGAAGCCGTCAACATTATAGGCGGTCATCCAGTAATCGAGTGCGTCATACCACTGTTGCTGAACAAGCGGGTTGTCCTGATTCCAGTCGTTAAGCACACTGTATGCATGCGGTGCCGAGCCGTTGTAGAACGGGTTTTTAGCGATATCATACATCTGATACCAGGGGTGCAGTCCGTCAGACTGGTTGAAGACGATATCCAGAATCACAGCCATGCCGCGTTTGTGGCACTCATCTACAAACAGACGGTAATCGTCAGGTGTACCGTAGGCCTTGTCAGGGGCAAAATAGAAGTTGGTATTGTAACCCCATGATATATTGCCGTTGAACTCCATGATGGGGAGCAACTCAACCGCGTTTACGCCAAGATACTGCAGATAATCAAGCTTCTCAATGGCCTGTTTCACGGTGCCATTGCCGCGTTTTTGACCCTCGGTACCGGTGAAGTCGCGCAACAGCAACTCATAAATTATCAGGTCGGTTTGCTCAACTCCCTTAAAGTCAGGTACCTGCCACTCATAGGCATCCATGGTTGGGTTGAACCATGCCAGCGGCACTTGCTGTATCTTGTCAGTGGGGTAGGCGGGGAGGTCGGGGAAAACCTCTTTGGTGATATAACGATCATTATACGGGTCGAGCACCATGCGGGCATAAGGGTCTCCCACGGCACGTTCGCCGTCAATCAGGTAGTAATAGAAATAATCCTCGGTGGGATTCAGGTCCGATTTGGTAATCCAGAAGTAACGGTTACCCTCATAGTCCTGATAATTCATCATCCCTGACTGTGAAATCTTGTAGTCATCCCATGACCCAACAATCACAACGCTGTTTTTGCCGGGAGCACCAAGGCAGAAGGTCACATCGCCGTTATCGGCAATGGTATAACCCATTTTGGGGACACCGCCCGGGAAGTCTGCCTGGTTGGCTGAGCCAAGGCGCGTCAGGCTAACGCTCTGTGTGGCGGTCTCACCCGTGGCAGACGTGGCGGTGGCAATAACATTGTAGTCGCCCGGCGCGCTGAAGGTATAGCTGGTGGTAAGCTCTGTTACGCCATCGGCAACCCCTATGGGGTCATTGGTGATACTACCTACATATATAGCGATGTTGGATGCCGTGGTTGTCGCTGCAGTGAAGGTGACTTTGCCGTCCCCGCTGATAATATCAGACGCAGGGGAGTGGGTGAGTTGCAATTGATAACCGGGCGCGGCTACATCTACAAAAATATCGCCGTTTGACGCCGTTTTACCCTCGGCTCCCGTTGATGAACGGAACACAAAGGCCAGTTTCTTTACCACCTCATCCTCAGTCAGGCCGTAGTAACTGTCGATTGACGGGATGTTAAGTGTCCAGGTGTTGTCGCTGATCCACGTCAGTTCATACTTGGCATCGTTGTCACCCCAAGTGGGCGCATGTTTCCAGTCTGAGTCTGATGTAGACTTGTTGGTAATCACTCCGGTATGGGCATAAACCTTTACCGGCGGCTTGAGGTTGGCAATTCCTTTGTTTCCCTCATCGGCATGGAAAATAACCGTGATGTCCTTGGTCGCCTGCTGAATAATCGCCGGTTGCGTGGTGACAACCTGCGCCTTCATTCCAAGCCCCGTTAGCGCCGCTAACGCGCTGAATAGTAATAATTTTTTCATTTTATATTTAATGAGTTCTGTTCAGTCAGAAATTTACCCCAAATATAACATTTTTTATGCGGTAAATGTTGTTAAACTCACTAAAATTGGGGATTGTGCATTTTTTTTTGATACGGTACATTTGTAGGGTGAAAAAGGCTATTGCAGGTTTACTATTACTGGCCTCCTTCCCGGGTGCGGCCTCCCGCGCTGAGTGGGCGAGCACAGATACCTTGTCGGGCAACCTCGGCGAGGTAACGGTTACGGCTGTGAAGCAGTCGGCCGGCCAGGTTGCCGCCATCACTAAAATTGGTGCTGAGCAGGCTGACAGACTGGAGATTATGACAATGAAGGGTGTTAGCGAACTTGCCCCAAATTTTTATATCCCCGACTATGGCAGCCGAATGACCTCAAGCATTTACCTGCGTGGTATCGGCGCGCGTATTGACCAACCTTCGGTCGGGCTCTGTGTCGACAATGTCCCCATCCTCAATAAGGATAATTATGACTTTGACCTGACCGATATTGATGATGTCGAGATTTTGCGAGGACCGCAAAATACCCTCTACGGACGCAACACCATGGCCGGGATGGTCACTATCAAAACTCTATCACCGCTGCGGTTCCAGGGACTGCGCTTTATGGCCGAGGGTGGCTCGGGCAACCTTTGGCGCGGAAGTGCCGGCGTGTACGCCAAGCCACGCCCTAATTTGGGATTAAGCTTGGTTGCCAACGCAAATTATCTGGGAGGATACTTCCGCAACACTCACACCGGTGCGCATGCCGACCGTGAGGAGGGGGGCTCCCTCAGGTTGAAAACCCAATGGCGCCCTACAAGTGTCTGGGCAGTGGACAATACTGCCGCTTTGATGCTCAACCGTCAGCATGGCTACCCCTATCGTCTGGCTGAAACTGACCGTATCGATTATGGTGACACCTGTTTCTATAAGCGACTTGGGGTTACTGACGGCCTCTCGGTCCGCTACACCGGCTCACGTGTCACCGTCACCTCCCTTACTTCATTCCAGTATCTCAAGGACAATATGACCCTTGACCAGGATTTTCTCCCTCTCGACTATTTCACCTTGACGCAGGCTCGCCATGAGTGGTCATTTACCGAGGATGTTGTGGTGCGGGGAAATGTCGGCAAGTACAGTTGGCTTGGTGGAGCGTTCGGCTTTATCCGACGGTCAAACATGAGTGCTCCCGTAACATTTAAGGAGGATGGCATTGCCGGGCTTATTGTCGGTAAGAGAAACGAGATGAACCCCCTGTTCCCTATTGTTTGGGATAGCGATAACTTTGAACTGCTCAGCGACTTCGTCTCGCGCAACGAGGGGGTAGCCCTATATCACCGCAGCGAGGTAAAGTTGGGTAATTGGGACCTCGGTTTGGATTTGAGGCTTGACGTTGAGCGCGCGCGTCTGCATTACAACAGCTTTTGTCGCGATGGGTATACAATCTGGGATATGACCGGCCCCGACCCCGAGATATTGAGGCATGAGGATCTGAACCTTGACCGTGTCGGCAACCTGCACAAAACCTTTTCGCAGCTGATGCCCAAACTGGCGGTGACATGGCATCCCTCCCGCCGTTTAACTCTTTATGCTAATATAGCAAAGGGTTACAAAGCCGGGGGGTATAACACACAGATGTTCAGCGACGTGCTTCAACAAGCAGTGATGGAGGAGATGGGCCTCACCGCGCAGGATGACGTCAAGCAAATTGTATCATACAAGCCTGAGAAAAGTTGGAACTATGAGGTTGGGATGAATCTGCAACCACTTGATAACCTGTATATTGACGGTGCACTCTTTTTCATTGACTGCCGAGACCAACAGCTGACAACCTTTCCCGACGGGACCACCACCGGGCGCATAATGACCAACGCCGGCAAGACTCAGTCTTGGGGAATTGAGCTGTCTGCCCGTTACACACCACTGCGGTGGTTGCAACTCAACGGCGCGTGGGGTTTCACCAATGCCACATTCCTTGAGTATAATAACGGAATAAAGGATTTTGCCGGGAAACGCGTGCCGTATGCTCCCGCAAACACTCTCTTTTTGCAGGCGGTTGCCACCCGTTCCTTAACCCGGAAGCTCACTCTCGAGGGGTCAGTTGATATGCGCGGCGTCGGCGATATTTGGTGGGATGAGGAGAATACACGCCGTCAACCTTTCTATGCACAACTGGGTGCCTCGATATCATTGATGGCCAAGAATTGGTCGGTTGCTCTATGGGGTGAGAACATCACACAAACACGGTTTGATACCTTCAGCTATGTGTCAATTGGCAACACATTTTTGCAGCGTGGCAAACCGGCGCGTATGGGCGTGACGCTACGAATTAATATATTTCAGTAAATAATTAAACTTTAAATAATTTAAAATGAAGATTTTACGCATTTTTTCGATTGCCGTTTTGGGCTTCGTCCTCACCGGATGCCTTGACCATGACGATGACGCAACCGAGATTTCAAAGACTTTCACCTACGACAATTGTTTTGCCGTCGTTCAAGACATGATTACCGGCGAAAAAACCATTTGCCAAAAACCGAAGGTAACCGTCAACATGGTTCAAAGCAATTCAAAGTTCACCGGCCAGATAACCCTGACCAATTTTGAGCTCCCTGATATGCCTAACTATACTTATGAACTCCCTGAAATATCAGTAACCTCAAAGACTGATGACCATATCATGTGGCTTGAGGGTGCTCAGGTCGTTCCTACCAATCTCTCGGGCGCCTCAGTCGTTTTGTCCAACCTTCGCCTCGGCATTCTGCAATTGGGCTACACCCTCAACGGTGAAATTGTTACCCGCGTAAGCTACAGCCTGCATTTTGAGTATAACGGCAAGTATCGCGTTGACCTCTTCCCCTTGCAGCAAACTATGTATGCCGAGACCGCTGTTTGTCCTCAGAGCGACCCTTCAGCCCTCTTCACCACAAAGTCAACAACCTACGTCCTCAACTTTGATGCCGCTACCCAAAAATGTGCCATCGAGGTGCGTGGCGCTAAGTTTATAAACGAGATGCCGGCAATGGATATGAAGTTCCCCGGCATTGACTTCACCGCAAATAACGGTTCCCTTTATTTGGAGAGTGCAGCCCTGACCCCGACTATCCGTGAGGTTGAGTATCCACAGTTCCCCATTACAAATCTCTCAGGAACCTTTACCCCGCTGAAGAATTCTACATTGAAGTTTGAGTGTAATCCTGCCGGCCGCGGTCTGTTTGACGTTAACGCCGCCCTGCAGTACGCCGGTAATCAATAACCCGACTTTCCCCCGCCGGGCAATCAAAATAACGTGTTTATTCTGTTGTCGCGGGGTTCGGTTCTGATTGTGCCGGAGCCGCCTGTTCGCTTAACGGAGCCACTGTTACCTCTCGGGTTTCAGTGGCTTCCTCTGTTGGGGCTGCTTCTACAGCCGCCGGTTTGGCAGCCGGCCTCTCAACCGGGGTTGCTTTGACCTCTATCGGTTTTTCAGCCGGGACTTCAGGGACAGAGGTGAGGGTGTCAGCGTTTACACCCTCAGCAGCCTCGACCTCTGTGCTCTCGGCCTCCGTTACCTCATCATTTACACCGTTATCCTTTGGTGTAAGGAAATAAACAGCTATAATCAATCCAAGGACTAACACGGTCACCAGGATGAATATCAGGGTCTTTACCCTCTCATTTTTGCGACGCGTCTCGGCAAGAATGGCTGCTTTATCAAGGTCATCAACATTGACGGCAATCTCATCATCCCGGCGGGCCTCCTCCAGTTTCTCCTTCACCTCTTGGGGTGTCTCCACATGCTCTTCAGCTTTTACCGGAGCGGTAGCTTCGGCGGGTACCTCATCCTCGCCATGAATCTCGCGATAGGCCTTGTTTAGATGGGTGGGATGGCCACAGCGCGGACAAAAACGTGATTGGTCTGATATCTTACGACCGCATTCGTCGCATTTTATAAGGGGCATATTGCTTTACTTTTTTACTTGAATATATAGGTCAGGGTTCCCTTTTGCGAAACCGGAGCCTCGCTTGAGGGGGAGAAGCGGGCCTGGTGAGCCTTCTTCAGCACCAAAGCGCGTTGTGCGGCATTGCTTGATGCCGGCGGGGTGCCACCCGTGATATTGGCAGAGGTTACTTTCCCTTCGCGGTTAACTTGTATAGATACAACTATCTTACCGGTGACTTTTGACGAGCAGTCCCCGCCACCAAGATACCGGCGGTTGCCAAGGCTGGCACCCGGCGTGCCGGATATGGCTCCTTGGTCGCTGTTGCCGTCTGGCGACCCCTGTCGCCCGGTTCCGTTACCGTTGAATTTGTTGGTGCGTGAGGCTATGTCACGCTTCGTTTGGTCACGTTGTTGTTCTGCCTCGGCAGCCTGTGCCGTGTGCGCCTCTGTGGCCTGCGTTGGCTTGGCTTTTGCCACTGAGGGCTTCTCTTGGGTAACCAATGGTTCAGGGGTGCTCTCCTGCTCGTTTGCCGTGGAAACCTCTTGGCTGGCTGCGGGCTGTGGCTCAACACTTGCTGCCGGAGCCGGCTCATCTTGCCCTAACGCCTCCGGGTCCCCGGCAATGACATACTCCCCGCCAAACAACAGCTCGGCAGAATCCACGGGAGGCCATTTCTGGGCGGCCATTTGGGCAGCATGGTTATAAGTGATTGTCACCACAAACAACAGCACCACCGTCAATGCCGAGATGATGGCTGTGGCGGCAAGGGCAATAAGCTTGTGGCGGTTATCCCGGTTATTGGGCATTATTGATACTGTTTTCAGGTTGTGGAGTAGCTGAGGCCGGGGCCGGTTTGGTTGCCAATACCATATTCATGTTGTTGCGGGCACCCAGGTCCAATACCTCAACAAGTCGGCCGTATGTAACTGCCTCATCGGCATAGACCGCGATATAGAGCGGCTCACCGGTTTCATCAGCACTCTTTGCCGCAGTTTGCAGGTATTGCAACAGGGCGTCAAGGTCGGCAAGCGGGGTAGGCTCCTCTCCGTGCCCCGAGGCATATAGGTTTCCACCGGCGTCAATATAGATGCGCGATGACGGCTTAAGCGCCGTTTGCTCAGAACTTTGGGGCAGGTTAACCTCCAGGGCCGTCGGGAAGATGAAGGTGGAGGTGACCATAAAGAATATCAGCAGCAGAAAGATGACATCGGTCATGGATGCCATCGAGAATGCCGCCATAACATTTTGTTGTCTCTTCAGGCTCATGGCTTAACGGTTTGCCGGCTCGTTCAATAGATCCATAAACTCCATGGTCTTGCTCTCTAACATTGTCATGATGGAGCTGACGCGTGACACCAGATAGTTATAGCCAAACAGTGCCAAGATACCCACAACAAGGCCCGCAACGGTGGTGACCAACGCCTCGTAGATTCCGCCGGCAAGGTCGCCAACCTGTGCTGAGGTCCCCGAGGATGCCAGATTGAAGAACGCCTCAACCATACCGATAACCGTCCCCAAAAAACCCAACATCGGTGCTCCCGCTGCGATGGTGGCAAGCCACGGAAGCCCTTTCTCAAGTGATGAAACCTCAATGTTACCGGTGTTCTCAATGGCTACAAGGACGTCGTTCATCGGGCGACCCAAGCGTGAGATTCCGCGTGAAATCAGTTTGGAGTAGGGCGAGTTATGTTGCCGACAAAGGTTTTGTGCCGACTCGATATCCCCTTCGTGGATGTAATCCTTTATGCGGCTCATGAAGGTGGAATCGCTTTGCGCAGCCTTGCGCAACGTCAACAGTCGCTCAATAAATATATAAAGCGCTATGATGGTTAGAACTGCCAAAATAATCATGATGAAGCCACCCTGGCGACACAGGTCCCAGAGGTTCAGCTTTTCAACAGTGGCCGCAACGGCTTGTGGGTTTTGGAGAAGTATCATGGAGGGAAAATGTGCAGCCCAAGTGGCTGCTCTATGGTTTATTTACGTTGGTTTATTTATTCTCAGTGTTCAGGCACTCACGATATTGACGAATGGTCTCGGATATCCCAAGATATAGCGCGTCGCAAATAACTGCATGGCCAATTGACACCTCGTCAAGGTAGGGGAGTTGCTCATGGAAATACCTCAGGTTTACCAGGTTGAGGTCATGACCGGCATTCACGCCCAGGCCAACCGAGTGTGCTACTTTGCTGGCAATGACGTATGGGGTAACGGCTGCCTCAGGGTCTTTGGCGTAGTTGTCGGCATACGCTTTGGTGTAAAGCTCTACACGGTCAGCTCCCGTCTTGGCGGCCAAGCGTATAACCTCAGGGTCCGGGTCAACGAAGATCGAGGTGCGTATCCCTGCTTGTTGCAAGCGCTCTACTACCTCGGTCAACAGGTCAAAATTCGCCTCAACATCCCAGCCGTGATTGCTCGTGAGTTGGTCAGGCTTGTCAGGTACAAGGGTTACCTGCTCCGGTTTAATGGTCAGAACCAGATTCATAAACTCCTCACCGGGGTATCCCTCGATGTTGAACTCGGTGGTAATGACGTTTTTCAGGTCAAAAAGGTCTTGGCGACGTATATGCCGCTCGTCGGGACGCGGATGCACAGTGATGCCCTGGGCCCCGAAGGCCTCGCAGTTTCCGGCGAATTTCGCCACATCGGGCATATTCTCGCCACGCGCATTGCGCAACGTTGCCACCTTGTTGATGTTGATGCTTAAGTTGGTCATTAAGCTGTTCTGAAGTAGGTTGTTTTTTCGTTTTCTTTCACAATAACGTTTTTCCGTGACAATAAATTTCACCGAAAAATGTTATTTTTGTAGTCGGAAAATTTCTGAGCACAAAAATAGTTTTTTTTCTGCAAAATACATCGTTCTTGAGCGCGAAAGACACAATAATACATGATTTGACACAGCAGGCTCTCTCACCCGCTGAGGCCCTGCAATATCTTTTCCCGAACAATCCCGAGGCGAGCATGCTCACACTGTCATGTCCGCGCCGACAGTATTCGGCCTCATTAATCGCACGTGCGGTTGAGGATGCCGATGCGCACCTGCTTAACCTCAATGTTACCGGTCATACCTCTGCCGATGAGGCTTTGATTGTTGAGTTGCGCATCTCGCATCGCAATGCCGTGGCAGTGGCTCGCTCGCTTGAACGTTATGGCATTGAGGTACTGAGTTTTGACAATGCTGCCGGCCCGGATATCGATACTGCTCGGCGTCGTGTTAATGAACTAATGCATTACCTCAATGTCTGATAATCCGGTTGTTGTCTTCAACGGCAAACGGCATTTTCAACCCGCCCAACTGCCGCAGTTCAAGACCTTTGTCGAGGTGTTGGCTCGGCACATCCCCCCGCAAAACATCCTTTTCAACAGTCAGTACGCTGCCTCTCTTGAAAAGTCCGGGTTTCTCTGCCCGGGGCTGAACAATCGTGTTGAGACCCTACCTGAATCATGCTCGCTGGTAATATCAGTTGGCGGCGACGGTACATTCATCAAAACCGCCCGGTGGGTCGGCAACAAGGAGTTGCCGGTCTTGGGTATCAACGGGGGTCATCTTGGTTACCTCTCTGCCACAGATTTGAAGGACGCTGTCAGTTATCTGCCCGACATCCTTAGCGGGGACCTCGTGTTTGAAGCTCGCAGTATGCTGCATGTCAGGGCGTTGGATAACACGCATATCCCTTATCCCTTTGCGCTGAACGAGGTGGCTGTCCTCAAAGATGACACCGCCTCAATGATTAATATCGACACTGAGATAAACGGCCGCAAACTTGCCCGTTATCCCGCCGACGGATTGCTCATCAGCACCCCAACCGGCTCGACGGCCTACAACCTCAGTGTGGGTGGACCGGTGATTGCCCCTGAGACGCCCGCATTTGTGGTCGCTCCCGTGGCTCCCCATGCTCTGACCTTGAGGCCCATCGTGGTCCCTGACAGCTGTGTGTTAGGGGTGCGCGTACAGTCGCGTGTGCAGAAGTACCGATTGGCTTTAGACGGACATTCCCTCTCCTTGCCGCTGTCTGCTGAGCTGGTGATTGAAAAAGCCTCTTTCAGAACCATAATTGCACGGCTCGGGGGAGGCGACTTCGTCCATTCACTGCGCACCAAATTGCTTTGGGGTGTTGACCCTCGTTAATCCACCGTATGTAATATATTACTCCCCCCTTTCGTTCTTATTACAATGAAAGAGATACAAGAGATAGAGGAAAGACTGAAGGACCCCACCGATGCGCGAGCCGCTTTCAGTGAGGCCATCAGGTTATTCACCGAACCCCTGTATTGGCAGATCAGGCGGTTGGTTAATAACCATGATGATGCTAATGACATCCTCCAGAATACCTTTATGAAGGCATGGCAATCGTTGGCTATGTTCAGGGGGGACGCGCGGCTCAAGACCTGGCTGCACAAGATCGCCATTAACGAGAGCCTCACTTTCCTTGACCGACGCAAAAGACACGGAGGCGAGCATCTAAGCCTTGATGACCCGGATCTGAACATCAACAATGCCGTTGAGGCCGACGAGATGATCGACGGCGATGAATTGGCCCTGAATCTGCGCAAGGCCATCGCCACTTTGCCGCGTAAGCAGCAGCTGGTCTTCAACATGAAGTACTATGATGACATGAAGTATGAGGAGATATCCGACATCCTCGGCACCAGTGTGGGTGCCCTCAAGGCTTCGTATCATCTGGCTGTGAAAAAGATTGAAAAGATTATGGGTGCTGACAATTAAACCTTACCACGGCAAAGTTGTCTAATCAGCATAGAAACAATTAGAAAAAAGTAGAAAGGAATCATATAGCAATGAAAGATAACCCCTTTTCCCCGGATAGCCCTTTGGCAAGGAACAACCGTCGGCATGGTATGACGGTGCCCGAGGGATATTTTCAGGACTTTGCCAAGCGGATGGAGGAGTCGTTGCCCGACGTTGTCCCGGGCGCTGAGACCTCTGATGTCCAAGCCCAGGCCCGGCCACGCCGCACCGTCTGGCAGAAGATCAGGCCATATGTTTATATGGCAGCGATGTTTGCCGGCGTGTGGTGTATGATGAAGGTCTTTGACCATGTGCGCACATGTCCCGTGAATACGACCATGGAGGTTAACCAAAATCCCGTCCTTGCTGAGGCCCTGGGCAATGATCAATTTGTTGAGCAATATTTCTACGATGACCTCAGCGATGATGACCTCATGTGGCTCGATATGCAGGAGGATGGCTCTGCCCCCCTGTCCGATAATTAAACAGTTTAATAGCTAATCAAGACAGATGAAAAGAATAATACTTGGTTTAATTGCTCTGATTGCCGCCACTGCCGGCTGCTTTGCTCACCCTGACGCCAAAACCGATAAGTGGATGCGTGAGATGAATCAGGCACGCCGCAGCTTTATCGCTAAGGAACTGAACCTGACTGAGGCTCAGCAAACTCGCTTCTTTGCTCAGTATGACGCCATGGACAACGAGGTGCGCTCGCTCTACGATAATCTGCAACGGCAGGAAAAAGCTCTGCAAAAGAAGGGCGAAAAAGCTACCGATGCCGAACGCGTTGCCGTGGCTGAGGGTATGTTTGAGGCTAAGGCCAAGGAGGGCGCGATTGAACTGAAGTATTACAAAAAGTTCAAAGAGATTCTCTCTCCCAAACAGCTCCTGAAGTTGAAGTCGGCCGAACGGGACTTCCGTCGCAAAATGACGCGTGAGCACCGTAAGCTCAAAAAGAAGAAATAGGCTCTCTGCCCCCTCCCGTCCTCTCCCTCACTCATCACTCACCCTTTTCACGTTCTCCGATATGAAACACCATTTGCGCTTGGTATGTGCAATGGCGGCTATTGCTGTTGCCTCATTGAATATTTGGGCTCAAAAAAAGCCCGATTTTGCGTTCCCCCAACAGGTTGAAAGTCATAGCCGGGCATCTATGGACCGCGCGTTGAGGGACAACGACGGTCCCCAAACCTTGCGCTCTTTGATTGATTTGGTCCTGGCAAAGTCGGCTGTCGAGGGGGAGGTTGTCAAAACTTCGGTACAACTCATTGACTCGGTGGCTGAATTGGTTAGTGCTGCGTCTACATCCTCAATGTTGAGGTTGCTGAAGGCGCGGGTGCTTTTGGCGGCATACAACAGTCAGAAGTGGGTATATAATCAGCGTTCGCTGCCTCTTACCCCCCTGCCTGAGGATATTTCCGAGTGGAGTGGCGACCAATTCAGGGGGCAGATATTTTCTCTCTGTGATTCTGCAACCCGAGATACTAAGGCTTTGGCTGCTCAGCCAATAAGCTCATGGACCATTGTTGTTGACATTAAGCGCCAATCATTGCCGCTTTACCCCACATTGCTTGAGTTCGCGTGCAGTGAGGCGGTGTCTATCATCGAGGATTGTCGTGTTCAGCCCCTTTGGACGCCTCGCCGACTGTTGTGCGGGTGGGAAGCGTTTTTGTCCCAACCTGTCCCGTCAGCTTCTAACAGCGAGGTAAAGCTGTTGACGCAGATTTTTGACCGCTGGATTGGCGCGGTCAAGCAGAAGATGGCACCCCTGATTGAGGCGGACCTAACGCGTATTGATGTGATGTTTGGGTATGCAGACTCTGCCGTCGGGCAAGAGGCTCTGCGCTCATTGTACGAAAGTACAAAAAGTAGCGAATGGAGCGGCATGGTGCTGTTGAAGATGCGTCCCGACGACAACCCCACCGACACGCTGCTTATCTCAAATATCAAGCATAACATTGCCGCTTTCCCCGCTTTTATCCAACGGCCAAATCTTGAGGAGGCTCTTGCAAATGCCTATGAGGCCGGCTTACAGATTGAGGTCCCGGGATTGGTTGTCCCCGGCGATTCTATATCCATTGACGTGGTTAAACGGAATCTGCCCACCGGCCGCATTGATATATATAAAGTAAAGGGAGGAAAGCCGTGGGAAGAATGGATTGACACCGGCTCGGCTTCCACGGAGCTTGTCAACACTATCCCGATTGAGGGTAACGTCGGGGAGTGGCCCGAGCGTGACTCTGCTAAGGTCAAAGCCGTCATTAAGCAGCCCGGTCGATATGTAGCCATACCGTCATTGAGCAATGAGGCTGCCCCGACAAGGGACAACGGAGGGAGGGTAATATTCTGCTCTGAGATTGCTTTGATTGCTCACGCGGATACTCGCGGGGTTATCACTGCCGTGAATACCAAGGATGGAAAGCCCATGGCCAATGTCGATATTCTTGACAGCAAGAATAATCGTTTAGGCCGTACAGCCTCTGACGGCTCTTTCGCGGTTCCCTCTGATTTCAACGGCAGCCTTTGGGGTAGAATAGGGGAGAGTGTTACCCCCACTTTGTATGTGGGACGTGCACCTTCGGTCAACAAAAATACTGTCCTTGACGGCCATGTCTACACCTCGCTCCCGTTGTATCGCCCGGGTGATGTTGCCGATTGGGCAGCTGCTCTGTTCCTGAAGAAGGGTAAGGAGATGTCCATCGCCGCCGATGTCATGGTAAAGGCTGTCGTGAATGACGCAAACGGCCGGACTCTGCGTACAGATACCCTTACCACCGACCAATGGGGCCGGGTGACCTCACAGGTCAAACTCCCCGTCTCAGGGTTGCAGGGTAATTTCCGCATTATCATCTCAGCCTTGGAGGGTACTTTCGGGTCGGTGTATGGCAATTTTACTGTCAGCGATTATAAACTGCCTACTTTTGAGGTTCTCGTTGATCAACAATCATCCGGCGTAACCCCTTCAGGGGGGTATAAGGCTGTACTCGATGTAAAGAGCTATAGCGGTTTCCCCATTGAGGGGGCTGCCCTTAACGGGGTGATTGGCGTGGACTCCTTCTTTAACGGTCGCGCTGAGTTTGCAACGGTCAATGCCGTTTCTGATGCCTCCGGCAGACTTGTAGTTGAAATCCCCTCTCAAACTTTTGATGATTCCCCCTTCAAGAGCAGAGTGTTTTTTCTGCAAGCTTCTGTCACCTCTCCCTCCGGTGAAAGTGTAATGCAAAACTTGCCCATAAATATCGGCGAAGAATATGTTGTCACCTTGGGTAACACTACCGTCATGGTTAACGATGGGGAAGTGCGCCTCCCGATTACCGTTACACGTGGCGGCAAACCCGCTTCCTTGCAGATTGATTATGAGATTTCCTCTGCCGGCAAAGTAATGCTCAAGGGCCGGACTACGTCATCCTCTCCCATGATTACAGTTGACAGTATTCCTTCAGGGAGTTATTCGGTCAAGCTGTCGACAAAAGCTCCCGACTGTTCTCTGGCCGGCAATACCGATTTTGATTTAATCATTTATCGGGAAACCGATACGGTTCCTCCCGTAAAATCAGTCTTGTGGGCACCGGTTAGTGGTACCCTTAACATTGGTAGCCGGCGCGCCGACGTGCAGGTCGGGACCTCCTATCCCACACACCTGTTGATACAGACTTTGGCCGGTGAACAGGCCACTTTCCGCATCTTGTCGGTACCCGCCGGTTTGCATACTTTGTCGCTTGACATCCCCGAGGATGCCTCTCAGGCATCAGTGAAAATCGCAGCTATGGCCAACGGCAAATTTGCCTCACAAAGTTGGACGTTGGTCGACACTGCCGCTGTGCGGGCTCTCAAGTTTGAGGTCATCTCTTTCCGTGACCGCACAATCTCAAATTCTTCTGAGGTCTGGAAGATTCGTTTGCGCGCTGTAAATTCTCACCAGACGGCGTCAGCAGTGATGCTTGACATGTTTAATTCCTCCTTATCTGCCCTCTCTCCGGGCTTCAATTGGGGCGTAGCTACCCCTCAGCGTCCCTATCCCTATGCGCGCTGGACGGTACGGAATATCCCCGCTGTGTCCGCCGAAATCTCATCTCCGGTCAAGAACTTCAAGACGGTTTATCTTTACAACCCGGCCTTCCAGACATGGGGAATGGGGTTCGGTGTGCGTCGCGGCTACCTGACCAAGCAGCTGATGATTCGTGGCCGGGGTGTCGACGAGGTCTCGGTGGAGTCCAACGGTGTTATGATGGAGTCGGCCAAGATGACAATGGCTGCCGCTGACCAAGCCGCTGTGGTTGAAGAATCTGAGGTGGAGTATGCCGGGGCCAAGGATTCTGGCGCATCGATGTCTGAGGACGCCAACGCCGATTTTCGCGATGCCGAGGTTGCACTCGGGCTGTTCCGCCCGATGCTGGTTACCGAGCCGGACGGCTCCCTGACAATAAGCGTAACTTTCCCCAACGCCAATACCCGTTGGCAGGTGTTGGGTACGGCTTACAACTCTGACCTTTTGGCAGATACTTGGAGGGCAACTGTGGTGACTTCAAAGCCGGTGATGGTGCAGCCAAATCTGCCCCGTTTCTTGAGGCGTGGCGACAGCACGCAGCTTTCAGCGCTTGTGATGAATAATTCCGATGCCCCCGCACTCATTTCCATAGTTATCGAGCTTTTCAATCCCGATACCGGTGCCGCTCTCAATACCATTAACGCCACCCGTCAACTCCCCCCGATGGGTTCTGCCACGGTTGCTATCCCCGTTGATGCCGGGTACCAATGGGGGTCGCTCATTGGTTATCGAATAAGTGCTTCTCATGACGGTTTTACCGATGCAGAACAGACGGTGATTCCCGTGCTTGAGGCCCAATCGCGGGTCATCGAGAGCAGACAGTTCTGCATCCCTGCGGGCCAAAAAGATTTTACCATACAGGTTCCCGAAAATTGGTCGGTTGAAAACACCGTGCTTCAGTATTGCGACAACCCCGTTTGGACGGTTGTCAGCGCCCTCCCCGGGTTGTTACAGGGCTCTCCCTCAACAGCCAATCAGGCCGCACAGACAATCTTCTCCGCTGCCATGGCACGGCGTATTCTGCAGCTCAACCCCGAGATTTCCAAGGCTCTGAAGGAATGGACCAAAAGCGACCGGCAGGATATAACCCTCGTCAGCATGTTGTCGCGCAATGAGACGCTTAAAACGCTGGTGCTGACCGATACCCCCTGGCTTTCGGCTGCTGAGAGTCAGACTGAACGCATGTCTCGGCTTGCGCTTCTTCTTGACGACGATGCCATTGATGCGTCCATTCAAAGTGGAATTAACGCTCTGAAGAATTTACAGACCGACGGAGGGGGCTGGAAATGGTCGGGAGGCTCGTCGGGGCCCTCTCGGTGGGCAACTGAGGCAGTTCTTGAACTCATGGGCACACTCAGTGCACAAGGTGCTCTGCCCAAAGACAAAGAGCTAAATAGCGCAATCAAAAATGCCCTAACCCGTATTGATGATATTACCGCCAAGGAGTATAAAAAGCACCCCGGTGGAAACTATACCGAATATACCGCCATGCGCCTGCTTTTCCCCCAGTTTGTTCCATCGCAAGGGGCCGAGGCGGTAATCTCTGCAACTGTACAGAACCTTATTGGGCGGTGGCAGAATCTCGGGGTGAGGCAGAAGGCCATGGCCGCGCGTATCCTCTATAATCGCAATTACGGCAACATAGCCAACCAAATACTTTCATCCCTCGACGAATATGCGCGTTCAAATCCTCAGCAGGGTATGTTTTGGCCCTCACTCTCAGCCAATCGCGCAGATGCATCCAATGCTAACCTCACGACCGCCAACATCCTCCAGGCATATCAACTCATCACTCCCGACTCCGAGCAGGTACCCCTCATCTCCCAATGGCTTACCCTCCAAAAACAGGGACAGGACTGGGGAACCGCGGCAGCTACCACACAAGTCGTTGCCTCTGTTGTAGAGGCATCGCAGGATTGGCTCGCTCCCTACTCACCCGTCGCAGTTACCACAAGTGCCGGGCCCCTGTACTTACCCTCTCCCAAAATCCCGGGGTACTTCATCGCGAGCCTCTTCGGTGCCGATGAGGTCTTGGAGATCAAGCGACCAGAAAGCAACGGCCCCGCATTCGGCGCCTTGATATACGACGACGTGCAACCTTTTGACAGCATAAAGGCAGCCTCCACGCCCACACTCTCCATAAGCAAAAAACTAATGAAGCATCAGGGCGAAAGGCTTGTTGACATCACCACGGATACCCCCCTCAGCGTGGGAGACAAGGTAACCGTGTGCCTCACCCTCAAATGCGATAATTCATTGGACTACGTGGCAATAACCGACCAAAGAGCCGGTTGCTTTGAACCCGTCGAGCAACTCCCAGGCTACATCTTTGCCGACGGATTGGGATTCTATCGTCAGGTGCGCGATGCCTCAACCGAAATCTTCATTGACCGGCTCCCCAGGGGCACCTATCAGCTCACCTACCAAACCTTCGTGACGCAACCCGGAACCTTTGCCGGCGGCATCGCCACCGTCCAAAGCCAGTACGCCCCGGCCGAAACCGCCCACTCCGCGGCAGCAAAGATTCACGTAAAATAAATTTGCATACCAAAAAAAAATCCCCTATCTTTGCACCGCAAACAGGTCCCATAGCTCAGTTGGTTAGAGCACCTGACTCATAATCAGGGAGTCCTTGGTTCAAGCCCAAGTGGGACCACCCAAAGCGAAAGCAAATCGCTCAAGAATCCTGAAAATCAACGATTTTCGGGATTCTTTCTTTTTACCCGACCCCGCAAAATCCGGCAAAACGAGGCATTCCGCATTGGACTATCAGTTGGACATGATTTTTGTCCGAGATTGTCTAACGATTGTCCGATAACCCCTTGACCCAGATATAGTTGCTCGCTAATGAAGAGAATCGTAACGCTCGCGCTTGACAACAAATGGATGGAGATAAATCCGTTTCAAGGCATACGGTTTCAGGCAAAAGCAACCAACAGGCAGTTCCTGACCGAAAAGGAACTTTCTACAATAATGAATAAGACCTTCACACTTGAGCGTCTGAACGTGGTGCGCGATATATTCGTGTTCTGCGCGCTGACCGGATTGTCATTCTCGGATGTTGAAGGACTGAAGCCGGAACATGTGTCACTGGACGATGAAGGGAACTATTGGATTCATAAAGCTCGTCAAAAGACAAAGAATGTATGTAGCATCCCCTATCTTGAATCTGCAAGAGCTATTGCGGAAAAATATAAGGGGCACCCACTCTGTGAAAAACGTGGAGTACTTCTCCCCGTCATCTCCAATCAGCGCATGAACTCTTATCTCGGCGAGATTGCCGGAATATGCGGTATCAACAAACCTCTGACCATGCACATCGCACGCCATTCCTTAGCGTGCCTAGCACTAGCTAATGGAGTATCTATGGAGATCATTGCTCGTATGCTCGGTCACTCAGACATCCGCACAACCAAAATCTATGCAAAAGTCATAGACAAATCTATAGCCGAACAAATGGGCGGACCCTCCGCAAAATTCGGTTCTCAGAAATAACCACCCACAAACGCAAGAGGCTGCGCCTATTTTGACACAGCCTCTTTCTGCCGACTGTATAACTGAAACATTGAGCAGCCATAAAGTGATTTCAAAATTTCCAA
>CAYMNF010000038.1:0-21296 GCA_964391735.1 uncultured Bacteroides sp. | reverse complement strand
CCTCCTGCCACAGGAATTCGGCCGTGCGCAGGAACATGCGGGTGCGCATCTCCCAGCGCACCACATTGGCCCACTGGTTGACCAATATGGGCAGGTCGCGATAGCTCTGTATCCAGTTTTTATAAGTATTCCAGATGATGGTCTCGGATGTGGGGCGAATTATCAGTTCTTCCTCAAGGCGAGCGTCGGGATCAACCACCACGCCGGCACCCTCGGGGTCATTCTTGAGGCGATAGTGGGTCACCACTGCACACTCTTTGGCAAACCCCTCGACATGCTCAGCCTCGCGGCAAAGGAATGATTTGGGAATCAACAGGGGGAAGTAAGCGTTCTGCACGCCGGTGGCTTTGAAGCGTTTGTCCAGCTCATGTTGCATCTTCTCCCATATAGCATAGCCATAAGGTTTGATGACCATGCACCCGCGCACGGCAGACTGCTCGGCCAAGCCGGCTTTTATTACCAAATCGTTATACCATTGTGAATAATCATCGGCCCTTTTTGTGAGGTCCTTGAGTTCTTTTGCCATTTTTAGGAAGTGTTGATATGTTTCTGGCAAAGTTAGCCATTTTTGGGGTAAAGAAAAAGCAAACGGCCGCCTAAGGTGGGGCCGTTTGCCATAAAAAGTGTAATAATCAGTTATCAGTCAAGATTGGGGTTGACATTTTTCCAGTCAGCAACCGGGGGAAGAACACCCAGCTCGATAACCTCGTTGCGCATGTCGCAGAGGTGCTTGTAGCTTTGCTCGAGTTCAGCTATCTCCTGGGGAGTGCCGGCCGGTTCCTTATAGGTAATGCCGTCTTTGGTAACGGTTGTTTCCATAGCCATCATAATGTGCTGGAAACGGCTGTCGTTAACGTAAGTACCCACGGGCCAGGTGAAGGGTTTGCCACCCATGGCTGCAGCAATCATCTCGATTGATAGGTATGCGGGGCTCTGGAAAGATGAACGGCCGCGCAGCTCGATGATGCGTTTGCCACCCTGGATAACTTTGCCCTTCATCTCTTGCCAAGCGTCCTCGGGGAGAACCTCGGTGCCGATAATCTCGGTGAGGGGCTTGCCGTCAACCTTGCATGTTGAGGCGAAAACGGCCATTTGCTCGCCGTGGCCACCGTATGTGCGGGCATTCTCAATCTTGTCAGCAGGAACTTTGAAGTATTTCACCAACTCGTTTTGCAGGCGGGTAGAGTCAAGGGCAGCGAGGGTTGCAACCTGGCTGGGTTTGAGGCCTGAGTACAGCAGAGTGATGAGGCCGGTGATGTCGGCGGGGTTGAAGATAACAACCACGAATTTGCAGTCAGGGCAATAAGCCTTGACGTTTTTACCGAATTCCTCAGCTATCTGAGCATTGCCTTTGAGGAGGTCCTCACGGGTCATGCCGGCTTTGCGGGCGGCTCCACCTGAGGATACAATGTATTTAGCATCGGTAAGAGCCTCTTTGATATCTGAAGTCCAGGTGAGGTTCAGGCCGGGGAAGCCACACTGATACAGCTCTTCAGCCACACCTTCAAGGCCGGGGGCATAGGGGTCATAGAGGCAAATGTTGGGGGTGAGCCCCATCATAATGGCGGTCTGGGCCATGTTTGAGCCAATCATGCCGGCAGCACCGACAATAGTCAATTTCTCGTTAGTGAGGAAGTTCATGGTTATTTTTTAATAAATGATTGTTAGAAAATTCAAACATAGGGGCCGACCCGAAAGCCGGCCCACAAAGTTAATAACTTCGGAGGGAAAATTAAAGAAAAATTTCTTTATTTTACCTATAATCTGCTCTTATTGAAGAAACGGGGTTACATAATGCCACGTTCGCGCAGGCGTTGCTGCCACTTCCATGCTGACCGCAGGGTGTCAGCCAGGGGAGTATCGGCGGTCCAGCCCAGCACCTTGTTGGCGTATGAGGGGTCGGCCCATACCTGCTCAATGTCACCGGCACGGCGGCCAACGATTTTGTGGGGCACCTTTACATCATTAACTTTCTCAAACTCAGAGATGAGCTCAATCACCGACACGCCACGGCCGGTACCGAGGTTGAAGATTTCAATGGCATCCTGGCTCTTGTCGTCCAGAATGCGCTCAACGGCGGTAACATGGGCCCTGGCCAGGTCAACGACATCAATATAATCACGTATACAGCTGCCGTCGGGGGTATTATAGTCATCGCCAAAGACACTCAGCTCCTTGCGGATGCCCATTGCTGTCTGTGTGATGAAGGGCACAAGGTTGGCGGGGACACCGTTGGGCAGCTCGCCGATGTGTGCGCTCGGGTGAGCACCGATGGGGTTGAAGTAGCGCAGAATAACACTCTTGATGGGTGCGCCTGAGGCAATAACATCGGCTATGATCTCCTCAGAAATCTGCTTTGTGTTGCCGTAGGGTGATGTCGCTTTCTTGATGGGGCTCTGTTCGGTTACCGGGTTGTGGTCGGGCTCGCCATATACAGTGCATGATGATGAGAAAACGATTCCTTTGACACCACGTTGGGGCATCACCTCAAGCAGGTTAAGCAGGCCGTCAAGGTTGTTGCGGTAGTATAAAATGGGCTTTTGTACGCTTTCACCCACAGCTTTTGAGGCCGCAAAGTTTATGATACCGCGTATGTCGGGATACTCGTCAAAGAGCCTGTTCAGGTCTTCGAGGTTTGTAATGTCCCCTTCAAAAAAGGGAGGACGCACGCCCGTGATGGCCTCAATCCCGTCAATGACATTGCGGTTTGAGTTTGACAAATTGTCTATGATGACAACCGGATAGTCGGCCTGTTGCAGTTCAACCACGGTGTGAGAGCCGATATAGCCTGTTCCACCGGTTATAAGGATACGCGGTTTTGACATAGGTATAATGGGTTAGTGTATATGTGTAAAATGGGTTATTTCAGGATTACGGTGCAACCCGGCAGCCCGCGGCGAATGAGGTTGTTTACAGCGGGAATGTCTTTGCGTGCCTGGTTCAAGGTCATAGGCAGTTTAACGATACGCGTGATGCGGGCATCGGGTAGCAAAGATGCCAACAGGGTCTTGGGTGAAGGGGTCTCAGACAAGGCTGCATAGCGTGTGTATGTATAGCCGGTGAAAGCCGTGGAGGGGGATATGCCGCGGCAATCAAGCCACCACCCGTCAGCGAGTTCGATGGGCCGTTGCGAGTCGTTGATATCTGTTACAGCGGGGAATGAAGCGATGGAGGACCCATCGGTGCTTAGGGTTACCGGCACAAAATCTTGCCACGCGCCATTCATTTGATAGATAACAGCCTGGGGGATATATTGCTGGCCTGCGGATGCCTGCTCGGGCGCTATTGCTGCCGAAGGCTTGCATGAATACATCAGGGCGAGAGATAAAAATATAGCCATCAGGCAGATATGCTTTTTCATGTTACAGGGATTTCAAATCGTGGTTAGGGTTACAAATTTACTGTTTTTTTAGAAAGATGCAATGCATGCGGCAATTCTCACAGTCAAACTCCAGCCCTAATTTCAGGCCCGGGGCTTGCAAAGATAACGGGGGCTGCAGCTTTTTGCCGCCCGGAGTGCGCAGGCACGCACCCAATTCGCGCCTCAGGCAAAAACGCGTTGTCATGACAGAGCGTCCCGGGGCGACTGCCTGGCCGGCTACCTCCAGGGCCTTCTCTCTTACCTCGGCCCCGTGGTCGGTGTAAAATGTCAAGGCCTCCTTGTTTGCCACATTGGTGTGGTAGTCAACCGTGGCTTCAGGGAATTTTGCATTCATATCTTCCGGGCGTCGCATGGGTAATCGGTGTGTCAGCAAGCGTGCGCGCACAAGCGAGTCAAGCGCTTGTCGGCGCAGAGATGTTAACATTGACGCCGGGATGAAGAGATGCTCGGGTATTTTGTTGACAACCTTGTCAACCCTGAAGGGAGTGTTGCCGCTTTTTGACAGAATGCGAACAACATTTTGTTCATCACGTGGGCTTTTGGCCGGGAGCAGAGGGGTAGAGTCAGCCACGGTAACCGTTAGGCCGGTGGCGTCCTCCGCATCAATAGCCGCACGACCACCGGCAGCAATCCGCAGTGTCAGGGTTACCCCGATAACCCTTTTTGAACGGGCAGCCCGCAGGGTGTCAGAGGCCTTTTTGTCAAAGTTGCGGAACAATGCGGTATTGGCCGGGATATGTACCGCCGTGGCCGTGTGGATGGTCTCGCCATCAACCCGGTTAACCCTGAACCCGGAGAAGTTGCCCTTGGCATCAAAGAATCCTATGCCGTCACCGTTAGCAGGGGGCTGCGAAAACCGTGCTCTAAAGGATTTGCCGTTTACCTCACGGATAGTCTCCCCGATTTTCACTCCCATTGCCTTGGGGGTGAGGGGATTGGTGAGTTTACCGGTTGGGCGCGAAGTGAGGAAGTATGGTGTGAAGCCGCGATTGAACACCGCTTCGGGATTGGGGATAAACCCCGGAGCCGACTCGCCGATAGAGGCGCGTCGCAGCGTCCCGTTCGAGGCAGCCACGATGTTGTTGAGGCGCTGAGAGTACGCCGCCGTGACGGTGCGAACATACTCGGGGTCCTTAAGCCTGCCCTCAATTTTGAAGGAGTCAACGCCTGCCGCAATCATCTCGGGGAGGGTGTCAAGACGGTTAAGGTCTTTCAGGGACAGCAGGTGCTGATTTTTAATTATCCGTTTGCCGGTTCCATCCACCAAGTCAAAAGCCAGACGGCAAATTTGGGCGCAGCGGCCGCGGTTGGCCGACCGTCCCGTGGCGGCGAAGGATGCGTGGCAGTCACCGCTGTAGCTTACGCACAACGCACCATGTACAAAAGCCTCGATACGGACCTTATCGCCAACAGCCGCTTTGAAATCCCGTATTTCGCTTAAAGTGGACTCGCGCGGGATAACCAACTGGCTGAAACCGACATCTGACAAAAAACGCGCCTTGGCCGGTGTGCGGATGTCGCATTGTGTTGAGGCGTGTAAGTCAATGGGTGGCAAGGGAACCCTCAGCAACCCCATGTCCTGAACAATAAGGGCATCGACACCTATGCGCCACAGTTGGCGTATCATTTTTTGCACCTCAGGGATTTCATCGTCAAAGATTATCGTATTGACGGTGACATAGACGCGGGCCCCAAAAATGTGTGCATAGCGGACCACGCGCTCAATCTCCTCAATGCTGTTGGGCACGGCAGCCCGGGCACCATGTGCCGGAGGCCCTATGTACACTGCATCGGCCCCACAGTCTATTGCCGCGATGGCCGTTTCGGCATCCTTGGCCGGGGCCAACAGTTCCGGCACACGCGGTGCGGTTGTCATGATTTCAAGTTATCCATCAGCCGCGATGCCAGATGCCGAATCCCGGCACCTGTGGTAGCCGAGGTCTCAAAGAACTGCAGGTTGGGGTTGATTGCGCGGGCGTTGGCCTTGATGCGCTCAACCTCGCTGTCGACGTATGGAAGGAGGTCAATCTTATTAATGACGCAGATGTTGGCACTCTCAAACATATAGGGATACTTCAGGGGCTTGTCGTCCCCCTCGGTGACGCTTATCACCACAATACGGGCGGTTTCACCCAAGTCAAACATAGCCGGGCACACCAGATTCCCAACATTCTCAATAAACAGCAGGGAGCCCGGCTTGGGATTGAGCTTCTCAACTGCATGCCCAACAACATGGGCATCCAGGTGGCACCCGTTGCGGGTATTTATCTGAACCACGTCAACCCCCAACTCACCGATGCGCTTGGCGTCGTTCTCGGTTTCCTGGTCCCCCTCAATGACAGAGCACTTGATGTGGCGGTCGCTGAGGTCACGCAGCAATGCCTCAAGCAGCGAGGTTTTCCCTGACCCCGGTGATGAGACAATATTGTAGGCCTTGACATTGCGCCCGTTGAAAAAACCGCGGTTATACGTGGCATGCCGGTTATTGACAGCCAGCAGGTCGGCCTCAAGTTTCACCTGATGCTCATCAGCATGTTGGTGGTGTGCATGGTCGTGACCATGGTCATGTCCATGATCGTGGTCGTGAGAGGGTTGGCCGCAGCCGCAGGTTGTACACATAACGTTGAAGTTTTTTTGTAAGTTGTGGGTTGAAAGATAGTGTATTAGCTATTTATTATCGTCCTGATTTTGGCCGGGATTTACCCCTTCGTCAAAATCATAACGTTCAAGGTGGCGAGGATTCGGGGGGAACCACCCGCGCTCAATGCGTCGTTTTTGCTCAGAGATTTCCAAAATGCTCCAGAAACATGAGAAGCCCACCACCCCGAGAATCGATGACCAGAAAACGTCAAGGACCAAGACGGCAGCCGCCAGGGTAATCACCCCGGCGCCGGCGAACAGGTATCGTGAGGGTTGTCCAAGATAGTATTCAGCCTTGATCACCAAGGGGTGGAACAAGCCTATCACTAAAAAGGTAGACAGGCCTATGGTTAGCCCCAAAAGATGATATTCTGCCAGCCAGGAGGTTATCATTATCCCTTGCAGGTCATTATGTTGAGTATCAGTTTGTCGGTGCTGACCATTCCCTCACGGCCAATACGGCCAAGATTCTCGACCGATTTGTCAATGTCGTCGTCAATAATCCCCTCAGTCGAGTCAACCGTGCTGCCACCCAGGGCAAGTAGAGCCGACATCATGGCCGTGGAGACACCGCTTGCCACCTTCATGGCACAGCCGGGTTTGGCCCCGTCGCAGATCATACCGGTGAGGTTCGCAATCATATTCTTCACGGTGTCGGTGAGGGTCTTGTAGTCAGCCCCAAGCATATAGGCGAGGCCGCAAGCCGTGCCGGTTGCCGCGACCACACATCCGCACAGAGCCGACAGTCGGCCAAGGCTTTGCTTGATGTACACCACCGTGAGGTGACTCAGAAGCAGCGCGCGCAGCATCTTCTCACGCTCAATGCCATGTTCCCGGGCAAACACCACAACGGGCATCGTGGCTACTATACCCTGGTTACCGCTTCCGCTGTTGCTCATCACAGCCATAGGAGCGCCACCCATGCGGGCATCGCAGGCAGCGGCCGTGCGGCTTATCATCTTGCGGAACACCGTGTCACCCAGCAACATCCCCGAGGGGCCGCCAAGGGTGCGTCCCACACAGTGGCCGATACCCGTGTTGAGGCCGGCCGTGGAGACGTTGGTGTTGAGGACGCGGGCCTCGTCAATGAATTCTATCTCATCAAGGGGTGCCTCGGTGGCCATTTCCCAAACCTCGCGCATGCGCAAGGGTGCCTCAGTGGGCTGTTGTTGAGTTCCGGTTTCGGCGGGGTGGAAATCCCTGGCCGGTTCGTTGGGGTTGAGGGCCTCCCCGACGTATACAAAGCGGGTGTGCTGCCCCGAGATTACGGCCGTCACAGCCTTGTTGTCGCGCTCGGCGGTAACCTCGATATACAGAACATCGCACGCCCCTTGCTTCAGGGCAATGCTTATGGCCCCTGAGTTGATGAATGCGTCGGCCCCCTCAACGTCGGCGGGTGACACACCGCCCAGTACCTCGAGACCGTTCTCGGCGCCGCCGCGCAAGGCCCCCAAGGCTATTGCCACCGGCAATCCTTTGCGGCCGGTACCGGGGATACCCACGCTCATGGCATTTTTTATCATGTTGCCGCTAAGCAACACCGAGACCTTCCGGGGTTCGCCCCCCAACTCATCGTGGCAGCGGGCGGCACACAGTGCCACGGCTGCCGGCTCGGTACAGCCCACAGCGGGGACGACTTCGCGCTTTAACAGCGCCACTATTTCATCACGTCTTTTCTTATCAAGCATGGTTTTTCCCGGTATTAATTCTTGTCAATGCAAATTTACGAAAAAATAGTGTTATCTACACCGCCCCGAGGCATCTAAAACGCCGTGTTTCCACGGCCCGCGGGGTCAGTCGATGTTGTCACTGTCAAGCAACTGTGAGCGCTCGGCCAGTGACAGTTGGTCTATGACGGGCTGTATGTCCCCGTCAAGGAAAGACTGCAGGTTGTGCAGGGTGTAGTTGATGCGGTGGTCGGTAATACGCCCCTGGGGGAAGTTGTAGGTGCGAATTTTTGCCGAGCGGTCGCCGGTTGACACCAACGTGCGCCGCCGGGAGGCGATATCCTCGTCATATTTGCGGCGTTCGCGGTCATAGATAAATGTGCGCAGGCGGCTAAGGGCCCGTTCCTTGTTTTTGGGTTGGTCTCGCGTCTCGGTACACTCTATCAGAATCTCCTCGGTTTGCCCCGTGTTGGGGTTGCGCCAATTGTAGCGCAGGCGCACCCCGCTCTCAACCTTGTTGACGTTTTGGCCACCAGCGCCCCCTGAGCGGAATGTATCCCATTTTATCTCCCCCTCATTTATTTTCACGTCAAAGGGTTCGGCCTCAGGCAACACGGCCACGGTAGCCGCCGAGGTGTGGACGCGGCCCTGGGTCTCTGTGGCCGGGACACGCTGCACGCGGTGCACCCCGCTCTCATACTTCATTGTGCCGTAGACATCAGTGCCGGAGATGGCCACCACTACCTCTTTGAATCCGCCGGCAGTGCCGGGGTTCTCGCCGGTGATGTTGAATTGCCACCCGCGGCTCTCGCAATAGCGGGCATACATCTTCAGCAAGTCGCCGGCAAAGAGAGCCGCCTCATCGCCGCCGGTGCCGGCGCGTATCTCAAGGATGACGTTGCGGGCATCCTCAGGGTCGGCGGGGACGAGCATCAAGCGTATCTCATGCTCCAGGTCGGGCAGCGCGGCCGTGGCGCTGTCAAGGGTCTCACGGGCCAGGCGGCGCATCTCCTCGTCATCACCGGCAAGCAGTTCCTTGGCCTCCTCGACATCGGCCAAAAGCGAGCGATACCGTTTTAGGGCCGCGGTAAGGCGCTCAAGCTCCTTATACTCCTTTGCCAATGCCACATAGCGCGGCGGGTTGGCAAGTACCTCTGGGTCGGCAATCAATGTGGCGACCTCGGCAAAGCGACCCTCAACACCATCAAGGCGTTCCAATAACCGGTTTTGACCCATAGCTGTGCTGTTTTATGCAAAGGTATGAAAAATATGTTATCCCAGCTCCTCAAGCTCCATGCATGCCAGTTCCCATACGCTCATGGCGTTTTCCAGGGCACGTGTTGCCTGCTGGTGAGCGGTGTAGAGCTCAGGGTCGGTATTGCCTTCAGATAGTTTTTGTTCAATCTCCTTGACAACCTGTTCCTTAGCCGACACATCAGCCTCAGCCTCCTCGACCTTTTTGCGTGCCCGGCGCCGCATTTTCTCCCGCTCACGCTGCTCGGCATAGTTGATGCGGGGTTTGTCGGCCGGCTTCGCGGCCTGCGGGGTCGGTTTCCTCTCGTTGTCATTTTTGGCGACTGAAGGACGGGCATCAAGCTGTGACAGGGTGTCAATGCGTTTCTTTTGCAAGAAGTCATATATGCCACCAAGGTTTTCCTTCATTCCCCCCTCGGTAAACTCATATACCTTGTCAACAAGCCCGTCAAGGAATTCACGGTCATGGCTAACGACAATCACCGTGCCCGAGAACTCTTTGATTGCCTGTTTCAGCACATCCTTTGAGGGCATGTCCAGATGGTTGGTGGGCTCGTCAAGTATCAGCAGGTTCACCGGCTCAAGGAGCAATTTTATCATTGCCAGGCGGGTTTTCTCGCCTCCGCTCAGCACTTTCACCTTTTTGTCAGAAGCCTCTCCCCCGAACATAAAGGCACCCAATATGTCGCGTATTTTTGTGCGGATATCCCCCACGGCAACCCGGTCAATGGTGTCAAAGACCGTCAGTTCACCGTCAAGCATCTGTGCCTGATTCTGGGCAAAGTAACCAATCTTGACATTGTGGCCAAGACGCAGGGTTCCGGTGTGCTCAAGCTCACCTATGATGCACTTTACCATGGTGGATTTTCCCATGCCGTTTTTGCCCACAAACGCCACCTTGTCGCCGCGCTTCAGGGTGAAGTCGGCATGCTCAAAGACCTTGTGTTCACCGAAACTTTTGCCGACATCCTGCGCTATGACGGGATAGTCGCCTGAGCGCGGGGCCGGCGGGAACCGCAAATTCAGGTGTGAGGTGTCCTCATTGTCAATCTCGATACGCTCAATCTTGGATAATTGTTTCAGGCGGCTTTGCACCTGCACGCTCTTGGTGGCTTTGTAGCGGAAACGCTCGATGAATGCCTCGGTCTCGGCTATCTGCTTCTGTTGGTTGAGGTAAGCGCGTGTCTGCTGCTCGATGCGTTCACGTCTCAGGGTCATGAACTTGTCATATGACACGGCATAGTCATAGATTTTGCCAACAGAGATTTCGATGGTACGGTTGGTGACGTTGTTGATGAAGGCACGGTCGTGGCTCACCAGCACCACCGCCCCGCGATAAGTCTGCAGAAACTGTTCGAGCCATTGAATGGACTCAATGTCGAGGTGGTTGGTGGGCTCATCCAGCAGCAGCACGTCAGGGTGGGACAGCAGCAACTTTGCCAACTCTATGCGCATGCGCCATCCCCCTGAAAATTCTGCCGTGGGACGCGAGAAGTCGCTGCGCTTGAAGCCCAGACCCTGCAGCGTGCGTTCCAGTTCGGCCTGTTGATTTTCTCCCTCCTCAATGGCTAACTGTTCGCTGAGGACACTAATGCGGTCAATCAGCTCAAGGTATGCCGCCGACTCATAGTCGGTGCGCTCAGCCAAGGCGGTGTTCATCTCCTCCAGGCGCCGGCGCATTTTGTCTATGTGGCTGAAAGCCAGGGATGCCTCCTCAATCAGGGTGCGCGTGTCGGTCAGGGGCATCTGTTGCGGCAGGTATCCCACTGTGGTGCCCCCGGGCATAGACACCGTCCCTGAGGTGGGATGTAGCTCCCCGGCGATGATGCGCAACATGGTGGTTTTACCGGCCCCGTTGCGCCCCACCAGGGCTATGCGGTCACGCTGATTAATGACGCAGCTGACGCCGTCAAACAGCGCGCGGGTATTGAATTCTACCTTGAGGTTCTGTATGTTAATCATTCAAACGAGTCTCATCAGGGAGCACCAATCCGTTCATCACAGCATATATGGTTTGTGCCGAGATGCTCTTGATGCCTAACTTGGCGGTGATGTTTTTGCGGTGGGTCAGCACTGTGTTAAAGCTGATTGCCAGCTCGGCGGCAATCTCTTTGTTGGTAAGGCCCCGCGCCACAAGCCGCAGGATGTCGGCCTCACGTACCGACAGGGTGGTGGGTGGCGGCACGGCACCAAGGTTGCGCACGGTGTTGTCAATGAAGGTTGCCAACTCGGCGTGCGAGGCCTCGGGGTTGAGCACCGGCAGGGGCGAGGGCCCGTGGCGGCTTATCAGCACAACGTTGCGGCGACGGGGAACGTAGAAATATGGCTTGGCGGCAAAAGCCTCGGGGGTGACAAAGAAAAGGGTGTGCTCGGTGATACCCTCAAGTTGCGTGGGGTCGGCCGTGATGACGGTGTGCAGCCCGTGACGCTCCTCAAGCAATCGGCTTAGGCCTATTGCCCTGAGGGTGTCGTTGTCAACAATTACCGTCAGCATTGTCGGTGAACCGTTCTGAGGCATGTCAATGCGGGTAGCGGGGGTTACCGTTTGCACACACGCAGAACCCCTGCCTGCGTCACCACCATATCAACACGCACATCATGCTCCTCGGCGTCAATCTCATCAACGAGCTGGAAGTCATATGCCACACCAACCTTCAGCGCGCGGCACTCACGCAGCAGGCGGTCATAGAACCCCTTGCCACGGCCCACGCGGTTCCCTTGCGGGTCGTATGCCACGGCGGGCACAATCACCAGGTCCATTTGTGAGATGTCCACAGTGTCGTCACCCTCAGGCTCCTCAATGTGGAATGCCCCTAAATGCATGCGCGTGCGGTCATACGGCAGTATTTCAAGGTCAACCCCGTTGACGCGGGGCAGGTAGAAGTGCTTCTTGCTATGCCACTTATCCAGGAAGCGGTGTGTTGACAGCTCGTCAGGCAGCGAGTGATACATCAGCACATGTTCGGCCAGGGTAAACGCGGCCATTTTTTCAAGGGCGTTGAAAACGGCATCTGCGGCAGAGAGGCGCTCCTCGTCGCTGAGCAATGTTTTGCGGGTGCGCACCCGGCGTCTTATATCATCTTTTTTCATCACTTGTTGGTTTTGGGGGTGGTGGTGGGAAGCAGGGGTACGCGGGCTTTCCCTTGGCGCAGCGCTTCAAGGGCGCGGGCAATGGTTGAGTCTGAGGTGTTGTACACCTCATAGAACGCCCACGCTCCCAGGGCATCGCGTGCTATCCATGCTTTCAATGAGTTAACAAGAATATCTTGCGAAAGGTTTATATAGTACCACCGCGGCTGCACGCCGGCCTTGACACGCGCAAACTCGGCAAATTCCTCAATCAGTGCGCGGTCATCGGGCAGCATCTTCAGCAGTTGCGGCACACTCTTGGCCTGACGTAGGCGTGAACGGTAGCGGTCGCAATAGTCCATGGCGAACTTCTGGATAAGCCCGGCATTGACAACCTCCATGTAGTAGGATGATACACCCAGGGTGTCGGCCGCCACAAAGATGTCAGGCATGATGCCTCCGCCGCCATACACCTTTCGGCCGTTGATGGTGCTGAACACCTGTTTGGGGTCAAACTTAATGCTGTCGGCGCTCATGAGCTCGCCGTGCAGATAACGGCTGAGGATTTCGTCCTGATAATCGTGCAACTGTCCGGGCTTGTAATCCTTTTGTATGCAGCGGCCCGAGGGGGTGTAGTAGCGCGCTATGGTGAGGCGCAGGGCACTGTTGTCGCGCAGCGGGAACTGGTTTTGCACCAGGCCCTTACCAAATGAGCGGCGACCGATCACCAGGCCACGGTCATTGTCTTGCATTGCCCCGGCAAAAATCTCGCTTGCCGATGCGCTTTGCTCGTCAACAAGCACCACCACCTCGCCGTCGCGGAAGCTGCCTGAGCCGTCGGCACGCAGAGTCTCATCGGTGCCGCTACCCTCGCGGCCACGCGTCGAGACTATGACCGCCCCGCGGGGCAAAAACTCGTTGGCCATCATCACCGCCGGCTGCATGTATCCGCCGCCATTGCCGCGCAGGTCAACAATTAATTTGTCCTTGGCCGGGTCATATTCAGTACGTGTCAGCCCGTCAAGGAATTCTGAGTAGGTTTGCTCGCCAAAGCGATTAACCTTGATATAGGCCACATTGTCGGCCAGTCGGTAGGCTGCATCAACTGACGTCATGGGTATCTGTGCGCGGGTAACCTCATACTTCAGCACCTTGCCGGGGGCCGAGGGACGCACTATACCCAGAACAACCTTTGATCCCTCATCGCCGCGCAGCTCACGCCGCACACGTTCCTCGGTCCACGTCTTTCCGACAGCCGATTTGCCGTTGACGGTGACAATGCGGTCCCCGGCCATCAGCCCGACAGCCTCAGAGGGGCCGCCGGCAATGACCTCAACAACATTTATGGTGTCATTTTGCAACCAGAATGATATGCCGATGCCGCTGAACGAGCCTTCAAGCTCCTCGCTCTGTGACTTTACCTCATCGGCCGTCAGATACACTGAGTGCGGGTCAAGTTGCTCAAGCAAGGCCGGTATCAGGTAGTCAACAAGTGTGTCTGTCGAGATCTTGTCAACATATTGGGTGTTGATGAGATTCATGACCTCCTGCAGCTTGTTCTGCACGGTGTCGTTGCGTGAGAGCCACACACACCTGCCGGCCCAGATACCCGCGGCAAATGCTGCGGCCACGAGCAGTGGCACCCATACCGCCGGACGTTTATACAGAGATTTCATATATAGGTGTCAGGTGAAAGGTCTTGCAGGTGAAGCACCTCGATGCCGGCACGTTTCAGCAGGTCGATGCCGTCGGTGATGCGGTACAGTTCATTGAACACTACGCGGCGAATCCCCGCTTGGATTATAAGCTTGGCACAGTCAAGGCACGGCGAGGCGGTGATGTAGAGCGTTGACCCCTCGCTTGAGTTATTTGAGCGGGCAACCTTGGTGATGGCGTTGGCCTCGGCATGCAGCACGTAGGGCTTGGTGAGGCCCTCGCTGTTTTCGCACACATTCTCAAACCCGGCGGGGGTGCCGTTGTATCCGTCTGAGATTATCATGCGGTCCTTTACCAACAGGGCACCCACTTTACGACGCACGCAGTATGAGTTCTCGGCCCATATACGTGCCATGCGCAGGTACCGGCTGTCCAGAACCAATTGCTTTTGGAGATTATCGTGATTGTTGTTCATTTTTTCTTTATTGGACGGCACCCGGGGTGCACACTTTAAGGTCGGTGAGGGGAGTGGAGGATTCGGCCAAACGCCCGTCGGCGGCCTCCATCTGCTTTATCACAGAGTCAAAACACACGGCAAAATCGGGGATAAAGTTTTTGTCTCCGAACCCGTTGAGAATCTTCAGTATATTACCCACGGTGTACGTTGCCAGAGGGTGGGTGGGCGCCAACGGCAGGGCATTGATGTCGGTCTCCTTGTTGCGGGCAACCCGGCATACAAGGTCGGTCTCGATAAGCCGCGCCACAATGTCGTCAACCAGTTTTGCCGGCAGGGCATACATTTTCATCAGTTGTTGGGGTGAGAGGGGTGAGAGGTTGTTGCTGAAGCGCTGCACTATGACGGTTATCACAGCCATGGTAACCTTTATGCGGTATTGAGGGGCTATGCGGTTAACCTCGCTGTCAAAACTGAAGCGCATAATGTTTTGCGACGAGAAGCAGATACGGGCCCCGATGAAGGTTATCAGCCATACCAATTGCAGCCAAATCAGCAACAGAGGGAGGAAGGAGAATGAGCCGTAGACGGCGTTGTACTTTGACACATACATCTGGCCGCTGACAAACAGCCACTGTAGGATTTCAAAGCCTGTGCCGGCCAGCACACCGCACGCCAGGGCGTTCTTGAACTTGATGCGCGTGTTGGGGATAAACGCATACGCCCCCGCAAAGGTGAGCCATGACAGCACCACAGACAGTGAGTCAAGCACAAAGGAGATAACCGGCGTCATAAACTCAAAGGCAAAAATGCGGTGCAGGGCCGTCGACATGAAAATCGACAAACCGCTTGAGCATATCATCAGAATCGGCAGGATGAGGAGGATGGCCGTGTAGTCGCTGAGTTTGCGCCACAGGCTGCGGGTAGACTTTATGCTCCATATCTTGTTGAAGACATCCTCAACATTGTTGAGCAGCGACACCAACGTCCACAACAGGAACAGGAGGCCGACCCCAACGAATATCCCCTCAGAGCTCTGTGCAAGGTATTTGTCAACGAACCCGAAGGCGGCCTCCAAGGCCCGGGCCTGGGATGGGAACATCTCGATAAGTTCGTTTTGCAGAAGGTTGCCAAGTCCAAAGCCGCGGCCAATGGCCAGCACCATGGCAAGGAAGGGGACAATGGCCAGCAGGGTGCGGTATGTCATGGCACATGCCTTGTTCTGCAGGTCCCCGTCAAGGAATCCGCGCACCGTCAGGTTACCGATTTTCACCAATTGCACCCACCACAGATTGCGGGCATCACGCCATACCCCAACCGAGCAATAGGCAATAATGGCACGGGAGCGCACCTGCATCTTCTCAATAAATTGTGTCAGTTGTTCAACCCTCTTGCTCATTGGTATAGCGCTATTTAAGTATAATCCTTCACCACAAAGGTAATACCTATTGTGATTTTTGGCAATAGTGTCACTGGAGGCCCAAAAGTGTATAAGCGTTTTGCACCAGGCGGTTTGCCAGAGGTTCGGCGTCACACCCCAACGCGCCCGCTATGGCGTTTACCACGGCGGGTAGATAGGCCGGCTCATTACGTTTTCCCCGGTTGGGGGTGGGAGCAAGCCAGGGGGCATCAGTCTCGGTGACGATAAACTCGGCCCCGATAGCGGGTAACACGCCCGGTAATGCCGATTTCTTGAATGTTACGATACCGCCGATACCAAAAAAGGCCTGTGGCAGAACGCGTCGCACGGCGGCGACATCCCCTTCATCCCCTCCCCAACAGTGGAATACCGCCCGGGGGATGGAGGATGCGTATGGCCTGAGCACATCAAGGGTCTCTTTAAGCCCCTCACGGCAATGAAACAGCACCGGCAGTCCCCGGCTGGCCGCTAATGACAGTTGTGCATCCAGGGCCTGCATCTGTCGGTCGCGCCCCTCGCTGTCCCAATACAGGTCAATGCCAACTTCACCCAACGCCTTATATACGTCGGGGTGCTCGTTGAGCTCACGCTCCACGGCATCGACCTGTGCCTGCCATGCCTCTTGTACCTCGGTGGGATGAATCCCTGCCGCTGCCACAGTGACATCAGGGTACCGAGCATGCAGCTGCTTGATGGGGCCGAATGAGTTCTGGTCCACCCCCGGCAAAACCATCAGCTCAACCCCCGCCTCAGCTGCACGTTGCATAACGGCGTCGCGGTCCTCGTCATACTCAGGTAAATATATGTGTGTATGTGTATCAACGATTTTCATCGTTGCAAAATTAGCGATTTTCGGTTAAAGGAACTAACTTTGCCCGCTGAAAGGCCGGGGCGCGGTGTCGCTTGCCGATATAGGCGGCAAGAGGAAAGTCCGGGCAACACAGAGCACCATATTTCCTAACGGGAAGCTGTTGGCAACAGCAGAGTAGCGTGACAGAAAATTACCGCCGGGGATTGACGTGTCAATCATACCGGTAAGGGTGAAAAGGCGGGGTAAGAGCCCACCGTGCCTGACGGCGACATCAGGTGACGCACGCCTTATGGGTTGCAAGGCCAAGTATACCGGCAGATGAGGGCTGCTCGTCCGATGCCGGGGGGTAGGCTGCTTGAGCCTGCGGGTGACCGCAGGCCTGGATAAATGACATCGCAGTGGGGGTAACCTCACTGACAGAACCCGGCTTACAGCCCCGACCTTTCTTTTTTTCTTTGATGTTTGAGAACCCGGTCAGGTTGTGGCCGCCGGCACGATGATGCGGAAGGTTGTCCCCTGGCCCGGCGTGGATGCAGCCACAAAGATCTGCCCGTTGTGGTATTGCTCGACTATGCGCTTTGCCAAAGCCAGGCCCAGGCCCCAGCCGCGTTTTTTTGTGGTATAACCGGGGTGAAACACAGTCTTGAAGTTTTTACGCGGGATGCCCTTGCCGCTGTCGGTGACATCAATGATGATTTTGCGGTTTTTGCCTTGCCCCTCGGTGCGCGTAGTGACGTCAATACTGCCAGAGCCATCCATGGCGTCAACGGCGTTTTTAATCAGGTTCTCCATTACCCACTGGAACAGCGGCTCGCAGAGCATGGCGGGCAACGGGTCGGTTGAGGGCTCGGCGGTGAGCTTTATGCGGTTTGATATGCGCGTGGCCATGTAGGAGGTCGAGCGATTGATTACCTCACCGACATCAGATAGTTCAAGGGTTGGCGTTGAACCGATTTTGCCGAAACGTGACGCAACGGTGGCCAGACGCTTCACATCCTTCTCAATCTCATCAACAGCCTCGCGCGGCGCGCCCATTTCAGGGAGCAGCTCGGTCCATGCCATTAGGGATGATATGGGTGTCCCCAACTGGTGGGCAGTCTCCTTTGACAGGCCAACCCACACCTTGTTCTGTTCAGCCTTTTTGGTTGAGGACATGGCAAAATACAGCACGGCAATGAAGGCCAACATCACAAGCACCTGCACGTATGGGTAGAAACTGAGGCTGCGCAACAGGCGCGAGTCCTCATAGTACAGGTGCTGGTCAACCCCGGTTGTGATGTGTATGTGTATGACGTTAGGGGTGTTGCGCAACCCCTCGAGCTTCTTTTGCAGGAAAGCTCGGTTGGCCGGGGAGATGTACAGGGGGTTGGCAGAGTCTACCGGCTCAGGCAGGTTGAAGTTGCGGTGGGTGATTATCCGGTCGTTGTCATCGGTAAGCAATACCGGGATGTTGCGGTTCTCCTCAATGATCGACAGCAGGAAGTCAAAGTCAACCCCCTGCCCCTCGTCATTGATGCCTGCCCCGGCAATCTCGCGCGTGGCGTTGGCCCATATCTGCATGCGTGCGCGTTCTTGCTCTGAGAGGTCTTTGACCAACGAGTTGCTGAACCACAGGAACCCGACAACAACGGCAAGGGCCGTCAACAAAAACGTCAACGTGCCCCACCGTCTTGCGTCGTATAGGTTCAGGCTCAAAGGGAGGTTACTCTTTAACTTCCAGGCGCGGGCCGTCCGGTGATGTTGCTATTGTGCGGTAATACTCCTCGTTGTATCCGCCGAACTCAGGCTGCACGGGCACACCATACTCGTTCACGGCAAATTTGCCGTCTTTCTCCTTTTTGATGTTGCCGTCAAGATATTTCACCAACAGATAATCTCCCAACTCCTTATATGCCTTGACATACCGTTGGGCTGCCATGTCGCTGTATGCGGCAAGCTGCTCAGCGGCCTCGGCTGCCGGCAGGGCGTCGGTCTGTGCTATCAGGGCTGCGGTCTCTTCGGCAATAAGGTCCTCCTGGCCGTTTTGCACGCGGCGTATGTCAGGAATCATCTGTGAGTAGCGGTTGTAGGCTTGATTGGCAACATAGTTGTTAACCCAGAAGGCCGCGTCCCATGATATGTTGTACATGTCGCCGTTGCCGCGGGCAAACTGGTAGGGTACCCGGTTGGCACTGTTGAAGATGGGCACATATACGCACGTATTGGTGTCGTCGGCGCCAAACCACAGTGTGCAGCGGCGCTGCGCGGGGGCGTCGGCGTTGCATTGGGCCACAAATGAGAAACCGGTCTGCTGTGTGGCCGTGGCGCGCTCGTGGGTATAGGTCTTGCCGTCAACCTTGTAGGTCATGGGGCGCCAGCGATAGGGGACGGTGAAGGGGCCGGCACCGATGTCCTTGGTCATGTCCAGGGCATTCCCCTCAAAATGGTCACGCATGGCATTCTGGACATCTCGCACGCTCAGGGGCTTCTCAGGCTTTATCCACAAGGGGAAAGGCTCTCCCTGGCAGTGCAATACCCACGGCAGGTATTGGTCCATAGCATCCTTGTCGGCACTGTTGGCGCGGAAGAATGACCACACGCGCCCGTCGCACCCGCGGGTAGCCCCCTCGTCGGTAACAGCGTATGTGCTTGAGAAGTCAAAGTCGCGGTCGTGACCGGTAAACCATCCGCGTTGGCGTGCAAATTCAACTACGTCAGGGGCATAGAGCGTTTCTTTATCATCAAGGGGGAACTGATGGATGCGCGGGTGGTTGGCGTGCCCTGAGATGGCATCGTCGGGGATGCGCCGTGCTACCCAAACCACACCCTTGCCATACTTTCCTTTGCCGATAAGTTCAAGAATCCAGGCCTCGTTGCCGTCGGTGAGTGAGAAACTTTCACCCTCGCTGGCGTAGCCGTATGTATTGGCAAGGTCGGTCATCACCTTTATGGCCTCGCGGGGTGTGCGGCAACGTTCCAGGGCAATGAAGATGAGGCTGCCGTAGTCTATCCCCTCGGTGCCCCACAGGTCTTCACGGCCGCCCCAGGTGCTCTCGCTGATGGCCAGGCCGTGCTCGTTCATGTTGCCGGTGACGGCGTAGGTATGGGGTATCTGCGGGATGGTACACAGCGGCTTGCCGGTGTCCCACTCGGTTACCTGACGCATCGACCCGGGGGCGTGGTCGGCCGCCGGGGTGTGGACGATGTCGCCGTACAGGGTGTGTGAGTCTGCGGCGTAGGTTATCATGGCCGAGCCGTCGGCCGAGGCTTTTTTGCCGACTATGAAGCTGGTGCATCCCCAGCCGGTGAGGGCTGCCGTGAGGGCGAGGGCGCAAAAGGTTTTGCGTAACGTATGCATCGGTTTTAGCATGGTGTGGTGTGTCAGTATTATTTGGCGTGTTAAAAAATCGGTGTTGTGCAAAAAGGTCAGGCACGTTATGTTGAAAACGCGCCCGTGTGGGCACTTATTGCCCCGGGCGCGTTTTGGGTTTAAACCGGGGGTGTGTTAGTCCTCGGCACTAATTAGCTTGGTGAACTCATCGAGGGTAACCTCGTGGTTCTCAAGGGTGACAGCGTTTTTGATGGCCTCAAACAGCTTGGCATCCCCGGCCTGGCCGATGGCACGGCTGCGGAAGTTCTTGTCCTCAAGCAGGTTCTTGGCATAGTTCTCCACAATGTCGTCTGAGAGGTTGTTCATGCCGTATTGGGCAAACTGCTGGCGGGCAACATACATGGCATATTGCAGGATGTCCTTCTCCTCAAGTTTAACATCGAGCTCGGTGGCAATGCGGTCGCTGATAATCTGCCAGCAAAGAGAGGGGAGCATGGCTTTGAACTCCTCGTCAACGTTCTCAGCAGAGAACTGCTCGGGGTTGCGGCGTACCACCCACTCCTTCAGCAAATCCTCAGCCAAGGGCAGCTCGCCGTACTCCTTCATGAGGAGGTTTTGAGCGTCGCGGCGGAAGAGCATCTCGCTGTTCCCGGCCAAGCGGGCGGCAATGCCTTGTTTCAGGGCCTCGCGATACTCCTCCTCGTTGTGCACCTTGTCCGGGCCGAATACGTTCTTGTAGAAGTCCTCATTGAGCTCGGCGGGTTTCACAACAATAATCTCGCTGATGGCAAGCTCAAAGTCGCTCTTAACATCCTTGGCAATCTCCTTGTCGAGGTTCAGCATTGAGGCCATCTCGCCGGGGTTGCCGTCGCAGGTCTTCCAGGGGTTGAAGATTACTTTGTCGCCAACCTTTTTACCCTCAAACTTGGCAGCCTCCTCGGGGCTCTTGAAGGTGAAGGGGGCAACGATGGCGGCGGTTACCTGTATGGCGCCCTCTTTGGTGCTTACGTTGCCGTCCTCGTCAAGTTGCATCATCACACCTTTCACCAGGGCGTCCTTCTCAAACTCCTCGCCCGGAACCTGAGCGCCGAAGCGTTTGCGCAGGTTGGCGTCATCCTGGGCGATCATCTCGTCAGAAACCTTTATGGTGTAGTAGGGAACCTTGAGGTCTTTGTCTATCTTGATGTTGACCTCGGGGGCAAGAGCCAGGTCATATTCAAAGGTATAATCCTTTTGTTTTTTCAGGTCAAGAGGCTTGATCTCAACCGGCATCGGCTCGCCCAGAATGTCAATCTTGTTGTCGCGCAAGTACTCTGTGACGGCACGGTATACAAGGTCGTTGATGACGTCGCTTGCCACAGCCTCGCCAAAGCGGCGCTGCAACTCACCCATAGGTACGTGGCCCTTGCGGAAACCCGGCAGGGCGTGGGTCTGACCTATCTTCTTGAGCTCGGCAGTAACTTTGTCTTTATAATCAGCCTCGGTTATGGAAACCGCGAGACGGGCTTTGACGTCGTCGGTTTTCTGAAACTTTACGTCCATTTCAATTCTGTTCTATTCTTTAGTATTTTGATTTCAAGTGGCAAAATTATCAAATTATCGCGGTCAATGCAAATTTATCACACCTCGCGCC
>CAYMNF010000037.1:0-21429 GCA_964391735.1 uncultured Bacteroides sp. | reverse complement strand
TTTAGAATCACCTTTTTCATACTCAAAGAATTAAAGTTTATAACAATTTAACAACAAAACTTGAAAGAAGGTTTATAGGAGGAGAAAAAACGAGGCTGTGTTATGGTGTCACAGCCTCGTAGGTATTGTCTTTGAGTATCTTTCGGGATTACTTCAGGAGGGAGAGGGCAGTGTCGGCTACTTGTCGGGGGGTAAGGCCGCATTGGGCGATGACACTGTCTGCATCGTAGAGGTCATAGAACTTTTTGGCGATGCCGAGGCATTTTACTTTTAGGGATGTGGGCCCCAACTCTCGGGCTATTTTTTCGCCCAATCCACCTTCAAGACTGGAGTCCTCAAGGGTGATAACAACGCGATGATCGGCCTCAAGGGAGTGTAGCAACTCTGTGTCGACGCCTGAGAGGAACCGGGGATTAATCACCGTGGCGTTTATACCTTTCTCTTTCAGGAGGTCGGCCGCTTCCAAGGCATTGGCTAACATGTTTGATGCGCCGATAATGGCAACCTCGCTGCCTTGGCGTTCAACCTTGTAGCGGTTGAGGTCAGAGTAGTCTGGGTCAACCTGGCCCGTGGCATGGCGCAACTCAGTGGTCGGTACACGTATTGCCACAGGATGCTGCTGTTGGTTATGGGCCCAGTTGAGCATTGCTACATATTCCTCAACATTTGTGGGACCAAGATATACAAGGTTGGGGATGTTTGAAAGCATCACCATGTCCCAGATGCCCAGATGTGAGGCATCAGGTATACCATAGATTCCGGCATCAAGTACAACCAGTGTTGCCGGGAGGTTGTCAAGAGACAAATCCTCAATCAGTTGGTCAAGTGCGCGTTGCAAGAAGGAACTCTCAACAGCAAGGATTGGCTTTACACCTCCCTTGGCTGCGCCTGAGACCACACTGACACCGCATTGCTCAGCGATGCCCACATCCCAGAACTGTTTCCCCGCCTCTCGCCTAACAGACGGAGTAAACCCTATTGAGCCGGGGGTGGCGGGGTTAACAACCAGGGTTTGCGGGTCACTCTTGATGTACCCCAGCAGGGTGTCGCGCGTAACTGATGTATATGAGGGCGCCTCGCTGTTATGCTTGGGTTGGCCGTTGGCAGTGTCAAAGGGGACACTCCAGTGAAAACGCTCACGATACTCCTCGGCGGGGGCATACCCCTGTCCTTTCTGAGTGTTGATGTGCACCACTATCGGGCCCGTGGAGGCCTTGGCGCGCTTGAACGCATCGGTGAGGGCATCAATATCGTTACCCTCTTTTACATAGATATAATCGTAACCGAGGGTCTTGAAGTAATTGTCGGCAGCCGTGCCATTGGTTTCGCGCAGCAACTGCAGATTTTCATATATCGAGCCGTGATCCTCGGCTATCGCCATTTGATTGTCATTGACAACGACAATAAAGTTTGTGCCAAGTGTTGCCCCGGTATCAAGCCCCTCAAAGGCAACGCCCCCTGATAGCGAACCATCGCCGATAAATGCCACCACGGCATGGTGCTCACCCTGCATATCCCGGGCCTTGGCCAATCCGGCAGCCAAGGTGATGGAAGGGGAGGTGTGGCCGGCATAGAACAGGTCATAGGGACTCTCGTTGGGGTCGGTATACTCGCCGATTTTGCCATAGAAAGCCGGGTCTGTAAAATATTTTACGCGTCCCGTCAGCATTTTGTGGGCAACATCCTGGTGCGACACGTCCCAGACAATTTTGTCGGTGGGAGCGTCAAATACACGATACAGGGCTATGGTGGCTTCAACAACGCCAAGGTTGGGGCCTACGTGTCCACCCACGGTACTAACCCAGCCCAGGATGCCCTCACGCATCTGTCGGGCCAAATCGTTTAATGTTGTTGTGTCAAGATTTTTTATGTCAGCCGGTGATTTGATGTCGGTAAGTTTCATGTTTTTGTAGTTTTTAATTCAGGGATAAGGTCATGAAAAATGCGGGCTTGCTGTTGAAGGGCTATGCTCGCACCAATATTGTAACAAACTTGACGGGGATAAGTTGCGGTTTTAGGCCGAAATGTTTAACTTTGCGCAAATAACCGGGGAGGGGCATCCGACCCTGTGCATAGTAGTGAACTCACAAAAATCAGTCAAAAATATATCAGTCAAATAATAGAATATGGCAACCCAAGATGATGTTTTCAAGAAGATAGTGGCCCACGCCAAGCAGTATGGATTTGTGTTCCAGAGCAGCGAGATATATGACGGCCTTGCCGCCGTATATGATTACGGCCAAAACGGTGTGGAGCTGAAAAATAACATCAAGCGGTATTGGTGGGATGCCATGACCATGCTGCATGAAAATATTGTGGGCTTAGACTCTGCCGTGTTTATGCACCCCACCATCTGGAAGGCCTCGGGGCACGTGGATGCGTTCAACGACCCGTTGATTGACAACCGCGACTCAAAGAAGCGTTATCGTGCCGATGTCCTGATTGAGGATGCCATAGCCAAGATTGACGAAAAGATTGAAAAGGAGGTTGCCAAGGGTCGCAAGCGCTTTGGCGAGGCTTTTGACGAGGCACAGTTCCGTGCCACCAACCCGCGAGTGTTGGCAAACGTTGAGAAGCGCGAAGCACTGCACAAGCGTTTTGCCGAGGCCATGCAGAAAAATGACCTTGAGGAGCTGCGACAGATTATTATTGACACCGAGATTGTTGACCCGATTTCAGGCACAAAGAACTGGACCGACGTGCGCCAGTTCAACCTGATGTTCAAGACCGAAATGGGTTCTACTGCCGATGGCGCCATGACAGTGTACCTGCGTCCCGAAACCGCCCAGGGTATCTTTGTTAACTATCTGAATGTGCAGAAGACGGGCCGCATGTCACTTCCCTTTGGTATTGCTCAGATCGGCAAGGCTTTCCGCAATGAGATCGTGGCCCGCCAGTTCATCTTCCGCATGCGCGAGTTTGAGCAGATGGAGATGCAATTCTTTGTGCGCCCCGGCACCGAGATGGACTGGTTCAAGTATTGGAAAGAGTGGCGCCTGAAGTGGCACAAGGCCCTGGGGCTCGGCGACGACAAGTATCGCTATCATGACCACGAGAAGTTGGCACACTATGCCAATGCAGCCACGGATATCGAGTTTGAGATGCCCTTTGGCTTCAAGGAGGTTGAGGGTATACACTCACGCACAGATTTTGACCTGTCGCAGCACGAGAAATTCTCAGGCAAAAACATCAAGTATTTTGACCCGGAGCTCAACCAGAACTACACCCCATACGTCATTGAGACCTCGATAGGCGTTGACCGCATGTTCCTGACTGTGCTTTGCTCGGCATACGATGAGCAGACACTTGAGAACGGTGAAACGCGCGTGGTATTGCACCTGCCGGCTCCCCTTGCACCCGTCAAGTGTGCCGTTCTCCCTCTGGTCAAGAAGGATGGACTCCCCGAGAAGGCCCGCGAGATTGTCAACGACCTGAAGTTTGACTTCACTACCCACTATGAGGAGAAGGATGCAATCGGTCGTCGTTATCGTCGACAAGATGCCATCGGTACCCCGTTCTGCATCACCGTTGACCACCAAACCCTTGAGGATGACACAGTAACACTGCGCCGCCGTGACTCCATGGAACAGGAGCGTGTTAAAGTTGCAAACTTGCACAAGATTATACACGGTGAGGTCTCGATAAACTCACTGTTGCGCAAACTTTGATTAACCATTAAAAGACAGTACACTTGAAGTCAAATAAACTGATAACAGGCATAGCCATTGCCGGAATCCTGATACTGATTATCGGAGTCATGGTCTCAGGATATAACGGGCTTGTCGAGAAAAAACAGTCAACCGAGCAAGCGTGGGCTGAGGTGCAGAACCAATATCAGCGCCGCAGTGACCTCATTCCCAACCTCGTGAATACAGTCAAGGGGTATGCCAAACATGAGAGCAGCACTTTTGAGGCCGTTACGGAGGCCCGCGCCAAGGTCGGCTCAATAACCCTGACGGCTGACAACCTCACCCCTGAGAATCTTGCAAAATATCAACAGGCACAGGACCAGCTGACCGGTGCTTTGAAATCCCTGTTGGCTGTCAGCGAGGCGTATCCCGAACTGAAGGCCGACCAGACATTTCTTGATTTGCAGACCCAGCTTGAGGGTACCGAGAACCGCGTGACAACGGCCCGCAGCATGTATACACGTGAGGTCCGAGATTATAACACGGCAATCAAACGTTTCCCGGCGGTGATATATGCCTCAATGTTCGGGTTCACCGAGCAGCCACAGTTTGCTGCTGCAGAGAATGCTCAGGCAGCGCCCAAGGTTGAATTCTAACGGATATTTCCCCCCCCCTATGAAGAATCTATTACGCATAGCGGCAATTTTTATATTGGTGGTGATGGCATCAACAGTGGTGTCATGCAACTCAAGCGACGACGATGTCTGGGACAAAAACCGCGATTGGCGTGTGCAGAACACCGACTATTTCAAGGCCATGCGTGACTCGCTTGATGAAAACGGCAATCTCTACTACCAGGTTGTTTACCCCAACTGGAACCCGACGGCTGAGATTCTGGTGCACTATTTCAATGACCGAGCTCTGACGGCCGGTAACCTTCGCCCCCTGTTTACATCCACTTGTGACGTAATTTATTACGGCCGATTGATAGACTCTACACCCTTTGACTCATCATACCGTCAGACCAAGTATGGCAATGCCATAATGCGCATAACCCCGCAAAAGGCAATCACCGGTTTTGCTATAGCCCTAACCAATATGCACGTGGGGGACTCAGTTGAGGTGCTTATCCCTTACCAGTTGGCCTACGGAGACCGTCAGTCCTCACTCGTCAAACCCTACTCAGCCTTGCGGTACAACATGCGTCTGGTGGATATTGCCGGGTATGAGGTTCGCCCCTGAACACCATGGATAAGTCACTTCTTGATCATGATTACCGACGCTGGTCGGTGCTTGAGAGTGAGTACCTGCACCGGCGTCCATGGCTGACAGTGCGCCGTGACACCGTGCAACTGCCCGATGGCGGAATCAATCCCGAGTTCTACATACTTGAGTATCCCGATTGGGTAAACGTCATCCCCGTCACCACCGATGGCGAGATTGTTTTAGTGCGCCAATACCGGCATGGTATCCAACAGACGCGTCTTGAGCTATGTGCCGGAGTGGTTGAACCCGGCGAAGACCCTGAAATCGGTGCCCGGCGAGAACTCCTTGAGGAAACCGGATACTCAGGAGGCCGATGGGAAAAGATAATGACCCTTTCGCCCAACGCATCTGTTAATAACAACTTTACACATTGTTACTTGGCGACCGGGGTGGAGAAGACCTCACTGCAACATCTTGACAAGACCGAAGACATTGAGGTTGTCCTCCTAACTCCTGATGAGGTATTCACACTCCTTCAAGAAGGCGAATTTCTCCAGGCCCTCATGGTCGCCCCCCTCTGGAAGTACTTCTCCAATACCCGCTGCATAAGACCGTAGAGGTCAATGCGAAAGGCAATGCCATTACCCCCCATTACCCTCTTTTGCTCCATCCCCACACGGACACTTTTTCCTTGGGCGGATACATAGGGGGATGAGGGAGACGCGGGGTTAACGGGGGTTGGTGAAGGTGCCTATATGGCGGGCCTTTTTATGCTCGTAGATTTCGTCCACGGCAAAGAATATGCCGGTCTCCTCAACGTTGCCGAACTCGTCGTTTATTGCTGTGCCGAACATGCGCATCGAGGGGGATAGGGCCATATAGGCGTTGACCAGTGGGGGTATGTTCTTGCCGGCCTCGCGAATTTTTCGGTTGAGGATTTTATAATCTTCGTCAAAGTTTTTGCCGGTAAAGATGGCTTTCATGGCCTCGGCGTCGGTGTGCGTCTCAAGCGGGATTATGGGTGTGACCAATTGTTCGCGGTCAGGGAAGTGCTTGTTTAGGAACCACAGTATCATGTTGCGGCATTCCTCGCCGTATGAGGGGTACATGGTTACCTTGCCGAACAGGTACTTTATGCGTGGATAAACCACTGTCAGTGCCCCTAAGCCATCCCACAGGTTGTCAAGGGCATAGATGGTTTTGGATGCGGCTTTTGAGGACTGATACCCTACGCGTACAAATGAGCGCCCAAGTTCAAGTGTGCCCGGCAGATATTTCTCCTTAAAGGTGTCTGAGAAGTTGAACAGATGGCTGGTGGCGATGCGCGGACGACCATTGCTGTCGTTCACTACCTGGTCGCCGATGATGAAGCGGTATCCGCCAAGTATGATTTTGTTGTCTGGGTCCCAAACAATGAGTTGGCGGCAAGGGGGGTCCATCAGGTCAAACTCATCAATGTCACAGGCTTTGCCGGTACCGCCGCCCGACCCGCGGAAAGCAATCTCACGCAGGCGCCCGATTTCGTGCATGGTGTTGACTGCCTCGCGTCCATCAAGCACATACACCCGGTTGCCTCCTTTGTTGGTGTTGCGAAGGAAGCGATCTGGGGTGAGTTCTGCCTCAATGGCTTCAACGGGAATCGGTGGGATTATGGGCTCCTCCATACCTTGTGCTATGGGTTTGCTGTTGAGTATAGACGTTTCAGGTTGTCAGTTGTTTTGCGGCTTCAGGGAGTAAACCAGGTCCCGAATCTCGGAGGCTTTGTCTGTGGCTCCCGCACCCTTGGGAAGTGAGGAAGCATCAATGGCCTCTCCGGGATAAACGGTGAAACGTGCTCCGCGGCATTTAAAGACTTCGCGCGGCAGCAGAATCATCTCCAGATTGAATTTGAGACCGGTTTTCTCGCGAAACCGTGCAAAGTTATAAAAATTCCCTGAATTTTGCGCATCAAAATACAAGGGTATGATTTTGCGTCCTGATTGTGCGGCTTTTGTCACAAACATTTTGTGCCAGGCAAGGTCCCTGACTTTACCGTCCTTTTTGCGTGAGCACAGCCCGGCGGGGAATACAATCACCGGGCCATCCCCGTTAAATGCGGCATCCACGGCACTGCCGGTGCTTCGCTGTTGGGCCCCGTGTTTATTGATGGGCACAAAGACGTCATGAAGCGGGGTGAGGGCCATCAGCAGGTCGTTGACAATAAACTTTACCGGTTTTCCGGGGTGGCGTTTGGCTACCATATCAATTATGCAGATGCCGTCAAGCGCGCCCAACGGGTGATTAGAGGCATATACCACGTTGTGGTCTTGAGCGGGGGGAAACTTCTCCTCTCCAACCACATTGTAATGCACGTCAAGGTCATTGAGTACACCGGCACAGAAGTCGGCGCCGGTCTTGCCGGCATTGTTGCGCAACAATTGGTTGAGGCCATCCTGGCATATCAGCCTCTCAACACCCCGAACGGCAAAGCGCGGAATCCAACGTGAGGCCTTGGGCAGGCGCTCGTTCAGCACCTTGGCAACGTCAACTTCAACAACCTTTTGTTCCATAAGTCTGCACAAAGGTATCTAAAGAAAGCACAAACGCCAAGAAATTGCACATCAACCCCTTGTAATGTGTAATACTACAAGTCCCTGTGACATGGATCCGGGACGGGCTCCATGTGTATGTTAATAATGGAATTCTCCCCGAAGGCTTGCTTAAGGGCTTGCTCGGCAGCGGTCGCTTTTTCATGGGCCTGAAGCAGGGATAGATTGCCGTCCATTTTGGCATGCAGGTCAACGGCGATGCCGTTGCCGATGCGCCGCGTGCGCAGGTTGTGCACATATTCAATGCCTGGGACTGAGGTGACAAGATGCGTTATCTCCTCCTCAACCTCCGGTGGCAAGGATGCTTCCAGCAACTCGGCAATACAAGGCTTTACAATGTCATATCCGCTTTTGATGATAAAAAAGCTTACCAGCGTGGCCGCAATAGGGTCAAAGATGCGCCATCGCACGCCAAAAAACATTGCCCCTACGATTCCTGCCAGTGTGCCCAGTGACGAAATGGCGTCACTGCGATGGTGCCCGGCATTGGCAATGACAGCATTTGAGTTCTCCCGCCGCCCCACACGCAGGGTGTAGTGGTAAAGCCATTCCTTGGCCACTATTGACAGCACTGCAATAATCAGGGCCAACATTGTGGGTTGAGGCAGAACGGCCCCCCGCGCACAGTCAATGATTTTCTCAATCCCGTTAATTAGAAGGCCTATGCCGGCAAGGATCAGCAATATGCCAATCATCAGGGTTGCCAGTGTTTCAAATTTGCCGTGACCGTAGTCGTGACCGCGGTCGCGAGGCTTTCCGGCGATTTTGACAAACACCAGGACAATAATATCCGAGACAAAATCACTGAGAGAGTGTACGGCATCAGCCACCATAGCCGAGCTTCTCCCCACAAACCCGGCAATAAACTTCAGCACAATCAGCAATGCGTTAACTGCCGAGCCAATAAGTGTAACCCTATAGATTTCTTTTTCGCGAGCCTGCATGGGTGGATGTAAAGCGTTCAGAGGGGGCAGGAGGGTGGTAATAAAACATGCCGTAAATAAAAAAAGAATGAGTAACTAAATCCGAAGATAAAAATTACTCATTCTCCTCTCTCCTCAGCGGTGCGTACGGGACTCGAACCCGTGACCTCCTGCGTGACAGGCAGGCATTCTAACCAGCTGAACTAACGCACCCTTTAGAAAAACCACGTTGCGTTGGTTTGCGAGTGCAAAGATACAGCGACTTTTTCAACTTACCAAATATTTTCCCAAAAAAATACAAAAAAAGAATCACGCCTGTTTTTCCCAAGGATTTAGAAATTTATTTGTTAAGTTTTTGCATGTAAAAACTTGACAAAATTATTTATCTTTGTAGCATGAAAGCAAAGGAGTTGATAAATAAAGTTCTGATCACAATCCCGGAAGGAATGGTATTTGGGTATGAGGATTTGGAATTGCCGGATTCCATTAGCTGGGCTGTTGCAAAAGCGGTTAGCCGCATGGTTAAGGAAGGTGAATTGCGTAAAGTAGGTAAAGGAAAATTTTACAAACCCAAAGTTTCACGACTTGGCGAGGTCCCACCAATGATTGAGGGTATTACAAAAGATCTGCTATATAAAGGAGGGAAACCAAACGGATATATAACCGGCATACAAGCTTTTTCTCAAATGGGACTGACTACTCAGATTTCCTCATCAATACTTATTGCAAGTAACAGTTATCGGCGCCCATTTAGGAGAGCCGGTTATGCAATTTCCTACACAAAACAGATGAATGAAATAACTGAAAAGAATATCCCCTTGCTGAGAATCTTGGATGCCATAAAGCTAATAAAAGAAATCCCTGCAACCACCCCAGAGGAGGCACTTATACGTATAGGTGCTATACTTCGGTCACTGACTGAAGATGAAGTGTTTGAATTAGAGAAATATGCCAAACTCTACTCGGCTGTTACGAGGGCTTTAACGGGTGCTATCCTTAAGGTATTCGTGGGGGTTGACTCTAAGTTAAAGACAACACTTAATCCCTTTACAAAGTATAATATAGGAATCTCAGAGAAAGTTTTACCCAATAAATCAGCTTGGAATATAATATGAATTTACATGAAGATAGAGAGTTATTTTCAGAAATAATATTGAGAGCCAGTCAACCCAAAGATTTGGGTGGTCTCGGAATCAACGCGGTTTTTATTGAAAAAGATTATTGGATAACACGTTCTTTACAACAATTGTCACGTTGCCCGTCGCGAGATTTCGCCGTATTCAAAGGGGGTACGAGTCTTTCAAAGGTATATAAGATTGGGGCTCGCTTTTCAGAGGACATTGATATTGCGATAGTTAAAGAAGAGGGTTTGTCTGATGCTAAAATGAAATCCATCATTCGTGCGACACAAAAATCAATGTCAGAGGGTCTAACAGAGATTTATATGTCCGGTATCTCAAAAAAGGGTTCAAGGTATAGAAAAGTATATTTCAGCTATCCTCGCGTAGAAGGCATTGCTCCTATAGGCAGCTTGTTATTAGGGCAGCTTTTGATTGAAATTAATTCGTTTGCCAATCCCATTCCATATGCTAAGCGGTCGGTATCAAATTTTATACGAGATTACCTCTTGACCTCAGGGAATATTGAATTGATACAAGAATTTGACCTTGATATTTTTGATATAAATGTATTAGACAAAAGAACTACATTGACTGAGAAATTGGTCTCCTTGATTCGTTTTTCTCTTTCTGACAATTTTATAACAGACTTAACTGCCAAAATCAGGCATTTCTATGACCTGCACTTTCTAAGCAAAGATAAGGAATGTATAGAGTATATAGAGAGTGAGAGTTTTTTGACTGCTTTCTATCAACTTCTGGAACATGATAGAATTATCTTTGAGCAACCGATAGGTTGGCGAGAAAACAGAATGGAAGATTCCGTATTGCTACAAGATATAAAAATGTATGGCAAACATTGCAATCAAGATACATGCATGAGCTGCCATCTTTAGCCTACTCCGAGATACCTTCTTCCAAAGAAATATTGAATAGTTTAATTTATATTACTGAGCGTATTAAACTTTGAGTGAGGTTATATTAATAGGGTTGGAGAACTCAAATAATACTATCCGGTGAGGAGGGGATGCCGGGCTAATATCATAACCAACGGCTGTGTCACTTGGGGTAGCGCAGCCGTTGGTTATTGGTCAATGTCCTCTCCCCCCCCCGAAGGAGGGGGGAGGGGAGGTGGTTTTTACTTCATGAACATCTTAACGCGGTTCCATTGTCCGTCAAGGGCATCGGGTACGCAGTCAACGCTCTCAGGTTGCTTCATGTCACGGAACTGTGACTGGCTCCAGATGAACGGCAACTGACGCACGTGTGCGGTACCGAACTTCATCCAGAAGGATGTCTTTTCACCATTGATGTCAGGCACCCTTGTAAGGTTCTTAAGCGTGTCAAGAATCATCTGGCGTGAGAAGCACTTGGCATCAACTGACCCATCGGGACGTGTACGGGGCATCTCGGTTGTACCATAGCCCAGGTCCCAACGACCGTAGATCGACAGGGGCTCGCGGTCCTCGGTGTAAGTGATAAGGTCTTTGGCGGTCTCCATGTCGGTGACGGTGTCAATGCGCTCCCACAACTGGTTACGACGCATAGGACGCAGGTTCATGCTCTCCAGCTCATAGCCTACCCAGAAGCTTACCGGCTGGTTCACACCGAAGATGTGGGTCGGGGTAATCAAGTGGTGGTCATAGTCGAGGTGGTTGGGTATGTAGCCGGTTGAGTCCTTCATCTGGATGTCCTTACCGTTGCATTTGAACAGGACGAAGCGGTTATAGCTCATGTCAAGCAGACCGATCTCGCCGGTGTTGGCATCAATGATATGGTAACCGTTGAGGTAGGTACCGGTGTTGTCCATTGAGCAATAGTCATAGAACTCATCAATGGTGCGTGAGAATTGCTCGGCGGCAGCTGAACGGTATGTCAACCATACGCCCAGAATCTTAGGCTCGTCATACAGGTCAACGTGTGTGGTCTCGTTGAAACCGATACCGTTGCCGTTGAAGCCAAAGTCGGTGTTTGACCCGAACTGACCGGGGCAGTTTGCATTTTGGGTAACAAAGTCGTCACCGATGCAGTAGGTTACCGCACATGATTGTGCCCAGAAGCAGCACCATGAGTTGTGTGTCCAGAAGACATTACCGTCAGGCATCATCTTGGTGAAGGATGTGCAGTGGTCGGGTTTGTCCTTTGATGTCATCTTTTTGGCTGAGCCATAACCCATCACCAGGCCGATTTTATCGCCAACGGCGTCAAACAGGTCGTATTGTGAGTTGATGAAGATGACGTCAAGCAGGGTCAACGGGTCCTTGCCATAGTGCAGCACGCTCTGTTCGGCGGGGTATGAGGAGAGGCGCAGGTCGTCAAAAGATATGTTTTTGCGCGGTTCGGCACCCACGGCACCCTCATAGATACCGAGCTGTCGGAACATCAGACGTATGATTTTCTCAACCTTAACATCATCCTTGCGCTGGGCAGCCCAGTCGCACAGGTAGTTGTAGTTCTGCACCACTGCCTCGCCACAGGCCTTCAGGTACTCAGGCTTGACCTCGATTGACAGTGCGTCCTGCGGGGTGGCACCTATCAGGAAGTTGCTCCATGAGTTGTTGCGCGTGGCCAGGATGGTCTCACCCGTCTGTACCTTGCCCTGTACATACCCGGCGTTATACTCGTTCTGGAAGATGCTCACATTGGGGTTTTGAGCATAGATGGCATAGTTCCAGTTATTATCTATACACTGTGCAAAGCCGCAGGTGTATTCGTCCATCACATATTGTGTGGCCTCTGTATTTTTGAATTTGGGAGTGTAGTTTGCCATGACTTTTTTTATCTTTTAAAGTTTATGGATTAGTTGTTGTTATGGCCGATTATTCCATAAACAATTTAACGAGATTCCAGTTACCGTCAATTGCATCGGGGATGCAGTCAACATCTTCGGGCTGTTTGTATTTTGCCCAAATTGATTGGCTCCAGATAAAGGGAGTACCATCAAGGTAGGCTGAACCGAATTTCATCCAGAAGCTGGTCTTTGAGCCGTTGATGCTCGGTTTCATGCTCAGCGATGCAAGCACCTTCTTGATGTCGTTGGTTGAGAACGCTTTGGCATCAATCGAGCCGTGAGGCTGGTAGCGCAGGAACTCTGAGGTACCGTAGTTCTTATCCCAGCGCCCGGCGATTGAGATAGGTTCAAGGCTCTCGTTGTAGGTTACCAGAGCCTTGGCACCATCCATGTCATGCACGTTGGGCAGATTGCGGTAGAGCTGGTAACGACGCTTGGGGGCGCCGTCAATGGTTTGCAGCTCACGCCAGATGCGTTTGTAGATAGGATCGTTGCAACCTAAAATATGCTGCGGGCTTACCATGTGGTGGTCATAGTCAAGGAAGTTGGGGACATAGCCCGTTGAGTCCTTGACGGTAAGGTTCTCGCCGTCCCCTTTGAACAGGGCAAAGCGGGCATAGCTCATATCTATCACACCGAACTCCTCCTTGTATGCATCAACAATCATGTAAGCGTTGAGGTAGGTACCGGTATTGTCAAGGGTGATATATTCATAGAACTCATCGATTGACCGGGAGAATGACTCGGCGGCTGCTGCACGCCAGGTAATCCAGATACCCTTGGTCTTGGACTCGTTGTAGAAGTACGTCTCGGTGGTCTCGTTGAAGCCGATACCGTGGCCGTTGAAGCCGAAGTCGGTATTTGACCCGAACTGACCCGGGCAGAAGGTGTTCTGCGTCAGGAAGTCACTGCCGATAACATAGGTCATGGCGCAACTTTGAGCGAACATGCAGCACCATGAGGTGTGTGTCCAGTAGATGTTACCGTCCTCCATCTTCTTTACGAAGCCTGAGCAGTGGTCAACCTTCAGGTGCTCGGGGCGGGTGTTTGAGCCTGAGTTGTGGCCGTCGGCCTCAGCGGGGTTGCCGGCTTTGGCAAACAGCTCGCCCAGCGGTTTGGCGATAGCATCCCACAGGTCCATCTGTGCGTTGAGGAAGTAGATGTCAATAAAGGTCAAGGGGTCGTCGCCTGAGTTCATCTTCAACTCCTCGGCATCCATATTCGACAACAACAGATTCTCAAACTTGACGTCAGTGAGGGCCTCTTTGTCTGCTGCGCCATGATAGATACCAAGCATACGGAACATCAGTCGGATGATTGACTGTGTCTTGGCGTCAGCCTGATTCTTTTGGGCCCAGTCACACAGATAGTTGTAATTTTCAATCAGAGCGTTTGTGGCGAGCTCGATGGCACCGTCGGGGGGCGTTACAGAGTCGGCACCGGGGCCTTCGTCAAGCACATACCAGCGCCAGGTGTTGTTGCGGGTAGCCTTGATTAACTTGTTGGTCTGTACTTTGCCCTGCACATAGCCGGCATTATACTCATTCTGGTAAATGCTTACCCCGGGGTCCTGTGCATAGACGGCATAGTTCCAGTTGTTGTCAACACACTGCGCAAAGCCGCGTGTATACTCGTTGAGGACGAACTCGCGAGGTTCAGTGTTTTTGAAATTAGGTTTATACATTGCTGTAGATTTTTATTCCGGATTTGGGAAAAGGTTAGTTAAGTTATTTTGAGGTCTTGGTAGCGTCGTTATCCTCAGCAGGTGCAGCGGGAGCAGCGGGAGCGGCAGCAATAGTAGTTGCGGCAGGAGCGGCAGTTGCGGCAGGAGCGTTGGCGACTACGGCCTTTTTGTTATCATCGTCATTGTTTTTGTGACGGATGTCAAGGAAGATTTTACGCAAGATTACAATGACAGCTGCTATGATACTCATCACCAGACAGATCCTGAAGGCCACGATGGGGTGGGTCTGCGTTGAGGTGTGGAATACCTTGGCGACTCCGTCAATGATGAACGGTGCCACAACATTGCCGATTGAATCCATAGAGGCGAACCAAGCCAGGGTAAGTGTAAGCGCTATACGGCTTGAGGCCACTGACAGTTTGTTGTAGTAGTAAGGCTGGGCGATACCATAGAAGTAGGTGGCAACAAGGATACCGAATCCCACGATCAGGACATCGTTCCAGAAGGTCATAAGAGCGAAACCGGCAGCAATGAAGATGATACAAACCACTGCAACGCTTTTCTTTACCAGGCGCAGGAAGTAGTTAAGTGTGTAGCCTGAGATCATGATACCGAAGAAAAGAACCGAGGTAAGGTCACCTGCTGTTGAGGAGTTGCTGTAACGGAAAGGTATATAGAGGCTGATGGCGGCAATTACCAGGGTGATGAAGAAGTAATATGCACAGTAACGGATCAGCATCGGGAGGTTTACCTGCTCTGAGAACTTGTAATGCACCTTCTTGCCGGCGGTGGCGGCATCATTTTTGCGAATCTTGGTCGGGTCGGTAATGTATTTGCCGAACCATTTGGCAAAGAACAGGGGCACAAACGGGAGCAGATAAATAAGGAACGGTAAACGCCAGTTTATTTTGGCAAGATATCCGGTGGCGATAACGCAACCCATCAGCACAAGGTTAAGGGTGGCTGAGGTGTAACCGTATTGAGCGGTACGTTTTTCACCTTGGAACATATCGGCAATGAAGGCGCTGGCCAAAGGACTGAGGACACCGGCAGCAATACCGATTAGGAAGCTCAGCGCTATAATAGCGATCATGCTGTTAGCAAAGAAGAACAATACGCCACAGATACCGAATAGCAGACAGGTCCAGAAGGTTAGCCTGTTGTTGTTGAACTTGGTACCGATCCAACCGCCGAGGAACACGAACGGGATGGCGGCGAAGTTCGGGCCAATGGTCAGGAACTGTGACTCAAGGGCTGAGGTCCCCGGGAAAACCTGCGTCAGCTTACCCATGATAGGGGAGATAGCCAAACCCGGTATGGACGTACAGATAAAAATTACGTATAGGTTAAACACCGCCCACAGTGGCAAAGTGTTTGTGCCGTAACCTGATTTTATGCGAAACATAGCGTGTGGTATTTAGGGGTAAAACGTAAGGGGAATTATATATTTTGGCGTGGAGGGAGGGCGTTAGAAGGTGAACGTTACCTGGGTCTGGATACGGTTGTCATGTGCACCTTGGTGGTTCCACGTCTGACGATGTCCCCACAGATACTCTATACCCCATTGTAACCACGAGTTGAAGGTGTAGAAGCAGTTGACAGCTCCATAGAGGGCATACTTGTAGTTTTGAGACTCGGAGAGTGCGTTGCTGTATGCGCCCACATCCCAAATACGTGCCTCTGAGAACATGGCATTGAATTGCAGTTTTGAGGTCGGGTTATATGATATACCGACATTGGCTCCGAGCATAGGTGATGCGCTCATGTGGCCGGGACGTGAATCATCGGGAATAAAGCTGACGGGGTGCCCGGCGATGTCTTGGATGTAGTTACCGATGCCCTTGCCGTACATTACCTGATAGTAGAATATGATTTTGGGGTCAGGAGACAGGTTACCTGACAGCATTGCGCCCCAACCGACTGTGTGGCGGGTTTTGTCGCTAAGCAGGTCACGATAGGCAAAGGTCCTGAGGATACCTGAAACCCTGACACGGTTCCACTGTGAGAATGAATACTCAACCCATGCGGGGATGTCGGGGATGATATTCTCGGCATCAGCGTAGTTTGCAACCTGTACGCCGTCAAATTGCGGATAATCCTTACCGCGATAGTAGCCGTTTGATGAGTAATAGGTCGGGATGTCAAGACCAACGGCATAACGGAAACCGTTGTATGACGGCGACTTGTAAGAGAGCTCATAGCTTGCAGTTGATACCTCGCCTGAGGGGCCCTCGGGGTCAATTGTGGGAGGCTGGCAAGCGTAGTCGTCCTGAAGCATGGACAGTTTCAAACCGGCGGTGAAGTTGCGGTAGGTGATGTAGGCGTCCTTGAGGACGATAGAGGTGTTGATACCGTTGGTACCGACTTTCAGGTAAGCTGTGATCTCATCGGGGGTGCCACCAAAGCCCACCACTTGCAGGTCAACCATGCCGTTGAGGGGATTGAGGAAGAAGTCACCCTTTTTACCGGGACGTGCCGGGACGGGGATAGCACTGGTGACGAACCCTGAGCCGGCATCCGGTTGGCTGTAGAGGTTGTTACCGATGTCAAAACCCATGATGGGATTAATCTGACCACCAATGGTCATGATGAACTTGTTGTCTGAGGTGTGCAATGCGAACTTGGGTGTGGGAATCGCGTTAGCATCCGCCGGTCGGCTCTTCTCCAGGATGGCCTTAACCGCCGGGGTGGTGCGCGTCAGTTCAAGCTTGGTCGCCGTGCCCTCAACCGTGTCTGTGCGTTCTGCAGATTGTGCCGCAACGGTAGCCATTCCCGGCAATGCAAAAGCAACGAGTACATGTTTGGCTTTCATGAATGTAAAAGTTTGATAGTTGTTAAACAATTGTGTGAGTTTCTCCAGGGCTTTTCGCCCGTCGTTGTAGTGCTTCTTGCCGGATACTGTGCGGTTGTCGGTGTGTCTGTTTTTAGTTTTTAAGAGAAGTTTCCGTTGGGGGACTTCCGGGCAGTATTCTTCAGTTACCTTACATTGGGGTAACAATACCCCGCATCGAAAAGTTTCCGAAGTCATTATTTTTCTTGCATTTATATAAGTTTTTTTTCGGTACGAGTTGCCCTTATATTTATATAGAGGCACGAACTTTCGTCGGGGCCGGTGTGTTTCTAATTTAGAATTTATTTAGAGAAGCCTCCGTCCTATATCATTAACACTAACCTCTACCGTAATATGAAATATGTCGATTCAGGCTATGGCAAGATGCCTCTTATCTCTCTCATAGCAATCTTGTCGATATCATTGACGGTGAATTTGCCCGGATTGGCAATTTCACCTATTATGGGTAAACTCAATGAGGTTTTCAAGAATGTTACAGAACTTGAAATACAATTGTTGACAGTGTTGCCCAACCTTGTGACGATACCCTTTATTTTGTGTGCCGGGAAAATTTGTACCCCCAAGAACCAGATATTTATTCTGGGGATCGGGTTAGGGTTGTATACCCTGACCGGGGTGCTTTATTTCTTTGCCGACAACATGATTGAGTTGATATTGCTGAGCTGTCTGCTGGGCGTTGGCTGTGGCCTTGTTATCCCCCTTGCTGCCAGCTTGATTTCGCAATACTTCGTCGGGAAGGCCCGTACCCGCCAGTTGGGTATGAAGTCCTCCCTGTCAAACTTCACCGTTATCTTTGCAACCCTGTTTGTGGGTTGGATGGCTGCCATCAACTGGCACCTTGCTTTCGTTGTTTACATGGTTCCTATCATCCCGTTGGCTCTGATACCGTTTATGACCTCAAGCTACATCAAAAAGAACAGCATCACCGACTCAGGGGCAGCTGTTCACCCCTTGCAGGAGGCAGACCCCTCTGAGGATGAGAAACAAATACGTGCCACCGCCGCCAAACCCACGTCACCCAATTTCCACTTCTCGGGTAAGCGTGTGTTAGGCCTTCTCTTCGGCATTATGGCTCTGTACTTTGGTTGTACATACGGTACCGAGGTTGTCAGCTACTACCTGCCGTTTACTATGGAGCATTATCACCTGTCAACCGGTGACGTGGGCTTGGCAACCGCCATGTTCTTTGCCGCTGCAACCGTTTCAGGTTTCCTGTTGACGCACATCATCTCGCACCTGCGCCATCGCACGGTGCAGATAGCCCTTGTGTTCTGTGCCGTGGGCCTCTTTATGATTGGCTTCATACACTACTATTGGTCATTTATAGCCGGTGTATTCATCATGGGCCTTGGCTATGGAGTTGTACAGCCTGTCCTGTATGACAAGACCTCATACATCGCCCCTACCTCGGCAAAGTCTACCGCCTACTTCTCATATTTGCTGACGTGTAACTATATCGGCATCTCAATTGTGCCCTTCATTGTAAGTGCCGCCAAGCATATATTTGATGCAAGCAACAATCCCAACTTCGCATTCATCTTCAACGGATGCGTCATTGTGATAATCTTGGGCATAGCAATCTGGAAACGTCGCAGCTTCGTCTTTGAGGCCGATGCAAACTTTGCACAACCCCAAACCACCGAAAAAGCCGCTTCAACAACTACTAAGAAGTAATCTATTCTACAATAATACACCGAGGGACTATGCCGAGCAATTGACATAGCCCCTCGGTGTGTTATTTGCTGATTTATAGCCTTTGTGTTATCTTTGGGTAAAAATCTTAAGGAAATGAATACTGTAATATTGAAATGGAATCCGGCATTCTCATCATACACCATGTCCCGTTTTCTGAACGACCTTGAAAAATGTGCATTGGCTAACGAGGATGTCACCGGGATGAACTGGTCAATCTGGGAAGCAGACAAAGTGCATAAGGGGGACGTCTTCTATATGCTGAAGGTCGGTTATGGGCAAACAGGAATAGTAGCACGCGGAGTCTTGACGTCAGAGCCTTACGCAGGCGAGGATTGGTCATGGCGCGACAGACCCACCAAGTATTGCAACCTGAAGTTTGAGATCATGATAAATCCCGATGCCTTTCCATTGCTCAATTCTGCACAATTGGGTCGCGCCATTCCCGACTTTGAGTGGACCGGTGGCCACTCAGGGGCTGTGTTGAGCGAGGAGCAGAGTACTACCCTTGAGCAACTATGGCAGCAATATATGCTAAGCCAGACCGAGTATTTCAATAAAGCCTCTGACCAGAATCTCTTTCTGCAATCACCTCCTTTGCACGCCGGTCAAGTTCCCTATAACATAGAGATAGATGAGGATTATGACAGCAAATATATCGAGATTAAAGGTCGTGCCGGAGGGATTGAGACAAGGATAAGGGTCTTCAACTACTACAGGATTTTGGGCAAATTCGGTGTGAGGTCCTGGCGCGCATTGCAGCAATTGATATTTCAGAGGTACCCTACAATCGAGGATATGCGGCAGCTGTGTGCTGACCTTTTCAAGGGGCAAATAGACTTCAGGGTATTCTTCTATAAAAGCAAAAGTGAGGAGCTGGAGGAAGACGAGGACTAAACTATCCGGGAGTTTGTGACCCCTCCCTAACTGTCGGTTGAAGAATTAAACAAGTATAGGATTTTTTAAACTATTTTTATAATCAAACCGCTGATCCATAGTGTTATAGTAACAAAACATTAACCCACTGATGCTTCCGAGAGGCTTAGCCCCATCGCCTACGTCAGTACAAAACATCAATATTATGGATAAAGAAAAGAAATCCTATTACGTAAACATGATTGAGGCCAAAGATGGTAAAATGGCCGAGGTACTGAACTTTAATTTTGGAGGTCATCATGACATCGCTGCCATGGTTGAACGTAGCAAATCGCTTGGCTTTGCCAAGGACAAATACACCAAAGAGTTTGTGCTTGCCATGCGATTTATGCACCATGTAATTAAGAAAAACTCAGATAACCCGATCTTTGCACAGTTCGCCTCACAGTTTGAAGCATTCAAGCAGGAGGTACGCAGCAAAGTAGGTTGCGACTGCAAGTAAACAAGCAGTATCTGATGCTCTGAAAAAAGAGCTTTCTCTGTAGTTCACAAAACACGGGGCCGGGCCTGGCGAAACAGGTTCAGCCCCTTTTTCATGTTAAGCCGGGAGTGGTCATAAGCATCTACTGCGGCAGTTTGCCATACTTCCGTTCAAACAGGTCAATATGTTCCTCACCCCATCTCAGCATTGAATCAATAATGGGAAGTAATGAAGTGCCCAAAGCGGTAATTACATACTCTGAGCGTGGAGGCAGCTCGGGAAATATCGTTTTCTCAACAAGGCCATCCTCAACCATCTCTTTTAGCTGGATATCAAGCACACGCGCAGCCGCCTCAGGCAACCGTTTATGGATCTCACTTGGCCGCAAAGGTTCACCACTGCGCAACTCATCCAGAATACAGGATTTCCATTTGGACTCAATAAGGCTCATGGTTAGCCTAAGTGGACAGTCAAGGTCTACAGGTATTTTCTTTTGATATGCCATGTGTTGATTAGGGTTTATGCAAAAATAGCAATAACTGCGGATAAAAACGCATTCCGAAAAATAATTCAGTATATGAATAATTATTCGGTACTTGCCGTTTGAGCTTTGCTATTGTAGCTTTGCCCACATCAAAAACACCTAATCTTATCACTGATATGAGAGACCAAATCAAAGAGTATGACGCTGTGGCTAAGGCTGCCGAGAAATTTGTAAAAAGCGTGGCTGAGGGTAAAAGCGGTTATGCCCGCGAGCTATTCACCGAGGACGCCGTATTGTTCGGGATGCTTGACGGGGTGCTTGAGCATGGTTCTATCGAGCAATTCTACAAAAATGTTGATACCGTTGCCGCCGGAGAAAATTTCAAGGCACGTATCGATGTACTTGCCGTTGAGGAGACCGTAGCGGTGGTGCGTGTGCTGGAAGAGGGCTGGGGAGGCAGAATTGACTTCACCGATTTCCTTCTGCTGCTAAAACTCAATGGCGAATGGAAATGTGTCGCCAAGGCATACAACCAAAACTCCAACACCATATCCCCGGCGTAAATAATTAAAGGGATTCCATTGTAATCCGATAAAAAAATTACCGCAAGGACAAAATAACGAGACTGCGCCTGTCATTTTGGGCACAGCCTCGTTATATTTGTATATTATTTAGCTGAGTACTTGGGGTTACTCAGCGTACAGGTTCTCGCTTTTTTGAGGGATGTATTTAGCTGCCAGATTTTCGATTTTCTGCATATCAGGTTTCTTGTTTGCATAGTCAATCAAAAGTCCGATGGGGTAGAGGTCGGGATCTGAAGCTGATTGGAAATCAGCAGCATCTTCGCTGTAGTCACCATCCTCTACGGCATCCGCCTCAATGGCATAGTCGCAGAACGCGATAGAGCGTTCGGCATCGCGGTGGCGTTCAATACCAACCAGCAAGGTCGTGGGAATAATACTCAATTGCGGGTCTTCACCCCATACATCGGGGTTATTGATAACCTCGGCCACTTTCAGCGCGATAACATCGGCAAGTTCTTTACGTGTCATAATAAAATTCTTTTCTTTGATAACGCCTCACTCCCCCCAATAGTTCTCCCAAAC
>CAYMNF010000036.1:0-21951 GCA_964391735.1 uncultured Bacteroides sp. | reverse complement strand
TTTTTCAGCAGTTTATTTAGGAAAGAGGCTGCGCCTATTTTGACACAGCCTCCTAACTGTAATATAGGATAATTGTGGTTTGTTGTTAGCGGCCCCCGGCTGTGGAGGTTTCAATATTGGCGTTGGAGTTGATGAGCTTATTGGCACTGCGCTTTTGGCGTCCCCACTGTAGATTATAGCTGATTTTTATGTAGGGTATGCGCATGTCAAGGCGCATGTGTTGCTCGTTTGTGTTCCATTTGCTTATCATCTTTGACCCCTGATCATAACGGCCGAAGGGCATGATTATGCCGGCCCCGAATTGCCAGTTTTTCCAGTTGTATGAAAGGTCTAAGATATTGATGTTTTCACCCCAACTGATTTTTTCTCCCCATAAATCATGCTGAGCCTGTACATATTGAAACATCAGTCTGAATCCCCAATGTGTTATCTGTAGATTAGCATTCCCGCTCCAATTATAAGCGTTTAGGCTATAACCGGTTCCCCGCATATTCTCTATGCGATATTGGATGTATCCCGAGAACATGACCCAATCTGGGACAATCTCAATTTGCGGAGCTAGGAAAAATGAAAGGTTCTTAAGGCCACGACTGTTTTCGTATGTAGTTATCAGGCGGTCCTCATCCCAGTATAAAAGTGGGGTGATGGCGTTGGGACTGGTAAAGGCCCTGATTCCGAACAAGCCCCCTACCCTCGGCAGGTTGAAGTTGTAGCGCAGGGTTAGCATATAGGAGTTTGATGTTTTAAGGTTGGGATTGCCCATGCGCCATTGAAAACCGTCAAGTTGTTGCGGGGCTATGTTGGTCTCGGCAAGTGTCGGTGTGGATTGCCATGAATCAAAACTGAGCCTGAAGTTGTGGTCTTGATTTAGGGAATAGGTTATTGTGGCCTGCGGTCGGATGTTCCATGAGTTGCTTCCTTGTCTGCTCTCACGGAACATGAAATCTGTGTATTGGGCCCCTACCCCGGCTGTGATGCTGACTTTTTTAATTCGTTGGAAATATTCGGCAAAGAAGTAAACGCGGTCTTGCCGCTGGTGGAAAATCTCCCCGCCCAGATTTTCGTATTTTGAGCGATTGCGATTAGCCGAATATGTAGCACCGGCCGTAAGGCGAGACTTTTTCCAATTCTTAATATAGTCGGCTTCAATAGCGTATGCCTGATTTCGGTCTTTTATCAAGGTGTGGACATCAGTAGTGTAATCTGACATGTCTGGCCGTCGCTCGGTATAGTCTGAGAAGGACTTACCAAAGTATAGCATTGTACTGAAATCAACAACCAAAGTCTGTTTGTGAGGAAAGTGTTGCTCAAGATAAGCCGACATTGAGGGATGGTTGCCTTTAGTACCTGAAACGTCAGACAGCTCATAATCTGTTTCGCTGTTGCTGTAAGCCATCAGGCCGTTGTATTTGGTGCGATCATTGATTGAGGCAAAGTCATTGATCCCGACAAAGATTACCGTGGTGTCCGGCTTGACATAGCTGTATTCAGCCCAGGCCCAACCCTGGGTGTTATCAAGGGAGCCATGCCGGGATGTTTCGGTACGGGATATGATATTTCCATCGGGGAGGGTAAAAGTTTCATTATATTCTCGGTGAGACTTTAAATCTTCAGTATACTTGATGTTTCCCCCAATACTCCACTGAGAGCGGCCATGGTTAAGCTTCAGGTCGGCCCACCCGCGCCCGAAGGCTGAATTCAATCCGGGACGAGCTTCAGCCTGCAAGGACCCGCCTATTGTAGGATTAGTAACAATGAAGTTCAATACGTAGTTGGCACCTTTATAACGTAACCCAGGGTTGGGAATCCACTCTACCCTTTTTACAGTTTCGGGCAAAAGGGTACGAACCTGGTCGATAGAAGCCTCCCGCCCATTGATGCGTACTTGTACCGTTTCTCCGGCGGCTTGAACCGTCCCAAGTGCCTCCATTACCGACAGGGATGGTATCATAAGATTGGAAAGCAGCTGTATCCCATTCTTTGAGTTTTCCACTGCAATATGTGACGGATAATACACATCCATATCAGACTTGTGTATAACACGTGGAGCTTCAATAACCACTTCATCAAGTTTAGTGGCTAAAGTATCTGGTTCAAGTTGTTGCTGAGCATAAACGCTTATAGGCATCAGGGCCAGAATAGCGCCAGATATAATACTTTTCATATTTCAAATGTTGTGCATGTTCTGTTTAAAAGACATGGCAAAGTAGCGGTAAAATTCTAAATTTTCCCTCAACAAATGTTTAGAACAGGCTATGGAAGCGGTTACTTCTACTGTTTTTTGCGGATGCGGCTAAGGTGTGTGGGGGTGATTTTGAGATAGGAGGCGATGTCGCGTAGTGAGAAGTGCAGAAAGATGTCGGGAGACCGGGTTATCAAATCCTCATATCTTTGCCGTGGTGAAAGGCAGTAAAGGTCAATGTATCTGTCATAGACTGTTGAAAAAACTGCCTCGGTTGCCTGCAGAATAATGTCGCGCATCGCCTCGTCAGACTTCATGCGCCTTGTCACCTCCTCCACACGGACACAATAAACCTCGCAAGGGGTGGAAGCCACTATAGATAAGCGAGCCTTTTTGCCTGAAAATGAGAACGGAAAGTCGGCAATAAATCCCCCGTCAAACTCCATGCCCATCACATGCTCTGACCCGTCGTCAGAGTATGCAACATACTTCATGATGCCGCACTTGATATATCCTATATATTTAGCTACCTGACCCACGGTTACAAAATCCTCGCCACGCTCAAAGTGCAGCAGTTCACCTGTGTTCACACACAGATCGCGCCAAAATTCAGGCTCGATGTTTTCATAATAGGTGTTGAAGTTGTCAGGCATTCTATACAATGGTTACTTCTTGATTAATACGGTAAAAGGGGTTGCATGGTGTCACTGTCCTTTTGCCGACCACCTCCATTCCCGAGGTGACGAGTGGTTATGGTACAAAAAAAGCGTGGAATGATGTTCTTGTCAATCCCTAAGGAGGCATCGCCAAACGCCTAACCACTTGAAAGACAGTCCACTCCCACGCCTTATCGAATATCTAAGCCCCTTGTCGGGGAGTGGATATACGACAAGCATGAGCGTTTTTAATGACTGCTTTCTCCAAAGTAGTTTTGAAAATTGGCGATTTCCTCAGGTGGATAAAGCAAAAAACGCTTCTTTATTAATAAATATGAAGTTCCTCTGAACTACGTTGCAAATATAGAAATATACGGTTTAAAGACCAACTATTAGGTGAAAATTACATGAAATTCATCAGGATTTCAACGTCAGCAAGGCCACATTCTCAACATGCGCCGTGTGGGGGAACATGTCAACGGGTCGCATACGCTCAAGAGTGTATTTTTCGGCAAGCAAAGCTATATCCCGTGCTTGTGTGGCAGGATTACAGCTGACATACACCAGACGCCGGGGTTCCGCTCGCAAAATGGTTTCCACAACATCAGGGTGCATTCCGGCCCGTGGCGGGTCAACAATCATTACGTCGGGGAGACCGTTTTGCGCGATAAACTCATCGGTCAAGACATCTTTCATGTCCCCGGCTATGAACATTGTTTTCTCATCCAATCCGTTTACGCGTGCATTTATTTTGGCATCCTCGATTGCCTCGGGAACATACTCGATGCCGATAACACGTGCAGCGTCTCGGGCTACAAACTGCGCTATCGTGCCGGTGCCGGTATACAGGTCATACACAAGCTCTTTCCCGGTAAGTGATGAAAATTCCCGAACAACCCCATATAGTTTTTCAGCCTGCTTTGAGTTTGTCTGATAGAAACTTTTAGGCCCGATGCGGAAGCGTAGCCTACCCTCCATTTCCTCTTCGATATACGGCATCCCGCTGTGTGTCTTGATCTCAAGATCAGAGAATGTGTCGTTGGCCTTGGTGTTGACGGTGTACAGCAGGGAGGTAATGTTTTGGAAACGCTCTTTAAGCATATCCATTACCTGCTGAATCTGCAGGGGTTGGTCCTCCCCGAACACGACCAAAACCATAATCTGGCCCGTTGAGGTTGTGCGCACCATCATTGTGCGTAACAGTCCGTTCTGAGCTCGCAAGTCAAAGAAAGAGAGGTTGTTTTCTTTACCGAAGTCACGCAAAGTGCGCCTTATTTGGTTAGAGATGTCCTCCTGCAGGTGACATTGGTTTATATCCAGAACCTTGTCAAACGCCCCTGCAATATGGAAGCCGGCTCCATCGCGATTATCTTCCGCCTCAGGTGTTCCCATCAACTCAAAAGGTATCCATTTACGGTTTGAGAATGTATATTCCAATTTATTTCGGTACCCGTATATTGGGTCGGCGCCCACAATTGGCTCAATTGGAATATTTTGCAGTCCACCAAGATGCTCCATGGCATCCACTACCTGTTGTTGTTTGCACCGCAGTTGCAGCGCATAATCAAGGTGTTGCCACTTGCACCCCCCGCATGTGCCGAAGTGTTCGCACCGAGGTGTGGTCCTAACCCCCTCAGGAGCCGGGGATATAAGATTGGAGATGACACCCTTGGCATGACGTTTTTTGCGTGTCAACACCTTTACGTCAGCAATATCACCGGGGGCGGCATACGGCACAAATAGCACCATGCCGTCGTCAAGGTGTGCAAGGGCCATACCCTCGGCAGCTATGTTCTCGATTTTTATGTTGGGGATAATCGGTTGTTCTTTACGTTTGCGTGACATTCTTTTTCATCTTTGCCGCAAAGGTAAGTAAGATTTCTGAGTTGTGCCATTTGGCGGTATCGGTTTCTTTGGCTAAATTTGTGGTGTGAATGTCAAAGGAATTTGCCTTAAATCTTAAAACCCAATAATATGGATGCATCAATGCTCAGGCGCACAGCTGACAATATCCGTTCACTGGTTGTCGCAATGGTAGAAAAAGCAAAGAGCGGACACCCGGGTGGCTCAATGGGTGGCGCTGATTTTGTCGCCACACTGTTTGCCAACCATTTAGTGTATGACCCGGGTCAGCCTCAATGGATAGCCCGTGACAGATTTTTCCTGGACCCGGGACACATGTCGCCCATGCTATATGCTATACTTGCCATGACAGGCCGGTACACCATGGATGAGCTGAAACAGTTGCGCCAATGGGGAAGCGTTACCCCGGGGCACCCTGAACTTGATGTAGAGCGCGGCATTGAAAATACCTCGGGACCCTTAGGCCAGGGACATGTTATGGCCGTTGGCTGTGCCATTGCTGAGCGTATGCTTGCGGCCCGACTGGGAGAGACACCTATCAGGCATAAGACCTACGCATATATAAGTGATGGAGGTATCCAGGAGGAGATCTCACAAGGGGCAGGCCGCCTGGCGGGCATGCTGCGACTGAATAATCTCATTATGTTTTATGATGCCAACGGTGTCCAGCTTTCAACTAAGGTTGAAGAGGTTACTGCTGAGGATACCGCTGCCAAATATCGTGCCTGGGGATGGGAGGTCTTGGAAATTAACGGGAATGAACCCGCTGAAATAGACGCTGCCCTCACCATTGCCCGCGCATCGCAAAACAAGCCTGTCCTTATTATTGGGCACACCATAATGGCTAAAGGAGCTTTGAAAGCCGGCGGAGGAACCTTGGAGGGTGCAGTAAGCACCCACGGGCAACCTCTCAGCAAGGCCGGTGCCGATATAGATGCCACCTTGAAGGCTCTTGGAGCTGACCCGGCTGACCCCTTTAAAATTGCCGAGGATGTGCAACTTGAGTTTGAAAAACGACGCCAACAACTGATTGCAATCTCACGTGCACGCCATGATGCGGAACTGGAATGGAGTCAAGAGAATCCCGACAAGGCTGCTACGCTGAAGGACTGGATTGACGGAAACCTGCCCGCGATTCCTTGGGACACGATTGAAGTCAAACCAGGTTCAGCTACCCGCAATGCCTCATCAAAGGTATTGGAGTTGTTGGCCAAATATGTTAAGAACATGGTTGTCTCGTCGGCAGATCTCTGTAACTCTGATAAAACTGACGGTTTCCTGAAAGGTACCGGTGCTATTGAACCTGATACAAAGGAAATAGACTTTGCAAAAGGCTTCTTGCAGAGTGGCGTCTCGGAACTCACCATGGCTGCCGTTATGAACGGTATAGCCCTGCACGGAGCGATGTGGGCTGCTTGCGGTACATTCTTCGTCTTCAGCGATTACGTGAAGCCGACCCTGAGGATGTCCGCCCTTATGGAATTACCCGTAAAATATATTTTCAGCCACGACTCTTTCCGTGTCGGTGAGGATGGCCCGACACACGAACCTGTTGAACATGAAGCCCAGATGCGCCTGATGGAGATGGTTGATAACTTGCACGGTCGGCAGTCAACGTTGGTTCTAAGGCCGGCAGACAGCGCCGAGACGGTGGCTTGTTGGCAAGTTGCCATGGAGAACAAACAATCTCCCACTGTGCTGCTGTTGACTCGACAGGATGTCCCCGACTTGAAAGAGACTGACACAAAAGCCCTTGAAGGAGTGCGTCACGGAGCTTACAGGCTGTTTGGAAGTGCCGATGCTGATGTAACTCTGGTAGGAAACGGGTCAGACGTTAGCTTGTTGAAAGCAGCCTCAGATATTCTTGCCGATGAGGGGATTACCACGCAAATAATATCAGTTCCCTCAGAGGGATTGTTCATGCGCCAGCCTGAGGAGTATAAGCAAGAACTCCTACCTGAGGGCGGGAAGCGTTTCGGGTTAACGTCCGGTTTGCCGGTGTCTCTCTACCCGTTGATGCGCGGTGCCGGCAAGTGGGACGTTATGGGCTTGGAAAGATTCGGTGCTTCAGCCCCATATAAGACGCTTGAGGAAAAATTCGGGTTTACTCCTGAGGTGGTTGCCGACCGAATTCGTTCCCTTTTGAAATAAGAGATTTTTACGTAGGAGGGGGGGCTCTCCCCCTCCCTCCTAATTCTAAATTATTTCTCATTTCCCGCTACTATAAATAGAAAGTTTATCCGGACCAAAACGGGTCTTTTTTTGACGGGGAACAAAATATGCACGGCTATTTGTTTTTTGTGCAAAAATGTGTAATTTTGCCATGAAAACCGAAAGTGAGTCGGTGTGTAAAGAATCCTAACCTTAAATCAATCTATCCCAGGGAATTTGCCATGGAAAGAATAAAGAATTTTGACGAACTTATAGATCACTTGCGTATGCGTGGCGACCGCAAGCGAGTAGCTGTTGTATGGCCTGCTGACATCAACACCCGCCTGGCAGTGAACCGTGCCTTGGAGGCCGGCTTTATTACCGCTGTTATGGTTGGATGCCGCAAGGAATGCGAGGAGGACCGCGTGCTGATGCGCCATGTAAACAACATCGAGTTTGTTGAGGCTGAGGATTGCGATGATGCCGCCCGCAAAGCCGTTGCGCTGGTGCATGCCGGTGAGGCTGATATTCTGATGAAAGGCATGCTCAACACTGACAACCTGTTACGCGCAGTCCTGAACAAGGAGGAGGGCATCCTGCCTAAGGGGAAAGTGCTTACCCACATCACAGTGGCTGAGATTCCCGGTTTCTCCCGCCTGCTGTTCTTCAGCGACCCGGCGGTTATCCCCTACCCCAAACTTGAACAACGTGCCAGCCAGATCGGTTATCTTGCCTATGCCGCACATGCATTCGGCATTGAGGAGCCCAGAATTGCCATGCTGCACTGTTCTGAGAAGGTTGACACACGCCACTTCCCCCAGACAGCCGATTATGTTGAGTTGAAGGAGCGCGCAGCCAAGGGTGAGTTTGGCAAAATCATTCTGGACGGGCCGCTGGACCTCAAGACCTCATGTTCACTGGAGAGCCTGCGCAAAAAGAACCTTTCCTCTCCTATAAACGGTGAGGCCGACTGTCTTTTGTTCCCGGACATTGAGGCCGCCAATATGTTCTACAAGGCTATTACACTTTTCTGCCATGCCCAAACCGCTGCCGTCCTGCAGGGTACCATGGCTTCGGTTGTGCTCCCCTCACGTGGCGACACCGTTGCAAGCAAATTCTATTCTTTGGCATTGGCCGCACTCTAATCAACACCCTTCTAATTCTATAATACAGTAATGGAGAAAAAACCATACCATATATTGGTGATAAATCCCGGCTCAACCAGCACAAAAGTAGCTGTGTATGACGGTGATAAACGCACCATGGTAAAGAGTATACCCCACTCGGCCGAAGAGCTTAAAGACTTTAACGGTGCTTTTGACCAACTCCCGATGCGTAAAAAGCTGATTTTTGAGCTTTTGCGTCAGGAAGGTATCAGTCTTGATTTTGATGCCACTATTGGTCGGGGCGGCCTGTCAAAACCCGTTGAGGGTGGTGTGTATGTTGTTGATGAGGATATGCTTGAGGCTACACGGCACTGCCCGCATCAGCACGCTTGTGACCTGGGTTGTTTCCTTGCATACGAGATAGCAAAGGAGACATCAGGATGTCCCAGCTATATCGCTGACCCCGGTGTCGTTGATGAGCTTAACGATTATGCCCGCATCAGCGGCTCCCCTCTTATGCCGCGTATATGTATCTGGCATGCTCTGAATCAAAGAGCTATTGCGCGACGTCACGCCAAAGCCATGGGCACAAGATATGAGGACCTCAACCTCATAGTGTGTCATCTGGGCGGAGGTATATCAGTTGCTGCACATGACCATGGCCGGGCAGTTGACGCCAACAACGCCCTTGACGGTGAGGGGCCCTTCTCTCCCGAACGTGCCGGAAGCCTCCCCGCCAGTGACCTTATACGTCTGTGCTTCAGCGGCAAATTCACTCAAGACCAGCTTCTGCAACGTATAGCCGGCAAAGCAGGGCTCACGGCTCATCTCGGCTCAAATGACATGCGCGAAATCGAGAACCGCATCTTCGAGGGTGATGAACGTGCCCGACTTTACACCGAGGCCATGATTTACCACGTGGCTAAAAATATTGCCGCAGAAAGCGCTGTGCTTTTCGGCAAAGTTGATGCAATATTGTTGACCGGCGGTATCGCCAACAGTAAGTATATCACCGACCTTATTCGTGAGCGCGTTGAGCACATCGCACCGGTATATATCTATCCCGGTGAGGATGAGTTGGAGGCCCTTGCCGGTAATGCATTGATGGTTTTGCGTGGCGAGACCGAGGCGCGTTCTTATGCCGATGTAAATATCGAGCATGCCTTGCACAAAGAGGCTGCTCAAGCACTTGAGATGGTTTAAACACTTATATATTATAATCTTAGACATAGTTTTACAGGCTCTGTGAAGAGCATATAACATCAATTCCACGATTCACTATTCACGGAGGATGCCAAACGGCATCCTCCAATTTTTTCTGCCTTTAGTGCTACCCCTTAAATAAAACGCCTGACTGACTTTGTGAGGTCAATCAGGCTGTAAACCTTTAGCAAGTAATTGATTTCTAAAACAGATGCTTGTTAATGGGCTATTCTGCAGCGTCAATTTCATCAGCATATTTATTGAGCCGGGCGGCAATCTCCCGTAAGGATGTAGTCAGTTGTTTTGCTTCATCCTTAGTAAAGGATCGACTCTTGTTCCCGACATTCATTCCCGATACCTTTTGAGCAAACCAACTTTGTGACTTATGGAAATACTCCTTGGCAAGTTTGGACATATTGATTAATCCACCCAATTCGTGGAAAATAACCCATATTGCCTCTGATTTGACCTTCATTTGTTCTTTCCGACGAAAAGACGGGTCAGTAAATTGCTCGTACGTTATTTTAGTACTATCCATATTTATATGTTTCAAATACTTATTTGTTAAAGAGCAATGAGAACTTATTGGACTCATCTTAGAGTTGCAAAAATAGCAGTTTCTGTCTAAAATATACTATAGAAGGATAAAGATTCTATGGAATAGAATTGTTTTTCAACGTGGAATTATTAATTGATTGACGGACTAAAAATGTGTAACTTTGCAGAAAAGAATCGCTAAATGGCTGCCTCCGCTCAACCAACCTATTCACAGCTGTTATCACAAATTGCCAAGGGAACAGCTAATTTGTCCCCGTTGTATATTTTGCATGGTGAGGAGGGATATTATACTGATCGCTTGCTTGAGGCTTTTGAGAACTTGATTCCGGAGGCTGACCGTGATTTTGATTTGCAGGTTCTCTACGGGCCTCAGAACGACTCAGTGGCCATAATCCAGGCGGCCCGGTGCTTCCCCATGATGCAACCGCGACTGGTGGTTTTGGTAAAGGAGATGCAGAATGTCTCGGCTACCGACATTGACAAACTCACTGAGATTGCCACCAATCCGTCCCCGCAATGCGTGGTGGTGATGGCATTTAGGGGCGCAACCGCTAAGGGGCCAAAATTCATGGCAGCTGCCCGCAAAAGCGGTGCTGTAATTTTTGAGGGTAAACCGCTAAAAGAGAAACAGACGGGCAGTGTCATCAGCCAGATGGTCAAGGAAAAGGGTCTGAATATTGAGCCCAAAGGGTTGTCAATGTTGACCGACTATGTGGGTACTGATTTGTCGCGCCTGTACAATGAGGTCTCAAAACTAACGGTTGCATTGCCTAAGGGTGCGATGATAACACCTGAGGTTATTGAGCGCAACATCGGCATTAGTAAGGAATACAACAATTTTGAATTGATTGAGGCTTTGACAACGCGCAACGCTTCCAAGGCCTATAAGATTGTTGACCGATTCGCTGAAAATCCCAAGCTGAATCCTTGGGCCATGACAATGGGACTGTTATATACCTTTTTCAGCGACTTGATTATATATCAGTTTTCAAGAGACAAGTCCCCCAATGCAGTGGCTGCTGCCTTAGGTGCAAAAAGCACATGGATAGTATCGCGCTATGAGAAAGCTGCACGTTACTATAACGGGTATCAGACGCTTGAAATAATGTCGGCCCTACGCAGAGCTGACGGGCAAATGAAGGGTAACGGTAGCAGCCGCGACCCGTATGTCCTTCTAAAGGAACTGTTGATAAACATAATTCTGGCACAGGGAAAATTGCCGGTTAAACAAAACACGTAATATTGCAATATGGACGCATCGCAATTGAATGCCCACAATAAGCAGGAATATCCTCCAATGCATTCGGCTGAGCATCTTCTCAACGGAGAGATTGCCCGACGATATGGTTGCGGGCGTGCTTTCAGTGCCCACATTGAGCGCAAAAAATCAAAACTTGATTATCGCCTGCCCTGCCCGTTGGATGAGGCTGAACTTAGGAGCCTTGAGGAGTATGTTAATAATATAGTGGCACAAGACATCCCGGTTACTGAGGAATACATTTCACGCGAGGAAGCCATGCACCGTTTTGATCTTAGCCGACTGCCGGAGGCTGCCGGTGATACCTTAAGGGTGGTGAAGATTGGGGATTATGACAGTTGTCTTTGTGCCGGCACACATGTTGAACGCACCTCTCAGATCGGTACGTTTAGAATAACCAGCTCACGTTGGCAAGACGGTGTGCAACGCCTGGTCTTTAAATTGTCCTGAATCATATCTCATTAATAAAAACGGTTGCCCAACTCAGGAGCAACCGCTTTTCTTATATTTAACTGTATGATTTCTTAGGGATTCCATTGGCATGATACCTGAACCAGATTGTCGTCACCGACAGTGCGCAGGTCGCTAATCATATTGTAGCGGCAGTTGAGGTAGGTAAGTGCCGGGTCAAATGATACATCCACCATCTGCAACTGGTTGTTGCTACAGATAACTCGCTGCAGGAAGGTCTGGTTGGCAAGTGTCAGTTGGGTAAGGTCATTGTATGAGCAATCAACATATTGTAGATTGGGGCACTTCTCAACCGTCAACTCGGTGAGGTCGTTGTATGAGCAAATCAGGTCAAGGAGGTTCTGACAATTATTTACAGCCAGGTTTGTCATGTTGTTGTCTGAACACAACAGGCTTGAAAGTGAGCTTTGACCCTGTATGTACAGGTCGTGGATTTGGTTGCTGTCAACATTCAGGTTTTGCAGATTAACGGTACCCAGAAGATTGAGTGTGGTCAGTTTGTTGTAACCGCAATATAGATTCTTCAAAGCAGTGCAATCATTCAGGTTCAGTACCTCAAGGTGGTTACTCTGGCAGTTAAGGGTCTTCAACGAATTTGAGTTTGAAATGGTCAACTCAGCCAGATAGTTTGATGAACAGTTGATGTTTTCAACTGACGCCAGTTGTGAGACATCAAGGTCGGTAATGCGGTTGCGGTAAACCAGCACATTTTTCAGGTTAGGACAATCCGTCAGCACGCAAACACCGATTTTGTTGCGTGAGGCGTTCAGCTCATTGAGGGCGGGACAATTTTTCACTGTAAGACCGGTGAGTCCGTTACGTGAAACGTCAACCTTCTCAAGAGCGGCAAAGCCGTTCAGAACAAGGTTTCCTCCTACTTTCTTCTCCTTGAGATCAATTGCTACAACATGTCCGCCGGCATATTCAACACCGGGGATGGCGGCCGGGTCGTTGGTTGAAAGGACATCAGCGTTGGTGCCGTTTTCGGCTGCCGGTTGATTAAGGAACGCCTGCAGCGCCTGCGCCTCGGCTTTATTAAGTTTTTGTGCGTATGCCGAGATGCCTGTCAGGGCTATCAGCAGCAAGAAAAAGGTTTTTTTCATAAAAAATAGTTGTGAAGTGTTTTTTATATTCTTAGAACAATCGCTGATGAAAAAAGGTTTAACGAACACGTCGGAAAATTACGTCAAAACTTCTTATATTTATTATAATATCGGCGAGAGCAGGCGTGTAAGGCTTTCACGGGCTTTGTGTGCACGGGGTCGACGCCGCCACTCAGAGGGCTTTATGCGTTTGCACGCAGCTTCATCTTCATAAAAAATATTTGATAGAGCTGTATTAATCTCCTTGGAGTAGATGACCATGTTAGCCTCGAAATTATGTTCAAATGAGCGGAAGTCAAAATTGGTGGAGCCAACAGTTGAAAATTCATCATCCACAACTAAGAACTTTGAGTGTAACATTCCCCCGTTATAGAGATAAATCTTGATGCCGGACCGCAGGCACTCCTCAATATAACTGCGTGAGGCGTATGTCAGAATCACCGAGTCGCTGCGCTCAGGCATCATAATGCGCACATCCACCTTTGCCAGGGCAGCCGTCTGTAAGGCGCGCAACAGGCTCTCGGTAGGTAGGAAGTATGGCGTTACCAATAACACGCGATTGTGTGCCGATGAAATTGCGTTGAGCATCATTACCTCAATGTTGCTCCACTTTGATGTGGGTCCGCTGGTCATCATCTGCAAAGTGCCGGTGAGACCGTCATGCTCATCAGTGGCCCGCGTGGGAGGGTTAGTCTCAACTAACAGCTGGTTGCCCATAAAGTTCCAGTCAACAGCAAATGAGTATTGCAGAGCCGTCACGGCATCGCCGGTGATGCGAAGATGACAGTCTCGCCACGCCCGCGCTTGCTTGCCAAGCTCCATATAACGGTCAGCGACATTCATCCCGCCGATATACCCCACAGCGCTGTCAATAATCACCACCTTGCGATGGTTGCGCCAGTTTATTCGGGTGGCAAAGGGCGGGAAGACTACACGTGAGAAAGGAAAGATTTCGACCCCGGCGGCCCTTAGGCGCTTCACCATCTTGCTGCGTGTCAAACCGATTGAACCGATATCGTCATATATCACCCTGACGGCAACCCCTGCACGCGCCTTGCGTTCGAGCACATCGGCAAGGCGCATCCCAGTGGCATCATCCTTTATTATATAGAATTGCAGGTTAATGAAATGCCGGGCCTGTTCAATATCTTTTAGCAGAGCATTGAACATGTCATTGCCGTGTGAGAAGATTTTCACCTTGTTGTTTTCAAAAACGAATGCACCGGTAAGGGTTTTCCCCAGGCGCATAAGTCTGTGACTTTCTGGGGTATAAGGGGTATCGGAACAATCAATACAAGATGGACCGGCGACATCGCCACGTATAAGTTTGCGCTTTTTACGGCGCGAAATCATGCGTGTATTCTTGATGTTTCGCCCAAAAAATATATATAGGACAAGACCGCCCACAGGGAACAGAATCAGCACGCATACCCAAGCCAGAGACTTAAGCGGGTTGCGATTTTCTGAGAGCACAATTCCTACTACACTGACTATCGTGATGGCATAGACTACTACCAGGCCCCAATAGAACCATGACAGTGTTACCCAATCAGTATATTTTGCCCACATAGCTATTGGCAAAAATAGTAATAATGACTGAGAGTATAAAATATTTTTACTTGAAAAGCTGTGAGGAAGTTTGTATTTTTGCCACATGAATATCAGCGAAATGACGGCAAATTTGCTTGCTGCCCATAATGTAAAAACCGTAGTCGCATCCCCGGGCAGTCGTAATGCCCCACTCGTCAAGGCTTTTGACTGTCATCCTGACCTCAGGATGTTTACTGTGGTTGATGAACGGGCCGCCGGATTCGTGGCATTAGGTATCTCGTTGACCTTGGGGCAGCCTGTGGCGCTTGTGTGCAGCAGCGGGTCTGCAATGCTGAATCTTGCACCGGCGCTGGCCGAAGCCTATTACCGCCGGGTCCCGATAATTGTCATTTCAGCTGACCGCCCCGCACAATGGATTGACCAAAATGACTCTCAGACTCTGCGGCAAAACGGCGCGCTTAATGCTGTTGTCGCCAAGTCGTTTGATGTCACTGACGATGATCTCCCTGAAGGGGCATGGGTTGCCAATCGGTTGATTAATGAGGCTCTATTGACGGTCAAAGAACAAAATAGGCCTGTGCACATCAACGTACATCTTGACTTCAGAAACAGCAGTCATTCTGACGCGGTTTTTTCTACGCGTCTAATTTCGTTAGTTAGTGCTACGGCGCAACTACCCACTCAGCGCATTCGGGAGTTGGCAGCCCCGATGCATTCCCCAACTAAAGTGATGGTAGTAGCCGGGTTTATGCGGCCGGATGCAAAGTTGAACCGCGCGATGGCTCGTTTGGCATCACGCCCAAATGTGGTGGTTGTGGCTGAGTCACTATCAAATCTCCATGCCCCCGGGGTGTTGATATGTCCCGACTTGATAATAAACCTCGATTTACCCGAGGAGTTGATGCCTGATGTAGTGATCTCAACAGGCGGTGCTTTGGTGTCGGAGAAACTAAAGGGTTTTCTGCGTAAAATGCCCAAGTCTATTCCCGTTTGGCATGTTGGTGAGGAGGAAAATATTGTGGACTGCTTTAAGCATCTGTCAACCGTGATAGACCTGCCCCCCAACAGTTTCTTTCCCCAATTTGCTTCGGCCATGAATAAACCGGGCCAAGCCGATTCGGCATATTCTTCCGGTTGGAATGCTCACGCTCAAAATTGCTATGCTCACAGGGAGTCTATTGTTCGCTCAACATCATGGAACGCCCTTCAACTTTTCCATGACCTGGTAGCTAAAATTCCTCGTCGCTGGAACGTCCACGTTTCAAACGGCATGTCAATTCGCTACATGCAGCTGTTTGACTGTTCAGCCCTTCATCGGTGTGAATGTAACCGTGGGGTTAGTGGCATCGACGGCACAACCATGACGGCTTTAGGCGCATCTGTGGCATATAAGGATGACTGTACATTACTAATCACCGGCGACATGAGTCTGCTCTATGATATGGGCTGGATTAACTCGCCTTTGCTGACACCTCGTTTCAAGATACTGATGGTTGAGAACGCTGGTGGCAACATTTTCAGGATGGTAAAGAGTACTGTCGGGGCTGAGGATAGGGATGAGAGGTTTGTCGTTACGGGGCTGCCCTCCCCCATTCTCCCCGCACAGGCTGCCGGGTGGAAGTGCTTTGAGGCAAACTCTCGTGAGGAGTTTGAGAATAATTTCGCTGCTTTTGCGGCCGAGAGTTCGACACCGGCTCTGTTGGTGGTGCATACACCCCCCGAGACTGATATACAGATTTATAAGGAATTAATATCTAAATAAATGAGTAACTGGAAACCGATTAAGGAGTTTGAAGACATCCTCTTTGAACAACAGGGACATATAGCAAAAATCACTATAAACCGCCCGGAGGTGTACAACGCCTTTAGGCCGCAGACCAACCGCGAGATGCTGCAGGCAATTGAATATTGCCGGGATGCTGAGGATATAGGTGTAATAATTCTGACAGGAGCCGGAGACAAGGCTTTCTGCTCGGGCGGCGACCAGAATTATAAGACACGCGGCGGGTATAAGGATAAAAACGGCGTTCCGCGCCTCAACGTTCTTGACCTGCACAAGGCTATCCGCTCGATTCCCAAACCGGTCATCGCAATGGTAAACGGCTATGCAATCGGCGGCGGTCACGTTTTGCACGTGGTTTGCGATTTGACAATCGCCTCTGAGAATGCCCGCTTCGGGCAGACCGGCCCCAAAGTTGGTAGTTTTGACGGAGGCTTCGGCTCAAGCTATCTGGCACGGTGTGTAGGCCAAAAAAAGGTGCGTGAAATCTGGTTCCTCTGTCGGCAATATACCGCAAAGGAGGCTGAGCAGATGGGCATGGTGAACAAAGTTGTACCCTTTGACAAGCTTGAGGAGGAAACCTTGGATTGGTGCAACACCATTCTGCAACGCAGCCCTATGGCAATCAGGATGATTAAACGAGCACTGAATGCTGAACTCGATGGGCAACGCGGCCTAATGGAGTTTGCCGGCGATGCGACTCTGATGTTCTACCTGATGGACGAGGCTCAGGAGGGGAAAAACGCATTCCTCGAGAAACGAACACCTGACTTTGATCAATTCCCTAAATTCCCGGGCTGATGGGTTACAAGGCTTCTTGGGCAAAGCGTATTTTACAGTTCAATTTCAAAGCCGTGACATCTCGCGGCTCAATGCTTCAGAAACCTACTTATTACTTGAAGATATGGGATGAGGCGAACCCTGAGGTTTTCGGCATAGGTGAGTGCGCTCTTTTCCCGGGGTTAAGTGAGGAGGACAATGATACTTACGAGGGAACTCTGACACGCCTTTGTCAGGGTATCGGGGCTGACCAAAAGGTTGATATATCACGTTATTCATCCATAAAAATGGGTCTGGAAACGGCTTTGCTGGACCTGGCGAACGGTGGCAAAAGGCTGCCTTTCCCGGGACCGTGGACCCAAGGTGAGGAGGCGATTACTATAAATGGCCTGGTATGGATGGGGTCCCTGAAAGAGATGTTGATACGCCTTGAGGAGAAGCTGTCCCAAGGCTTTACCACAATAAAGATTAAGGTTGGAGGTCTTGATCGTTTTGACCAGGAGATAGAGTTGATTGACACCCTACGATTGAAATTCGGGCCTGAAAAGCTTACTCTGCGTCTTGATGCCAATGGTGCATTCACACCCGGTAACGCCATGGAGCGGTTGCGCGAATTGGTACCGTTCCATATCCACTCAATCGAACAACCGATAAGGCCCGGCCAGTGGGATGCCATGAGCTGGCTGTGTGAAAATTCCCCTATCCCCATCGCACTTGATGAAGAGCTGATAGGCACCTTTGACAAGATTGAGAAGCGGCGATTGCTGAAATACATATCACCCCAATATATTATTCTGAAACCCACTCTTTGCGGCGGCTTTGAATCAGCCGGTGAGTGGATTGAAGTTGCCGAGAAAGAAGGCATTGGTTGGTGGATAACCTCCGCCTTGGAGTCAGACATCGGCCTCAATGCCATTGCTCAATGGACAGCCGCGATCGGAGCACAGGGTGCTCAGGGGCTCGGGACCGGACAGCTTTACAAGAACAACATCCCCTCGCCATTGCTCCTTGAAGGTGATAAATTGCTCTATAACCCCGCCGGGGAGTGGATAATACCCGAAATGGAATGGAACTGTTAGGAATGACCCCGGCTGCCCGAGAGGTAGTCAGGTTTCTTGAAGACAGTTCAATTGAGTACCTCAGTGCCCACACAAGTGGCTCCACAGGCTGTCCAAAGCCTATTCTTTTACCGCGGGATGAGGTGCTGAAGTCAGCCGAGGCTACAAACCGTTTCTTCGGTATCACCGACGACTCGGTGTTAGTTTGCCCCTTGTCGGCCGATTATATTGCCGGCAAGATGATGATTGTGCGGGCTTGGATGGCCAACTGTCGCCTTACGATGCTCCCCCCTTCTAATAATCCACTCAGGGAATTTTCCGGGGCAGGCATCACACTTTTGCCAATTGTTCCGTCGATGACTGAGGGCCTTCTAACTAACCTCTCAACCAACATTGAGCATGTAATTGTGGGTGGGGCTGCTCCAACACCCGCACAAGAGAAAGCCTTGGCCATTGCCCCGTTCCATGCTTGGGCTACTTATGGAATGACCGAGACTTGCAGCCATGTGGCATTGAGAGACATCTCCGCGGGTGAAGAATTCTTCAACGCGTTGCCCGGGGTCACCTGTTCTCAGGACGAGCGGGGGTGTCTGATAATTAATGGAAGAATCGTTACCAATGATGTTGTAGAGCTACTGTCCCCCACCCGATTTATTTGGAAAGGGAGGGCCGACAATGTAATCGTCAGTGGCGGATTGAAGATTCATCCTGAAGAACTTGAGTCTACCCTAAGACCCCATATCCCCGACCAAGTGGAGTTCTACATTACATCGCGACCCTCAGAGAAATGGGGACGCGAGGCAGTAATCGTCCTTTGTAATGACCTAATGGAAGCCGAGGAACTTTTGTCAATTGTGCAGAGCGTACTCCCCCACAAATATGCCCCAAAAGCCGTCCTGAGACTTTCCCCGGAATATACACCCTCCGGCAAACTTATCCGCCATACCTTTTAGCACAAGTTATTCTATACTCAGAAGTCTGCGCAACTCATTTAGGCGAGGGTCGTAGAGTTCTCTGTTGTCTCGCAAAAACTTTTTGAGGTAATCAAAATCTTCCCATGGGACCGGAGTCTCCTTCAATGAAGACTGTTGACCCTTAATTGCCGCTACCACCATGATAGCGAGATCAAGAACGCGCCACAGGGGCAATTCCTCACTTTGAGGTGAATAACGGTCGTTAACCCGCCTTATTACTTTAGCGGAGATATCCTCTCCACTCTCGTCCCACTGAGCTTTCCCAATGGACAAATACCAAGCGTCTCCGGCGCCGGCCGTCTCATCTGTGGCGGCATAATCCAACGCAACAATCGGCTTGTGCTTCAACGTCATCGGAACATCACAATTCGCCATAACAAAATTTTTTTTCAAAGATAATAAAAAACTGTCCCCTCTCCTATGCTCAGGTTCTCCTTATCCCAATAATCTTATATAGTTATCTAAAATAATATACCTGTTTAGATGCTTTTTACAAACCATGTTGTTAAATTTGCACTTTCTTGATCACTCTTTGAACTCTAAAGGACAATGAATCGAAAGGTTTACCGCAAGGATAAGGATCCGCGCATGTGGTTGCTGTCATTTCCCACAGCCCTGATGGATTACATCGAGGCCGGTGCAACTGTCATTGACCGCATATTCGCCAAGTCCTATAAATTTTTGCCCGGCGACGAGGTTTTTGCCTATATCACCGTGCCACACAGCCGTATTATGTACCGCTTTGTCGTGACTGACAACGATATTGCACTCGGAGAGGCACTCGACTGCACCGGTCAGTGGCTATATAAGGATATTGATGTCGACAATATTGCCAAGCTCAGAGTTGTCAGGATGGAGCTTGCCGACTCTTACAATTCTGACGACTATGTAGGCCGTCTGAATTACAACACACTCAATCAGCACGGCATGGGACGGCTTAATCTCTATCAATCAATTGTAGGGGAAAAGAGAGACATCCTCCGCCGGTTGATTGCAGAGCCGAAAGAAACTGCCACAAAGGAGCAGCCAAAAGTCGAACTCATCGAGGCTCAACCCCCGGTTGAAGTAAAACCCCATCGTCCCATCAAGACAAAGACAGAATTGTTCCGCGAGCTTCGTGCCGATAAAAACCGACGGCTGCGAGCCAAGTACCGCCCTACCGGGGGCACCGACTACAACAAGCAGAACATCATCGTGCAGATGCCCGATGGCAAGTATATAAATGAGAAGCATACCATTGACACATTTATTGAGGTGGCACGCCAGATTGGCTACGGCCGAATTGCCGAACTCGGCATCTTCTATCAGGAAAGATACCCCCTTCTCACTCGCAAAAACCCCGGGCGCTACTACAAGGAGGCCACCATGGGATGGTTTATCCTCGGCAACTGCCCGGCACCTCTGGTGGCTGCATACATCAACGACATCGCCGACGCCCTAAACCTCAACTTAATAGCCGACATCACACTCAAATAAAACCCAACTATGGGCTGGGATATAGTAGCCATAGGGACCAATCACAAACTTCCACTTGACAATCCACAAGAGATTGCCAAGCGCTTGCTCCCGTTATGCCCCGGTGACATTTCAATCGGATATTACAGAGATCGAGTTCTTGATCTTCAGGCCAAATCTATCTCGCCAGGAGATTATGAGTGGATTGAGGAACAGATAATTAAATCAAATAAAACAGGGCCGGTTACCTTTTTTGAAGATAAGGATAAAGCCTCTCGCCTAATCTTTCAAGCTGTCCAAGACATCCTTTCAGATATTACTTTTGACTCAACAAATGAACGTGAGGATTTCTTATCATTGGTGACTGAGGGGCCATTTTATTTATATGGATTGGAAAATCCCCAAAACTTTCATCCTTATGTGAGGGTATTCAAGGAAATATTCGACATGGATGTTAACTTTCCCGGAAGATGGTCTCAATTTGCTGACCTATTCCGACACCCCTATGCCGGCATTGTCAAAGAACATCTCGATGTTTTCCGGACACATATTTTTACCCAGATGCGACTCTCCGGGTGTGACTGCGCATACTATTTCCCTGACCAAGGCTATGGAGGCTTGATTTTTGACAATATACATATGCCTGTAAAAGAGTGGCTCCTTTACTTGTGTTCTAAAGAAGTAAAGGATCAAATTGAACATAATGATGAAACACATCCTTACATTCTGTCCGTGCGTGATTACTTAAGTGGCAAATTCATGCTGGGCCCACACGATGATGTCTATGTAGTGAAAGACGACTTCTCAGACCTGCTCCAAAACTATTATTAAACTTAAGCCCAAAATAGAATGACTCTTAGTGTATTAATTATTTAGAAACAAAGTGTCATTTTCAAATAAACTACCCAATCAATAGAAAGTCGTGAGGCAACCCCGGAATACCTATCCGGCTGTCTCCCGACGAAACCTAAGAACTACCAACATAAGGCCTTCAGTAAATGAAAGGGGATGGATCAGAGCTATAAGCCCCACGTTTATCAGACGCTTTCGTTATGAAAAATTAACAATTCTAAAGAACTAATTATGACCATGAAATGATACCTTTGCTTACGAAATCAAGTTATTGTCGGATAATTTGTAGTTAATTTCTCATCGTTCATCTACATAATCCGACCTCACGGCCCGATTGACCCATAAAGTCAGTCGGGCTTTTCCCTCAAATCAATTCCGGTTGGGGAGTATCCCCCATGCCAGGCGCGATATCGAAACGTATCACTTCTCTATTGATGACTATCGATTTAAAAATAACGCATTTTGCGCCTCTCGGTCATGAAAGAGAGGGAACACCGTAAGAAGGAGGCCGCAAATGGCTAAGGAAGCAGGAAGCTCAAGAGTGTCCAAGTGGGAAGGCGTTGTATACACAATGTATGGTGTACACCATTTATAAGGAGAATGGTCCGCTGCACGTCAAGATGTCATAAAGCAGACCAAGAAATAGATTATTAAAGAAATGAAGGCAAAGCTTAAGAATACTTCAGTTGACTTGATGGCAGACGGAGAATGACTGCACGCCACATTCCCTGGAAGTTGTATCAAGCACGTTACTAACGACGTCATCTTAACAGTGAGGGGAAATATTTTAGCTGTTCATCAATGATACATATTGCTAAAATTTTGGCGCAATCTATTTATGTACCAACCTCTCACATATTCTACAAAACTTGAGATGATGGTAAAACCAAGTTCTTTAGATTAATTGTAAAATGGTAGGATGAAATAGACCATTCTTTTCCTAATTGTAA
>CAYMNF010000035.1:0-22479 GCA_964391735.1 uncultured Bacteroides sp. | reverse complement strand
GCAGACTTCAAGAGCTGCAAGTTAATCTTTAGTCGAAAGGAGTGTTACGCCGTAAAAACTACGAAAAAGCAGACTTCATGAGCTGCAAGGGACGCTAATCGGTCGTAACGCGACTTGAAGGTATCAGTCCAAAGGAGATTCCCATATTGTTACTGCGGTGGAGCATACACCTTTTTATTTTTGAGTACAAATTTAATAAGTTTAGCTAACTTATTGGCAATTTTGACGATGGCTTTTGCCCGGGGCATGCGCCGGCAGTATTTTACGTATAGACTTGACAGGTGAGCGTCGGTTCTGATGGCCCGCCAGGCGCATTCTGTGAGCATGTAACGCAGCGTCTTGTGGCGGCGGCGCGTAATGCCGCATTTGCCATTATGTGTCCCTGACTGATCGGCATCGGGGACGAGCCCGACAAAGGAGCAGAAAGCCTCGGCCGACTTGAAGTCAGCCAGATCTCCGCATTCAAGTAACAGGGTGATGGCCGTTACCCGCCCAATACCCGGCACGGTTAGCAAAAGATTGTAGTCGTGGCGGTAGAGGTCCGTTTGCATAAGATTAAGAAGCCGTCGGTTGAGTTTTTTATGCTCCTCCAAGATTCTCATCAGATTTTTACACATAATTTCCAGAGACTCGCCCGTTGTATTGTTTAACTCCGATGCTTTAGCAAGTATCCACTTAAAGAATGCCAAGGGCCAACGGTTTGCATACTCCGCGGGTATGCGTATGCCGTTGGTGTGCATTAAGTGTCGCAGGCGTATCTTTTTGCGTTTGATATCGGCGACCTGACAAGCGCGTACACGTATGAGATTACGGTCAGCCAGCCGTGTTTGTGAGGGTATGTGAATGCAAGTGAGGTCTCCGTGAGCCAGGGAGCGCGCTATTTTGGCCGCATCAATTGAATCTGTCTTTCTCCTCTTCTCCTTGTTGGTCTGTGAAACATCCGCTGCATTAAAGATTATATTCTCAATGCCTAAAGCCTTAAGCTCATAGTGTGCCGTACAGCCGCAGAAGCCGGCCTCATAGGCTGAAAAGTATTTCAGACCCGGATAGTGAACGATCAGATACCGATACAGAGCCTGGGCGCTGGGAGGCTGCTGAAATGGTTTGCGGGTTATACCACCATGAATGATACATACGTTCCAGTGTGCAAGATGCACATCGATCCCGATATAAACATTTTGAGAATCAAAGAAATTTTTAGAAATTTGTCTCATCATATTATAATTTTTGTTTGTGGAGAATTTTTCAAATGTACGGAATAATTCTTGCATTTGTAAAATTCACCACAAACATATTATCTACGTTCGGGTATTATCCCTGGGAGGGTAAGTTATTGGATGATAAATGTTTATGTCACTATTTGTTTGCTACAAACATTGTATCTACGTTTGGGTACAGCCCCGTGCTGGTATACCTTCGGGGTAATGGGTGTTTATTAGGATATTATGTAGGTGGGATGTGAGGGTTGTGCAAGGCTTGGTGAATGGGCTCTCAAGGGGGTATGGGGAGGTGGAATGTGACAGCCCCGTGCGAGGCCGGGGGCCATCGTACGGGGCTGGGGATTTCGTTGTTAAGGGGGTTATTTCTCGCGGAAGAAGAGGGAAATGGGGGTTCCGGTAAAGTCCCAGTGTTCGCGAATTTTATTTTCGAGGTATCGCCTATACGGTTCTTTGACCCATTGGGGCAGGTTGCAGAAGAAGATGAAGGTGGGTACCTGTGCCCCTTTCAGCATGGTGATGTATTTGATTTTGATGAATTTGCCTTTGTTTGCAGGGGGCGGGTATGCGGCAATGTCTTCGCCGAGCAAACGGTTGATCTCGCTGGTGGGGATTATGCGTTTGCGGTTTTCGTATACTTTTACAGCTGTTTCTATTACTTTGTAGATGCGCTGTTTTGTGAGAGCTGAGGCGAAGATAATGGGGAAGTCGGTGAAGGGTGCTAAGCGGTTGCGGATAGCGGCCTCAAAGTGGCTGATGGCTTCCTGGGATTTGTCTTCAACGAGGTCCCATTTGTTGACGCAGACAACGAGTCCTTTTTTATTGCGTTGTATCAGCGAGAATATGGCTTGGTCCTGAGCCTCGATTCCACGGGTTGCATCAATCATCAGGATACATACATCTGAGGCTTCAATGGCGCGGACTGAGCGTATCACTGAGTAGTATTCAATGTCTTCATGTACCTTGTTCTTCTTGCGTATTCCGGCGGTGTCAACAAGATAGAAGTCAAAACCAAATTTGTCATATCGTGTGTAGATGCTGTCACGTGTTGTGCCGGCAACGTCGGTTACAATGTGGCGGTCTTCGCCGATAAATGCGTTTATCAGTGATGACTTGCCGGCATTCGGGCGACCCACGATGGCAAATTTAGGTATCTCCTCAAGTTTCTCATCCTCGGTTTTCTCGGGGAGTTTCTTTACAATTTCATCCAACAGGTCACCGGTGCCAAATCCGCTGACGGCGCTGACGGGGAACGGGTCGCCGAGTCCGAGTTTGTAAAACTCTGCAATGTTGTACAACCAGTCCCCTGAGTCAACTTTGTTGGCTACCAGAACAACGGGTTTGGTTGATTTACGCAGAATCTCAGCTACATGGTCGTCAAGGTCGGTAACGCCGTTCATGGCATCCACCACAAACATTATCTCGTCAGCCTGATCAATGGCTGCATGTACCTGCTTGTTGATTTCGCTTTCAAAAACGTCCTCGCTGTTTACGACCCACCCGCCGGTATCAATAATTGAAAATTCGCGGCCATTCCAGTCAACCTTGCCGTATTGGCGGTCTCGGGTAGTGCCGGCTGTGTCGTCAACAATTGCGGTGCGTGTCTGTGTCAGGCGATTAAAGAGTGTGGATTTGCCCACGTTAGGGCGCCCCACTATAGCAACTAATTGTCCCATAATCTTGGGTTATTTACTTGGTAATTAATGGTTGAAACTTATTCTTGATATCCAAATTCGCGCAATTTGTTTTCACGATTGCGCCAGTTTGGCTCAACTTTCACAAAGAGTTGCAGGTAGACGCTTTTACCAAAGAACTTCTGAATGTCTTTGCGTGCATCGATGCCCACATGTTTTATTTTTTGACCTTCGTGGCCGATGATTATACCCTTTTGTGAGTCACGCTCAACGTATATCACGGCCATGATGTGTATTGAGTTCTCTTTTTCCTCAAACTTCTCAACGACAACCTCGGCTGAATAAGGTATCTCCTTGTCATAATTAGTGAGAAGTTTCTCGCGAATAATCTCGGTGACGAAGAAGCGTGCGGGTTTATCAGTGAGTGCGTCTTTGCCAAAATAGGGATCTGACTCGGGTAGGAGTTCCACAATCCGTTGCATCAGGTTTGACACATTGAAGTGTTCTTTGGCTGAGGTGGGGAAAATCTGTGCATTGGGGAGCAGTCCCTGCCATTTCTCAACGATAGCGTTGAGGTCCTGCTGATTCTTCAAAAGGTCAATTTTGTTGATGACCAACAAGACGGGGATTTCCTCCTTTGCGACCTTGTTCAGGAAGTCCTCATTCTTGGTGGGGTCTTCCACTACATCGGTTACATAAAGCAGAATGTCGGCATCGGTAAGGGCACCCTTGCTAAACTCAAGCATGGCCTCCTGCATCTTATATTTAGGTTTGAGTACCCCCGGGGTATCTGAGAAAACTATCTGATACTCAGGGGTATTTACAATGCCCATGATGCGGTGGCGTGTTGTCTGGGCCTTGGAGGTGATTATACTGATGCGTTCGCCAACCAGGTCGTTCATCAGGGTTGACTTCCCTACGTTGGGGTTTCCTACAATATTTACGAATCCGGCTTTATGTTGTGACATATATTATTTTGGTTATGTGTTGTTACTATAATGTAACAAATCAGGGAGGGTAAAAGATTACGCCCCATGCTGAATACAAAAATAGTAAAAAGGGATTTTCCCTGCAAAAAGGCGCCCGAACCACTTACGGGCCCGGGCGCCAAAATTTAGTTTATCAGCTTATTAGAGTCTTATTCAAACTCGATAAGGGGTTGATCGGTGGCCACCACGTCGTCAACATTCACCAGGACGCGTTTAACCACACCGTTGAGCTCGGCATCAACGTCGTTCTCCATCTTCATTGCCTCATACACGAGCAGGGTCTGGCCGCGTTTCACGGTTTGGCCGGGCTTAACGTTTATTTCAATGATGCGACCACCCATAGGAGCGTTGAGGGTGGGGCCGGTCACGGGAGCACTTTCGTCAACGACAACCTCTTTGATTTCCTCAACGGGTTCGGGGGCGTTGGCCTTCTCAGCCTCAAACTCCTCTTGGCGGCGTTTCTTCAGGAAGGTATTAGCCACATTGGGCAGCAGCTCAAGCAGCAGGAATTCCTCGGTATTTGATGCCAGAGGTTTGCCACCGCATTCCTCAAGCTCGGGATTGGCGGGTTTACGATATGATGTCACGTCATAGTCTTTCTCCTCAGGGCTACCGGTAAGTTGCTCACGGAATTTGGGGTCAACGGGCACGGGAGTTTTGCCATACTCGCCTTTCACCAGTGAGATAAATTGGTTGGTGGGGTGGCTGTAGTCTTTGTCACCGCGGCGACGGTCCATGGCCAGGAGCACGGCTTGTGAGCCTACAATCTGGCTGGTGGGTGTCACCAGGGGCACCAAGCCGGCATCACGGCGCACCTTGGGTATCAGGCGCATTGACTCCTCAAGCAGGTCGCTGGCGTTGAGGGCCTTGAGCTGGGCAACCATGTTTGAGTACATACCGCCGGGGACCTCGGCAAATTTAACGATCTCATTGGGACGCGGGAACCCGAAATACCCCTCGATGGTGTGGCAGCAAGCCAACAGCTCCTCATAGTCCCCGGCTTTGGCAGCGGCAATAGCCTGGTCAAAGAGGTTGTCAACACACTTGGGCAGTTTGTCCTTGAGGGGGTCAAATGCCATGGGTTTGTGGGTCTTATTCAGGTCATAGTCAGCAAGGCTCTCACGTGCGCCCAGCAACCTCTCGCGTATGCGGCCGACGGCCTCCATGTTCACCTCACATTCAATACCCAGTTTCTGGCAGAAAATGTAAACCAACTCAATTGCGGGAGCGGCTGAGCCACCACCAAACCACCAGATATTGGTGTCGAGGATGTCAACATTGTTCAGGATGGCCATCAAGGATGCTGCCAGGCCATAACCCGGGGTGCAGTGGGTGTGGAAGTCAACGGGGACTTTAACCTCCTTCTTCAACGCTGAGATGATTGATGCAGCGCGTTCGGGAGTAACGAGGCCGGCCATATCTTTCAGGGTGATAATCTTGGCACCCAGTGCCTCCATTTCTTTGGCTTTTTCAACGAAGTACTCGTCGGTAAAAATCTTCTCGGTTTGGGGCTCGCCATCCTGGGGTTTGGGGTCAACGGTGTAGCAAACGGCACCGTCAGCAATACCACCCAGTTCAGAGATCAGGCGAATTGACTCCTTAACGTTATTGATGTCGTTGAGGGCGTCAAAGATGCGCATAACGTTTAGCCCGTTTTTGATAGCCTCCTCATAGAACCCTTTGAGCACGCTGTCGGGGTAGGGGACATATCCAAACAGGTTGCGACCGCGTGACAGTGCTGAGAGCAGTGATTTGCCCTTCATGGCCTTTGAGATGATGCGCAGACGATCCCAGGGAGATTCATCAAGATAGCGCATCACTGAGTCGGGCACGGCACCACCCCACACTTCCATAATATAGAAACCGGCATCCTCATAGTAGGGAAGCAGTTTGTCTATTTCAGCCTGGCTGAGGCGGGTCGCAAAGAGTGACTGTTGTCCGTCACGCAGCGTAAGGTCGCGGAAACGAAGTTTTTTTTGCATGGCAAGTAATAAGGATTGTTGAAATAGTATTTTTGATAGTTAAATATTGGCTAAGAATCAGATTTTTACACACGGGGCACCGGTGTAACGGTTGCAAATATAATGAAAGGTTTTGATTAAAGAAATTTTTCCGCAATTTTTATAATTTTCTTCAATGGCAGCTCACGGCGTTTTGTTTATTCCTTGGATGAAGGGGCCCGGCAGGAGGCAACCGGGTATTGGGCTGCATGAGGTTTTTTTGTACATTTGCAAAATAAACCCTCATTGATAATGATCACTCAGGAACAACTGAAACACACCATAGAGCGCAAGGATGCTTTGCGCAAATACCTTGACATCGACAACCGCCGCATTGAGCTTGAGGAGGAGGAACTCGTGACCCATGAGCCGCAGTTCTGGGAGAATCCCGAAGCTGCCCAACACCAGATGAAGAAGATTAAGGACATCAAAAGGTGGATTGAGGGGTATGAACAGGTTGAGAGTGCCGTTGAGGAACTGTCTCTCTCAATGGACTTTATAAAGGAAGGCCTGGTAGAGGAGGCTGAGGTTGACAAACTCTATGAGGAGGCCATTGCCAAGATTGAGGACCTTGAGCTGCGCAATATGTTGCGCCGTGAGGAGGACAAAATGGATGTGGTGCTGAAGATAAACTCAGGCGCCGGTGGTACCGAGAGCCAGGATTGGGCATCGATGCTGATGCGCATGTACATGCGCTGGGCCGAGAAGCACGGCTACAAGACTTCAGTCGCCAACCTGCTTGAGGGTGACGAGGCCGGGATAAAGTCCGCCACAATAAACATCGAGGGGGATATGGCATACGGTTACCTCAAAAGCGAGAATGGTGTGCACCGCCTGGTGCGCGTCTCCCCTTATAATGCACAGGGTAAGCGCATGACCTCGTTTGCCTCGGTGTTTGTCACCCCTCTGGTTGATGACTCTATTGAGGTCAAGGTTGAGCCTGCGCTGGTGTCATGGGACACTTTCAGGTCAGGCGGTGCCGGTGGCCAGAACGTGAACAAGGTGGAGAGTGGTGTGCGTCTGCGCTACCAGTATACCGACCCGTATACGGGAGAACATGAGGAGATTCTGATTGAGAACACCGAGACGCGCGACCAACCCAAGAATAAGGAGAACGCCATGCGCCAGCTGCGCTCAATACTGTATGAAAAGGAGCTGCAACACCGTATGGCCGAGCAAGCCAAGGTTGAGGCCGGGAAGATGAAGATTGAGTGGGGGAGCCAGATACGCAGCTATGTGTTTGACGACCGACGGGTTAAGGACCATCGCACCAACTATCAGACCTCTGATGTCGGTGGTGTTATGGATGGCGACCTGGATAACTTCATCAAGGCCTACCTGATGGAGTTTGCCGGGAAAGAAACGGCAGAGGAATAATATCTGAGGAATAATACACAGTAAGGGAAAGTAGATGCGGCTGTTCTGTAAGAAACCATCTGCGCTACCGCTGATAGTGTGGTGCGTCGGGATCCTGGCCTTGTATTTTCTTGGGGGGTCCCCGTCGGCAAGTGCTGACGAACCCTGGGAGGCTTTTGAGGCCGAGCCCCTCAAGGACTTGCTCAGTTCGGGGCAGTGCGGCCTGTATGTGCGGTCGATAGACAAGGACCTGCCTCTTGCACTGCAAAACCCCGAGACGCCGCTGATACCCGCCAGCATAACAAAAGCCGTGACGGCAGCCTCAGTCCTGTCGCTGCGTGATTCGCTGAGCTGTTTTGTAACCCCCGTGTGGATGTGCGGTGAGCTCACTGAACGGCGCCCCGGCCGATATACCCTTGAGGGGGATGTCGTTATTTGTCCCGTCGGCGATCCTACCCTTGGTGATGACCGGTTTAACCGCTCTATGCTGCTGCCTGACTCTGTTGCTGCGGCTATGAAACGCCTTGGCATTGACTCTGTCGCGGGGCGCGTGCGCGTTGACGGTGTCGCCTTCACCGACGAGTCTATCCCCGAGGGCTGGTCACAAAGCGACCTTACGGCCTACTATGGTGCACCGCTGTTGGCATCAACCTATGCTCATAATATCAAAGGGGGTAAAAAGGGACGTGTAAACCTGCGTCCTGATACGACACTTTCTGCAGCAGTGGGCAGGGCCCTCAAAAAGAACGGGATTTCTGTCAGCAAAAGCCGGCCGATAACGGTTGATGGGCCGCAGACAGCGCTTTATCTGCATCGCTCACCCTCATACCGCGACATTATGCGCTCAATGATGGTGCGCTCAGACAACCTGTATGCCGAGGGGATGTTGCGCGTCTTGGCCGAGGGAGACACGCGTGCTAATGCACTTGCCGAGGAGATGGATTTCCTCTCAGACGCTGACTTGGGCTTGCCCCTGACCGGGGTAAAACTGAGGGATGGCAGTGGACTGTCACGCAGCAATCGCATCACCCCCCACATGATGGCCAACATGTTGGCATGGATGGCCAAAAGCTCAGTGGGCAAAACATACGTCAGCCTGTTCCCTGTGGTCGGCAAAGAGGGGACAGTGCGTAATCTGCTTAAAGGGACCCCTCTCGAGGGACAACTTGTCCTGAAGTCCGGAACAATGACGGGGATAAAATGCTATGCCGGATATAAAATTGACCCTAAAACCGGCAAGCCGACCCATGCCGTGGTTGCCATGGTGAACAGCGCAAAGAGCAATGCCGCCGCCCGCGCTGATATTGAACGGGCGCTCCTTAAAATCTTTGCTCCGGAACGGCCGGCAAAACTGCCCGAGAAGTCTGATCTGGAAAAGCCGGCAACAACGGTTGTCGCCGCGGAGGCTGAGGAGGCTATTGAGGAGATGTTCTAAACCTCTTTAAAACAAATCAGAAGATTCTTAGCGGAGGGGCTCAAGCAGCCTCCTTAAGGTCTCGACCCCTTTGGTTGCGGGCTCGGCAATAACGGTGACGTTGGAAGGCACTGCAGCCGGGTGTGGGTCAATATAGAAAATGGGGACCCCGGGCCTGACATAGTTAATGAGGGCGGCCGCAGGATACACGACCAGAGAGGTGCCTATCACCACAAATATGTCAGCCTCAGAGGCTAATTCAGCAGCCGGCTCAATATTGGGTACAGCTTCCTGAAAGAATACGATATGGGGACGTATCGGGTCGCCATATTTATCTCGTGATGCCGGTGAGGTCTCCAGGTGATCAATGTCAAGAGTGTAAACACGCTCGGGATGCGTCATTGAGCGAACCTTCATAAGCTCGCCATGCAGGTGCAGCACATTCTTCTGGCCGGCCCGTTCATGCAGGTCGTCAACATTCTGGGTTATCACCCATGTGTCAAACCAATGCTCCAAGTCAACCAGTGCAAGATGCCCGGCGTTAGGTTGCGCTTTTATCAGGTCATGCCGGCGGGCATTGTAGAAGTCGTGGATCAACTGCGGGTTGCGCCTGAAGCCGTCGGCTGAGGCAACTTCCATTACATTATAATCTTCCCACAGTCCGTCAGAGTCGCGAAAGGTGCGTATGCCGCTTTCGGCACTCATCCCCGCGCCGGTTGATATCACTAACTTCTTTTTTGCCACAGAGCTTAGGTTTTGTGGTCAGGGTTTATTTTGAAGCTGTCTCGGGGAGGACTTTGCGACCACGGTTCTCCTCGGCCATGACACGGCTTTGATTGAAGGTGTAAACCTCCTTGATTATTGACTTCTTCTCGAGGTCAATAATATTTGCGGGGTTGATGGTGAGTCCCATATAGCGGGTCTCGAAGTGCAAGTGGGGGCCGGTTGAGCGGCCGGTGTTGCCGCCAAGAGCTATGGGCTCACCCGCCTTCACAGGCTGGTTGGGCTTAACCAATTGGCGCGACAAGTGGCCGTAAACAGTCTCCAGACCGTTGTCATGGCGCACCACTACATAGTAACCGTAACCCTTAGGGTCATATTTGACCAGGCGAACCTTGCCCGAGAAAGCCGAGCGTACAGTGTCGCCCACACTCAGTGACAGGTCAACGCCTCGGTGCATACGACCGAATTTGGGGCGCCAGCCGTAGGGTGATGACACGCGCACCTTGTCAAGGGGGCTAACGTATTCTGATACGTCAATATCCTTGGTTGCCGGTATCTTCACCGATTTCCCGTAAGGGTTGACGCTCTGTGAGTTCCAACAAATGCTATAGACCTCTTCAACGGCCTCGCGACGGCGCTTCTGTTCCTCGCGTTGCTGCTGCTGTTGCAGTTTCAGGGTGTTGACCTTGCTAAGCGCTTCGGTGGCCGGTTTTTGGTAGGCCTGCAGTTTTTTGTGCTCGGCCTTGTGGGTGGCGGGCACTTTTATGCTTTGGCTGCCACCGGCAAACACTGTCATGGCGCAACAAAGGGCTATAATTGTTTTCTTAATCATTGGTATGTTACTGTGGTAAGCACGCGCTGTGCGTGGCAAGGTTTATTTGCCGTGTGCGCCGCTATTCAGCGTCACGGCCCGGGCTTAGGGTTGCCGGTTTTTAGAAACCCTCGGGGCTGTAGATGAACGGGAGGGTGACAGGGGTGTAGTCAAACAGCTCCTCAGGCTTGAAGAAGCGTTTTACCTCAGCCACAGCATCCTCAGCCGATGACGAGGCGTGCAGAATATTCTCCTGATTGCTCATGGCAAAGTCGCCGCGAATGGTACCGGGCAAAGCCTCACGGCCATTGGTGGCACCCGTCATCAGGCGCACTACCTTGATGGCATCTGTGCCGCGCAACACCATGACGATGACCGGTGAGGCCATCATCGAGCGCATCAGCACCGGGAAAAAGGGTTTGTCAACAAGATGTGCATAGTGCTCACGCAGTATCTCCTCGTTCAGTTGCATCATCTTCAAGCCGGCAATTATCAGGCCTTTGCTTTGGAAACGGTCAAGGATGCGGCCTACAAGACCACGCTCAATTGATGAGGGTTTGAAGATGATGAGTGTCTGTTCCATCAGGTATCTATTCTTTGTGATTTTAGGTTATGGATTTTAACTGAATTTAACAGTTGTTCCTCTTTTCTGTTCAAATTTAGTAAGTATGACCACATTAGCGAAAATTCTAAGTTTAAAAAATGTGAAATCATTGCGCCCGTGTACAAAGGGAAAAGCGTAACTATCTGAGTTACACCATGTAATATTTTAACATTTAAAACCCTACCGAACTTTTACGTCCGATAGGGTTGATGAATCAGTATGTTAAAATGTGTAAAATATCGTAAAGTACTTCTGTTTTAAATTAACAGTTGCATCAGTCCCGAAGCTCCTCACGCGTCATGCGTGTCATCTCAACAAGTACGTTGCCTTGGGCATCTTCAAGCAGCGCTTTTTTGTCCTTGTCAGCGGGGACGGCAACCGCGGTCTGGCCCAGTGCCTGCAGGAATTCCTGTTCAAGCTCAATATTGGGGCACATCATACGGGTGGTGCCAAGATTCCCGAATCTCACGCCGTTTTCTACCTCCATGTTCACGGCTATAGTACCGTTGAGAATGTTGCACCCGGCATTGCCATGGATCTTGTAGTTGTTCAGGTCTATCACCATCTGGATACCGGCATCCTTGGGGACTTCGCGGCCGTTGATGCGGGTGATGCGCCAGGCACCGGCAAGGAAGTTGAGGTTGTGTTTGCGCATAATCATCAGGTTTTGGCCATCACTGTTTTGCAGGTACATAAACCATTCGTTGTTGAATCGTTCAAGCTTGATGCGGTGCATGTCCTCGAGGGCTGCGGCCATTGCCATCTCATATTTGGCATCAGGGCACAGGCGCATGGTTGAGGCATAGTCGCCCGCTTTTTTCACCTCGTTGCCGGTAAGGGTGAACGTTCCGTTGATTATGTTGCAGCCGTTGTAGGCACAGAAGTCCACGGCGCGGTCAGGAGTCAGTTCGTTGGCTGAAAGGGTAATATAGGGGAATGTCTCAGGGGTGGTATCTGTGACGGGGGTGCCACCGACTTCGGTCACTGCCCAATCACCCGAGATGCTTTGTATCACTTGTGAGCGGGTCATCTGTTGCACGGGGCGCGATTGCGTGTTGCCGGCATTCTCGGCTACCACGGTTTTGGGCGTCCCGCAACTGCTCAGGGACATAAGGGCTATAAAACACGCTGTTGAGGTCAGGGCTGTCAGGGTTTTCATCTTTAATGATTTCATTATGTTGTTATTTTTTGTCAAATCAGGAGTGTTGTACTTTCTTGTACATATACACCTATATAAAGGATAAGACACCTGTTTGGTTCAAAGAAATTTTTTAAATTTTACATTTACCGTGTTAACTTTGCGGTGAAAATAGCAAAACGTATGGCAGGGACAAAGCGCGAGCTTTTTACCACATTCTTTAAAATCGGTCTTTTCACCTTCGGGGGTGGATGGGCCATGCTGTCAATTATTGAAAAGGAGATAATTGACCGTCATAAATGGCTGCCGAGGGAGGAGTTTCTTGACTTGGTTGCCATGGCGCAGTCGCTACCCGGCATTCTTGCCGTGAACATGGCCATTGCCGTCGGCGACCGCATCAAGGGCCGCGGGGGCTCATTGGCTGCCGCTGCGGGCACAATATTGCCCTCATTTCTGATTATTCTGGCAATAGCCATTTTTCTTACCCCGGATGCCATAAAGAATAACCATGTGTTATCAGCGGTTTTCAGGGGTATACGCCCGGCGGTGGTGGCATTGATTCTTGCCCCGGTTGTAACCTCGGCCCGTGCAGCAAAGTTGCGAGGGTGGCTGTGGGGTGTGCCCGTGGCGGTGGCGTTGTTAGTGTGGAGCGGGTGGCCCGTGGTCTCCAACCCTATATTGTATATTGTCTTGGGGGGCGGAATAGGTTTTGCCGTTGCTCACCATAACTTGAAGAAAGGAGGGAAGGCCTGATGGGGATATATCTTAAGTTGATTTGGAGCTACTTCAAGATTGGCATCTTTGGTTTCGGTGGCGGATACGCCATGCTGGCCCTGATTGAGCGTGAGATTGTTACGCCCGGGTGGATTACCGAGAAGATGTTTACCGACATCGTGGCCATCTCACAAATGACCCCGGGTCCCATCGGCATTAACTCAGCCACCTATATCGGATATGTTGCACCCGGGCAATCCGGTCTGCAGGGCGTATGGTACGGGTTGTTAGGGTCAGTCGTCTGCACCCTGACGGTAGTACTCCCCTCATACCTGCTTGTACTGTATACCTCCCATTTTATAGCTCGCCACAAGGAAAGTGCGCAGGTTAAAGGGGTCTTCGCCGGCTTACGCCCCGTGGTGGTCGGACTGATAGCCTCGGCAGCGATGTTGCTGATGAACGCGGCAAATTTCGGCTCTGAGGTCGGTGAGGTTTGGATCTCGGTGGTGATATGCCTGGCATCTTTCTGCTTAGTGTACTTTGCCAAAATCCACCCTATTGCCGTAATCTGCCTTGCGGGCATCGCCGGGTATTTAATTTATATTTGATTGAGGATGACGTATCCTGAGGCCATTGATTTTTTATACCGCTGCATGCCGGCCTTTGAGCGCAACGGCAGCGCTGACTACAAGCCGGGACTTGAACGCGTGCAGGCTCTTGATGATGCTTTTGGCAATCCGTCACGCGCTCTGCGCACCGTGCACATCGCCGGTACCAACGGTAAAGGAACCACCGCCCATGCCCTGGCGGCGGTATTGCAGGCTGCCGGGCTGAAGACCGGGTTGTTTACATCGCCACACCTTGTGGATTTCCGCGAGAGGATACGCATCAACGGACAAATGATTGACAAGGAGGATGTGTGCCGCTTTGTGGAGCAATATCGCCGGATGTCCTTGCCCGTTGAGCCTTCGTTCTTTGAGCTAACCACGGTCATGGCATTTGATGCCTTCAGCCGCGCAGGGGTGGATGTGGCGGTTATTGAAACCGGTTTGGGAGGCCGGTTGGACTCGACAAATATTATCACCCCCGAGCTTTCCATCATTACCAATATTGCCCTGGACCATACCGACCTGTTAGGCGATACCCTGCCGCAGATTGCTGCCGAGAAGGCCGGCATCATCAAGCCCGGGGTTCCCGTGGTGGTGTCAAGCGTGACGGATGCCGGGGTAAAGGAGGTCTTGCTGCAGGCAGCTGCCCTAAAGGACGCGCCCATAACGTTTGCTAATGATGGTGGTGAAGATTGTTTCTCAGTGACACCTGAAGGGTATGTCACTGTCAATGATTCACCATGGGGTAAGATCAAAACCGAACTTTGCGGTGACTTCCAGCGCGACAATCTGCGCGGCATCCTGGCAGCCTTAAAGATTCTTGAGGGGAGATTCAATATCCCGGCGCAAGCCGTCAGAGAGGGCCTCGGCGTCGGCATCGCAAAGAGCGGATTGCGGGGACGGTGGATGATTAAAGAGCGCAATCCGCTCACAATAGTTGACACCGGGCACAATCCAGATGCCTGGAGACGAATAGTGGCTCAGCTGTCGACCCTTCCCGGCCACAAGCATATTATTGCCGGATTTGTCGCCGACAAGGATGTGCAAAAGGTGGTCAATCTCATGGCCCCGCTGCAACCCTTCACGCTCTATGCCACAGCCCCGACAAATACCGGCCGCGCTTTGCCGGCTGACAAGCTCGCAATGCTGGCACAGGAATCCCTGCCACAAGCAACTGTCAGGGTATACAATAACGTAAATGAGGCCTTAAAGGCCGCGCAAGCGTCAGCCACCCCTCGGGATGTAATTTTTGTGGGCGGTAGCAATTATATGGTGGGGCAGCTTGAGAACCTTGCTTAGGCCGCTGCCCACCTGTTATACATACATTGCCTCAATCTCCTTGCTGAAGTGCTTGTTGATTACCGGGCGCTTGATTTTCAGCGTGTTGGTAAGCTCGCCGGACTCTATGCTGAACTCCCGCGGCAGCAGCGTGAAGCGCTTGATTTGCTGATAGGGGGCAAGCTCCTTTTGCAGTCGTTCTATTCGATCGCTTATAAGCTTTTTTATCTCAGGCCGTTTTACAAGCTCCTCAAGGTTCTTGAAGCGCAGTCCCTTTTTGCGGGCATACTCCTTGATGGCGTCAAAGTTGGGAACTATAAGCCCCGAGACATATTTTCGTTTGTCGGCAATGACGGCCACCTGCTCAATGAATTTGTCAGTGCCGAGCAGGGTCTCAAGCATCTGGGGGGCAATATATTTGCCGTTTGAGGTCTTGAAGAGGTCTTTGATGCGCTCGGTCAAAACCAATGCGCCCTGGCGGGTAAGTTTGCCGGCATCGCCGGTGCGGAACCACCCGTCGTCGGTAAACGCCTCTGCCGTGGCCTCGGGTTTGTTATGGTAGCCGCGCATCACCGACGGCCCTTTTACCAGTACCTCATTGTTCGCACCTATACGAACCTCTACCCCGGGGATGGGCGTCCCCACGGTGCCGATCTGGTAACCGATGTACGGGAAGCAGGTAACTGTGGCGGTCGTCTCAGAAAGCCCGTATCCTACCATTATGTTTAGCCCACAGGTCTTGAAAAACTCGACAATCTGATTTGACACCGGCGCGCCGGCGGTGGGGAAGATGTTGGGGTGGTCAAAACCGATTGCATGTCTCAGTTTTGAGAACACGCGTTTGTCCCAAAAACTATATTGCCGCTCAAGCATCTTGGGCACCTCCAGGCCCAGCCGCTTATAGTAAAGATTGCGCCGCCGTCCTATCTTCAGGGCTCGTCCCACCATCATGCGTTGTATCTTTGGCATTCGGGCTATAAGTTCGTGGGTAGCAGTGTAGACCTTCTCCCAAAACCTTGGCACGGCCGACATGCACGTGGGGCGAACCTGCTTCAGCACTTCCTGCAGAATGTGGGGGTCGGCGTTAACATACACCCTCATGTCCAGAAACAGGCACAAGTATGTCCAACCCTTCTCAAAGATGTGGCTCAGAGGCAAGAAGGCTACCGATGTGTCGCGGTCGCTGAGCGATGTCAGGCGTTCGCGGTGACTGCGCAGGGTGCTGTCAAAATTGTTATGCGTCAGGACTGCTCCCTTCGGCTCGCCGGTGGTGCCGCTGGTGTATATCAGGGTAGCGATGTCATCAGGTGCGGCCTCGGCGCGCCTCTTTTTCACCTCGGTTTTCACCTCCTCGTCGGCCTCATAACCGCGGGTGAGAACCTCCTGCCACGTCAGCACCTCGATTGGTGCATCGGTGGGGGCCTCCCCTTCAAACAGAACTATGCGGCGCAGGCTCGGGCACTCTGCCGCGGCTACCAAGGCTGTCTCAAGCCGCCCCAGATTGTCAACAAACAGGGTCTCGGCTGAGGTATCCTTGATGATGTAAGCAACCTGCTGTGGGGTAGAGGTTGAGTAGATTGACACCGGCACGGCGCGAAGGGTATAGGCTGCGAAGTCTACCGTCAGCCAATCGGTGTGGTTGGCTGAGAAAATGGTGACCATACTTCCGGGCTCTACACCCAGGTCAATAAGGGCGGCTGCTATGGCATCTGTGTCATCGGCAAACTTTTGCCACGTCAGGGGAATCCAGGTGTCATCTGGCCCTTGGCTGTACATGGCCGGGCGGTCGGGGTGGCGGCGTGCGCCGTCAGCAGGCAGTGTGCTGAGTATTGTAGACATTTGGTTTGGCTATGAGGGTACTTGGGGGGGAGAGAGCGTGAGGGATGCAAAATACACAAGGCCACGCCCGTGGGTCTCACCGGGGCGTGGTGTGTGTCATAGGGTGTCACCGTGCGGCCACGGGCGGATTGCTCCATTCCGGGCCGATACGGAGGTTGCCTTTGTCGGCAACATCGATTGTTCAATAGTGTTCGGCAAGCTTGTCAACAAGCACATCGGCCTGCTGAACGCCTGAGGCGCGCCATACCGGTTCGCCATTCTTGAAAATTATAAGTGTGGGGACAGACATTACGCGATACCTCTCGGCGAGCTCGCGATTCTGGTCAATATCAACCTTCAACACAACGGCTTTGTCTCCCACAGTCTTTTTAACTTGCTCCAATATCGGGGACTGTACCCGGCACGGTCCGCACCAGGTGGCAAAGAAGTCAACCAACACCGGCTTGGTGTCGTTGAGGATAGTAGTGAAATCGCTCATAGTTTTCTTGTTTTTGGTTTCGTAATTAAAACGTCCGTAACATGGAAAAGGTTGTGGCGATTCCCTTATTGGTTTATCCTCAGGGGTTTAGCGGTGTGCGTAAAACGGCGGGAGATAAAGAACCCCCGGGGATTGCGCCCCGGGGGTATAGAGTTTTTAGGCTTTGATGCGCTCAAGGTATGACCCGTCACGGGTGTCAATCCTCACCTTGTCACCGATGTTGATGAACAGCGGCACACGCACCTCGGCGCCGGTCTCAACGGTGGCGGGCTTCAGGGTGTTTGTGGCTGTGTCGCCCTTGATGCCGGGCTCGGTGTAGGTGACTTCAAGAACGACGTTCGGGGGCATCTCGCATGTAAGGATGGTCTCTGAGGCGGCGTGTACCATGGCCTCGCAGATATCTCCCTCTTTCAGGAACTGTACACCCTCGATGCTCTCGCCGGGGATGGCAACCTGCTCAAAGGTCTCGGTATGCATAAAGTTGTACCCCATGTCATCTTTGTAGAGATACTGATAGGGACGACGCTCAATGCGCACCTCGTTTACCTTTACGCCTGAGTTCCAGGTCTTGTCAAGGATGCGGCCTGTCTTTACATTGCGCAGTTTGGTGCGTACAAAGGCCGGACCCTTGCCCGGTTTTACGTGCAGAAATTCTTTGATGAAGAAGTAGTCCCCGTCAATGTCGAGGCACATACCGTTTTTAAAGTCAGCAGTCGTTGCCATTATTCCTTATTGTATTTTTATGTGTTTGCATTCTTTGGCCCCGAAAGTTGCCGGGGCGCTTCACGATGCAAAGTTACAACTTTTTCCCTAATTTCATACCCCCGTGGCTTTTAACCCCGTGGGACATGGGCTAAAAAAGTTACTTGGCGATTTTGAGCGAGCGGCTGCCGGCGGTGATGATGTAGACGCCTGCGGGCAGTGAGCCCAGCTCAAACTCCGTGCCGTCCCCTGACAATACAGTACGGCCGGCGATGTCGCTAATCATGGTGAAGTCGGCACCCGTTACACGCACAATCTTGGCGACGCTGTCGTAGGTTATTGTGGACTCATCAGCGCTTACGCTCTTCAGGGCAGAATCCCCGGCCGGGGTTACCATCAGCTTGTCAAGGCAGAAGTATCCGGGGGTGTTCATCCCGTAGTCCCCGGTGTCGGTACTCTCCATTGTAAAGTAAATCTCGTTCACTGTGCCAAGTTCACTGAGGTCAACATACTTCCAGCCCCGGTTTATGGTGAGGTCTCCGTTGGCGTATGAAGCCATAGTTACCTCAACGGTCTTCTCTGACTCGTCAGGGGCCACGCCGTGGATAGTCAGCGTTAAGCGGTCTCCGTTATTAAAGGCGCGTGCAAAGGCATCCCCATACTCGATGCAATAATACGGGTAGCTGTTCATGTTGACAAAAACCCCCACCGCCTTGTAGTTTTTGCCATCGTTGAAGACCATGTCGGTGGGACGTTTCGAGAAGTAGTAGTTGTAGAAACCGACCAGATAGGGGACCTCAGCACTGACAACGGGGGCGCCGAACTCATCCATCTTCACCTTGCCATCCTCGCCAAGCACTATGCCGCCTTTGGCCATGTTGCTCCACTGGTGCGCAAGGGAGTTTTCATAGTATTTGTTATCTGCTGAATTTGAGGCAGTGAAATCCCACCAGGTCTCATATTCACCCATCGAGCTGTGTACAAAGCTGAAGCATTGGCTGACAATGGCCGTTGCATCATCGTCGTATGTTCCCGTCCATGACCCGTTCTCGGGGTTGAACTGCAACGGGGTGGTGGATTTGGTGAGGTCAAGTGTGATTACGCCGTCGTTGGCTGAGCCGATGCCCATGCCGAGCAGCAGAATACCTCCAAGCAGTAAAGTACGCTTCATAGTTTGTTGAATTAATCTGTTGTGTTGTAGTTTTTGCGTGATTTTCAAAAAAAGTTTTTTCGACGCAGACCGAACAACACGGTGTTTCTACAAACTATTCCCGATGGTTTTTTGCGGGGGATAAATTGTCAGAACGTGCACCCATTGCCCGGGGTGTGCCGATGGCATTCTGAAAACAGCAGGTCTTCTGACTTATCCCCGTCCTCTCGAAGCCTTCCCGGGCGTTGGGCCCAGTGGCGGTATATCGGGAGGGGCGCCGGGGTTGATATTTCCTCCCCGGCATGGGACTTACAGCAGCGGGTTCTGTCACGGATTCACACCGTGTTCCCTTTTCAACCCCAAAAGGGGTGCTGTTTTCGTGGACAAAGTTAGTTAAAATATTATATGTACAAAACTGCGCGGCCCAAATGGAAGGCTTCAGAACTTGAGGCCTACCTCGGCAAACATGCGGCGGTCATCGCTTATCTGGTTTGAGACGGTGGTGAGCATGTCGCCCATCAACACCCCGTGCACACCCCCACGCAACATGCGCATCTGTGCCTCACGGCTTATGCGCAAGCGTCCGCCGGCAAAGCGCAACCCCTTTTTGGGTAAAATCATCCTGAAGAGCGCAACAGAGCGTATAATATCCTCCTCGCTGATGAGTGGCTCATTCTCAAGGGGGGTATTCTTGATGGGGGTCAGGATATTGATGGGTACTGAGTCCGGGTTAAGGTCGCGCAGCTCAATGGCGAACTCAATGCGGTCCTCAAGGCTCTCGCCCATGCCGATAATGCCACCGGAGCATACCTCCAACCCTGCCGCCCGGGCTGCCTCAAGGGTGCGCGCTTTATCCTCAGGGGTGTGGGTGGTGCAGAGCTTCTTGAAGTGTGTGCGGTTGCTTTCCATGTTGCAGTGGTAGCGCGTTACACCGACCTCGCGCAGCCGGCGCATCTCCTTCTCGCCCAATAAACCCATTGAGACACAGAGCTTAAGATTGGTTTCCCTGCGCAGCCGTTCTAATATTTTGATGAACTTTTCAAGGTCGCTGCCGGTGACGGCACGCCCGCTGGTCACCAGTGAGAAACGCTGTATGCCGGCCTCCTCGTTGCGGCATGCGGCGGCCATAACCTCCTCCTCGTCAAGGATGTTATATGTTGCACAACCCGTGTGATGACGTGTTGCCTGGGCACACCATTTGCAGTCCTCGCTACAAAGGCCGCTGCGGGCGTTCACAATTGAGCATGAGTCCATTTCGGTGCCCATAAAGTGTTTTGTTACCTCATCGGCTGCATCACAAAGTTCATCAAGGGGCACGGTGGCAAGGAAAGATGCTTCGGCGCGTGTGATGTCACCCCCGCCAAGCACTTTCTCTTTTATCTCTGTTAAGGTCATATTCTGTGTATTTCTTTTTCCACGGCAAAAATACTAATACTTTTACTATCTGCCATAAAAAAACGGGGCTACGCTGTGTGCGCGGCCCCGTGGTATCATTGGGTTGCTGATTAAGCTTTCTTTACGCGACGCTCTTTGATGCGAGCTTTCTTGCCGGTGAGTTTGCGCAGGTAGTAAAGTTTTGCGCGACGTACTTTACCGTATTTGTTAACGGTGATGCTGTCGATGAACGGTGACTCAATAGGGAAGATACGCTCAACGCCAATGTTGTCACTGATTTTGCGAACGGTGAAACGTTTTTTCTCACCGTCACCGCTGATGCGAATTACAACGCCGCGGTACATCTGGGTACGCTCTTTGTTACCCTCTTTGATACGATAGGCAACGGTGATGGTGTCACCGGCCTGGAAGTCGGGATGTTGCTTGCCGGTGGCAAAGGCCTCGTTGGCAATTTTGATAAGATCCATTGCTTTTTTGAATGGTTTTGGTTTGACAAGCGCAATATTCGCGGGCTGCACGTCCCGCCAGAGATTGCGAGTACTTACAATTGATGCAAACGACATCGGTAAAAACCTACGCACAATTTGCGGTGCAAAAGTACACCTTTTTTTTAATCCGCCAAAATCTTTTTTCAAATCCCCCTTTTATTATATAAGGTGTATTTCTTCTTATTATATAAGGTGTATTTCTTCAAATTGTATTGGGTGGAGGAGGGCATGGGGAGGTATAATGCTAAAAAATGTTAAACTTGTAGCGTGCACGAGGCGAGGGCGGGGGATTGGGATTGCGATTCGGGTTAATTTTCATACCTTTGCACGCCGATTATATCCAAGTTGGGTATAGCGATGACGGTGTGTGCCCCGCCGGCCTTGGCCGACCGACGGACGTTACCCCCTCAGGACTTGCCCGGTAAAAACCAGAAAATCAAACCTTTCCCGGCGTTTCGGCGCCCGGATTTTTAAGAAAAAAATTGTGGATACATTAAGCTACAAGACTCTTACTCCCAATGCTGCGAGCATTGAAAAGGAGTGGGTTATAGTTGACGCTACCGACCAGGTTTTGGGTCGTCTGTGCTCAAAAGTGGCCATTTTGCTGCGTGGCAAAAACAAACCGTGCTACAGCCCCAATGTTGATTGCGGCTCAAACGTCATCATCATCAACGCCGACAAGGTGCGCCTCACCGGTAACAAGTGGGACGACCGTGAGTATGTTCGCTACACCGGCTATCCCGGCGGCCAGCGCATCAGCACCCCCAGGGTATTGCTCCAGAAGGCTCACAACAAGCACATCAAGAGCGGTTACAACCCCTTGTTTACAAAAGTTGTAAAAGGCATGCTCCCCAAAAATCGTCTTGGCCGTCGCATCCTTGAAAACATGTTTGTTTACAGCGGTGCCGAGCATCCCCATCAGGGCCAGAACCCCAAGGAAATTGATATCAACAAAATCAAATAATAAAGACCGGTAGACAACTATGGAAAAAGTTAATGCAGTAGGGCGCCGCAAAGCCGCCGTAGCCCGCGTGATTCTTATGGATGGTACCGGTGTTATTACCATCAACCACCGTCCGCTTGACGTTTACTTCCCCTCATCAATCCTGCAGTACATCGTTCGCCAGCCGCTGACAACCCTTGAGGTCGGTGACAAGTACGACATCCGCGTCAACCTTGACGGTGGCGGTTACAAAGGACAGGCTGAGGCCCTGCGTCTTGCCATCGCCCGTGCGTTGGTGAAGGTTAATCCCGAGGATAAATCAGCCCTGCGCGCCGAGGGCTTCATGACCCGTGACCCGCGCGCCGTTGAGCGTAAGAAACCGGGCCGTCCCAAAGCTCGCAAGCGCTTCCAGTTCAGCAAGCGTTAAGGACCCCCTTACACCCCATACAGGCGCATTGCCCCGGCGGTTTTTCCCTGCCCCGTGCGTGTACCTGTGCTGCTTAGCCGGCTGTTGTCGATGTCACAATCGGCACTGCCGGCGAGGTTTAGCATCTAAACCGCCCGGATGGACGCGTTCCCTACCTGGTGCGGTTGCTGCCTGAGGGCCTTTTGGCCCCGTGGCAGAAAATAAAGAACGTAAACAAGCAACCAAAAAACCAAAAACACAAAAATGGCAACCCCCACTTTTGACCAACTGTTGGCCGCCAACTGTCACTTCGGCCACCTCAAACGCAAATGGAATCCCGCAATGGCTCCCTACATCTTTATGGAGCGCAACGGTATCCACATCATTGACCTGTACAAAACTGCCGCCAAGCTCGAGGAGGCCGCAAATATCCTCAAGAACATGGCTAAGCAGGGCAAGAAAGTCCTCTTTGTAGCCACCAAGAAACAGGCCAAGCAGGTTGTTGCCGACAAGGCCTCACAGGTTAATATGCCCTACGTTATCGAGCGCTGGCCCGGTGGCATGCTCACCAACTTCCCCACCATCCGCAAGG
>CAYMNF010000034.1:0-22599 GCA_964391735.1 uncultured Bacteroides sp. | reverse complement strand
TCTCAGCCTCAAGAAGCACCTTCTCCATCAGTTCGTCAACGCCGATACCCTTCTTGGCAGAGATGTCCTGGCTCTGATACTTTCCGCCCCAATCCTCGACAAGATAGTTCATGTTGGCGAGCTCCTCCTTGATTTTCTCGGGGTTAGCCGCCGGTTTGTCAACTTTGTTGATGGCGAAGACTATGGGTACCCCGGCGGCGGTGGCGTGGTTGATGGCCTCAACCGTCTGGGGCATCACAGCGTCATCGGCGGCAACAATAATAATCACAAGGTCGGTAACCTTAGCACCGCGAGCACGCATGGCGGTGAATGCCTCGTGGCCGGGAGTGTCAAGGAAGGTGATGTGGCGGCCGTCAGACAGAGTGACGTGGTATGCACCGATGTGCTGGGTGATACCGCCGGCCTCACCGGCAATAACATTGGCGTTGCGTATATAGTCGAGCAACGAGGTTTTACCGTGGTCAACGTGTCCCATCACGGTTACGATGGGCGGGCGCTGTTGCAGATCCTCCTCGGCATCCTCCTCTACATGTATGGCGTCAACAACCTCGGCTGATACATATTCTGTCTGGAAACCGAACTCCTCGGCTACAATATTAATGGTCTCGGCATCCAGGCGCTGGTTTATCGACACCATTACACCCAAGTTCATACAGGTGGCAATGACGCTGTTCACCGGCACGTTCATCATTGAGGCAAGGTCGCTGGCGGTGACAAACTCCGTCAGTTTCAGTATCTTGCTCTCGGCAGCTGCCTCGGCGGCTGCCTCGCGGGCGTGCGTTGCGGCTGCTTCGCGCTTCTCCTTACGCCATTTGGCACCTTTCTTCTGGGCTTTGTCTTTTTGGGTAAGGCGTGCCAGGGTCTCCTTTATCTGGTTACGTACCTCTTCGTCATTGATTTCCTGATGCTGAGCCGGTGCTGACTGGCGACGCTTGTCTGAACGCTTGCGTCCACCCTGCCCCTGATTCTGAGCAGGCCTACGCTCGGCGCTGATGCTGGTGGTGCCTGAGGTATTGCGGCCGACGGTCTTCTCAAAGTCGGCGCGCTGTCCGTCAACGCGGCGACGCTTTTTGCGGTCGCCGTTGCCGCCATGCTCACCTTTGCCTTTCTTTTTGGGACGTGTGGATGAGTTTATGGCTGACAGATCAATCTTGCCAAGCACATTCAGCTGTACGGTGGGCTTGGGGGTACCGAGGGTAAAGATCTCCTGGGTCTTTTCCTCAGGTTTGGGAGTCTCAACAGCCTTCTCGGCAGCTGCTTTTTCAGCAGCAGCCTTTTCAGCGGCGGCTTTCTCTGCCGCGGCTTTCTCTGCCGCGGCCTTTTCGGCAGCAGCCTTCTCTGCCGCAGCTTTCTCAGCAGCGGCTTTTTCAGCAGCAGCTTTTTCGGCAGCCGCTCTTTCAGCGGCAGCTTTCTCGGCGGCGGCTTTTTCGGCCGCAGCCTTCTCAGCGGCAGCCTTTTCGGCGGCACGTTGCTTCGCCTCGGCCTCTTCGGCGGCTCGACGTGCCTCCTCGGCCTTGGCCTTCTCCTCCTTGGCCTTGTCGCGCTCGCGTTTGCGGGCCGTAATCTCGCTGTCGGTCTGCGACTTCAACGCCCGGTCAGGCGCATAGGCCTTCACCAGGATTTCGTATGCCGCTTCATCGATCGACGAGTTGGGATTCTCCGCTATCTCGATGCCGCTATCGCCAAGTTTACTCACGATTTTGCTCATCGTCACGTTGAATTCCGCAGCTACTTTGCTCAGTTTCTTTTTCGCCATTTATGGGGTATTTGTTTGTTGTTGTTTCTGTTGGGGAAAGAGGTTTTCAGGGACGCCCGGTTGTCAGGGCTTGTTATTCAGCGGGGGCGTCAGCAGCGGGTGCCTCGTCAGCGGGTGCCTCATCCTCATCCTCAAACTCGGCTTTCAGCACCTCGATGATGTGGTCAATCTGCTCCTCCTCGAGGTCGCTCTCCTCAATCAGTGCCTCGCGGCCCTTGCGAAGAACACCGCAGGCGGTTATGCAGCCTATGTTCTTCAGCTCGTCAATCATCCAGCCGTCAATCTCATCGCGGAACTCATCCAGATAGATATCCTCCTCCTTGACGGGGTTGCGGTCCTCACGCCACACATTTATCTGATAGCCGGTGAGCATGCAGGCCAATTTTATGTTCTGGCCGCCCTTGCCGATGGCATACTGGACATCCTCGGGATAAACATACACCTCAGCTTTTTTAATCAATTTAGGCTTGAGTTCCTCAGGCTCGCGTTTCTCCTTGGCAGCACGTGCAGCCTCGGCCTTGATCTCCTTCTCGGTGGGCTCAACCTCCTCTTCAAGCAGGTGTATGTAGTTGATTTTGGCGGGGGCCAAAGCACGCTGAATAAACAGCTTGGGGTCTTTGGAATAGGTGATGACGTCAATATTCTCGTTGCGCAGCTCGCGCACGATGCCGTGTATGCGGCTACCCTTCACGCCCACACATGCGCCAACGGGGTCGATGCGGTCGTCATAGCTCTCAACGGCAATCTTGGCGCGCTCACCTGGGATGCGTGCCACTGCCTTTATGTTTATAAGTCCGTCATGGATCTCAGGCACCTCAAGCTCAAAAAGCCGACGCATAAAACGCTCGTCAAGGCGCGACACCGTCACCTTGGGGTTGTTGTTCTTGTTTGAAACCTCCTTGATAACCACGCGTACCATCTCACCTTTGCGGAAGAAGTCGCCGGGTATCGACTCGCTCTTTGGCAACATCAGCTCATTCTTCTCGTCGTCAAGCAACAGGGTGTCGCGTGACCATGTCTGATATACCTCGCCGACAATCAGCTCACCCTCCATGGCTTTGAACTTGGTGAAGAGTGCGTTCTTCTGCAGATCCAGAATCTTGCTCTGCAATATCTGCTTGAGGGACTGGATGGCGCGATACCCGAACTTCTCGAAGTATATCTCGCGCACGTGCTCCTCGCCTACCTCGGCATCGGGGTTGTTGTCCTCGCGGGCCTCTGACAGGGTTATCTGCTTGTTCTTGTTCTCCTTGGTCATCGGTGTGCCGTCCGGGACAATCTCCAGGTTCTGGAATATCTGCACATCGCCCTTATCGGGGTTCAGGATTACGTCAAAATTCTCGTCAGAACCGAATTGCGAGCGCAACACGTTGCGGAACGACTCTGCCAAGACTGTCATCATCGTTGTCTTGTCAATGTTTTTCAGTTCCTTGAATTCGGCGAAACGCTCCACCATGTTGGGAGTCTCTTCTTTGCGTGCCATATATATTGGTTTCTTTATTTTTCTGATTAGATAATAGTTTCTTCAGCGGGGTCAGCTGTTATTCAGCATCAAGGTCATACTCCACGCGGTTGACCTCCTTGAATTTGAAAGGTTCCACCACATCCACATTGTGGGGACGCTTCTCACCTGGGGCCTTTTCCTTGCGCGTGTAGGATACGGTGAAGGCGACATCCTCGTCGGGTAGTACCTTCACATCCTCCATCACCCCGTGCACCTTGCGGCCATCGCGCGTGTATACCGTTACGGGTTTCCCCCGGTACTTCACAAACTGGCGTGGAACTTTAAAAGGTGTTGTCAACCCGGCTGAGCCTACCTCAAGCGAATAGTCGTCGGCATCGGGCGTGGCGTCAAGCATCTCCTGCAGGGCGCGGTTCAGGGCCTCACAGGTCTCCAGATCCACCCCGGTCTCAGCATCAATCTCAACAGTAACGTTGTTGTCACGGTCAACAGCCACAGTAACCGGAAAGGCATCAGTATCTTTCAGGAACTCCTCAACCTTGGCGCGTATGCTCTTTATGTCAAGCATTCTCTCTTTGTTTTTCTGATAGTTCAAAAGAAAGAGGGAGCGTGAACGCCCCCTCCGGATTTATCACCGCAAAAGTACAAATTTTTAGCTCACTGAGCAATTTGAGGCCCTCTCCGCCGCATCCTGCCACAATTTTATAACGTTATTTAACCTTTATTCATTATTTTTAATACTAATGCCCTTTTCCCCTTCATTAACTCATAAAATTCTTCTTTGTCTCAACCATCTTCTATTCCCGGCAATTTCTGCAACATATAATTTGGAGGATTAGTGGATAACTATGTAATTTTGCCAAACAATGTTATATGGCATGGCTAAACATATCGACCGAAAACTTCGCGACCAAGAAAAGATGAGGCTACGCATTCTGCGGGCGGCGCTGGATATTGCTGTGGCCGAAGGATGGGAGCGTGTAACTGTGCGTAAGATTGCTGATGCGGTGGAATATACTACATCGGTGGTATACACCCATTTCAAGAACAAGGAGGCAGTGCTTCAGCAGCTCGTGGAAACAGGGTATGAAGAGATGTATGAGCGGTGTAAGAAAAGTATTGAGAGGGAATCTGACCCCATTAAGCAATTGCTGGTTTTGTCTTCGGTTAACTGGGATTTTGCTCGCGAAAACGCCGCCCTTTATCAGTTGATGATCGCTAAAGAGAGGCCCCTGTCCCAAACCGCCAAGGAGGCCTCAAAATTGATTGATGATATTTTCATTCGGCTGACCGGCAAAAAAGGCCCCGAGGTTAAGACATTGAGATTGAACTGGCTCTGTCTTAGACAAGGAGCAATTTCGCTTTTAATGAGTAAAGATCCTGCAGAAGCCGTAAAAAATAAGAGACTCTATTTGGAATTTATTGCGAGGTTCATTGCCGGCATTTGAGCCTGCCTCCTTATTTTTGACACAGAAAATAACGTTGTTATATACAATGACAATGTTACACTCAATCAAATGCAGGGAGGTAGACACCTGAACAGTTAAGAGGATGTTGGTCATTCAGGGTGACCTGAGTGAGGAAGCACCCCGAGCTTCAACTTATTGGTAAAGGTCGGTCTCACAACGGTGGATGCCTACGCACGGCAACCTCTGTTCCCGCTCGTCGCTTCGGGCCGCATGACCGCGGTGGTGTGGCGTCAACGATGCACGTCAAGCATGCAAACTTAGCTAATTGCATCTTTTAGGGGTCCCTATCAACATTCGGCGCACTACCTCACGGTAGCGCGCCGATGCTTACACATAGTACTTAACGTCAGTGGATATTCAATGTCTTACTGCAAAGAAAAAAAATTGAATCTTGAATGAAGGAGCTTAACGAAAAGAAACGGTATCTAAAGATTGAATAATTTCGGTCACTGCAAAGATAAACAGGGTGAATATAATATCAAAACCCCGTATGTTTCGCAATGAAACTTTCAGCACGAAAATAGACATTTTTGCTTTTTAAAACCCTTAGCAAGACAGGGCGTAACAAACAATCCTATCTTTTTGAAAGCAAATGCTTTCAGGTTGACAGTGTTAATGATTGTTAAAAGATTTTAGTCGCCCTTTAACGGCCTGATACACCCTCACAAACAGATAAGTACACCCCAAAAGCAGGACTATCAAGGCCGAACAGGGCACATCTATTACCGAGCCGAGCCACAACCCGCCCAGGGATGCCACCAGGGTTACAACCACCGACCACAAGGCCATTGGCACAAGCCTACGCGTGAATCGTTCGGCGGTGAGTTGCGGCAAAGACAGCATGCTCATCAACAACATTACCCCCACCATTTTAATGGTAAAGACAATCCCGACCGCAGTGAGCACTGTCATGGTTGTTGTTATACGGCCAACAGGCAGACCGACAACACGAGCAAAATCGGCGTCAAAAGCCACTGCAACCACTTGACGGTGACGCAGCAACAAGTAAAGGCTCAGAAGCAGTGCATAACCGCCGGCAATCCATAGGTCTGCAGTGGTGATAGTTAGAATATTCCCGAAGAGAAAAGCGGTGAGTTCAGGGACATAACCGGGGGTCAGGAACACAAAGAACACACCCATGGCCATCCCGGCACCCCAGACCACTGCCACGGCAGAGTCTGAGCGAACATTGCTGTTGCGCGACAAACGGTCAACCCCTAATGCCGACCCCACGGCCACAACAGCGGCGCATGCCACCGGGCTGAAGCCTAAGTATGCACCCAGGCCCAAGCCGCCGAAACAGGCATGGGTGATTCCGCCGGCGATAGCAACCTGACGCCTGACAACGATATAGGTACCCACCAGCCCGGCGATTACCGAGATTATGGCTATACACCACAGCGCGTTACGAAAAAAGGCGTATTCAAGCATCCTCAATCAACAGAATCAGTTCATCACGCAAACAATCGGGCAAAGCTATTCCCCGGCGCTCGATTGCAACGGCCCACGGGGCACGCTCCTCGGGACGCAATGTCATCATAACCTCATGGAACTCCTCTACCTCGACTGAAGAATAAGAGTCTGAGGGTCGGCCGGCGAACGCATCAAGCTCCTCATCATTAAAATACTCCGCCTGCAACGTGGCCGGCACCTTCTCACATACTGCATGCATGCCGCAACACTCACCGTCGGTAGCGTGTTGAGCTTCAATAGCCCGTGGTGCATCGCCTCCGGCACTATTGCCACGGTCACCAAGCCACAATATCAGGCCGGTGATGACAACTGCAGCCAGAATAATCAGTGCCCCTGTCACTCTTGTCCCTCTTGCGGTTCAACATCTTCGGCCTCGGCATCCACCACGCCGATGCCGGCATTGCGCAGGGCCTCCCAGAAACCGGGCCAGCTCTTAGCCACAACCTCGGCATCTTTGATGATAATACCCGGGACAAAAAGTCCCACGGGTGCCAAAGCCATGGCCATGCGGTGGTCACCGTGGGGATCAAACACGGGCAACTCCTCAATGGGCATCATGCGGCCCTCCCACGTCAACACGCCGGGGCCTTGGGTGTCGTCAAGGACTATGCCAAGTTTAGCCATCTCGCAACATAACACGGCAACGCGGTCACTCTCCTTTATGCGCAATGACTCCAAACCGCTAAGGCGGAATGGGATATGCAGCAGACAGCAGGCAACGGTCAAAGCGGGGGCAAGGTCAGGGGTTCCGCGCAAATCCGCTACAAAGCGCGGGGCAGCATCGGGTGATGCGCTCAGCTCCACGCATCCTGGGCTGTCCTCAGGTTCAAAGTCGGTCATCACCCCTAAATTTTCAAACAACGCGGCGGTGTCGGCATCAGCCTGCAGGGAATCACGTTGCAACCCCTCCACTGTTATCCAGCCACATGTCACAGCCTCAATTTCATACCAAAATGCTGCCGCAGACCAGTCCGCTTCAATCTCAAACCGGTGGGGCGAATACTCTCCGGCAGCCGTGACGGTCATACCATCACGCTCAGCCACCGCCCCGGCGTCGCGCATCATGCGCAGGGTAAGGTCAAGATACCGCATGGACACCGGCTCGCTTCCGGTTATTTCCAGTTGAAGCGCCTCCTCCATAGTTGGTGCTATCATAGCCAGGGCCGACAGGAATTGTGAGCTTACGGTACCGTCAACCTCCACCGACCCACCCTTCAGGCGCTTCCCGATAATGTGCAGGGGAGGGAAACCCTCCTCACCAAGATACTCTATTTCGGCCCCAAGGGTGCGCAGGGCATCCACGAGGGGGGCAATCGGGCGATGCAGCATACGCTCAGAGCCGGTCAACACAACATCGTGTCCCGGGCTCGCCGCATGTAGTGCCACCAAAAACCGCATGGCTGTGCCGGCCGGGCCCACGTCAATGGTTCCGACCTCAACACCAGCGCCGGCGGCCATGGCACGGGTGTCCTCGCAGACATCATCCGGCACGGTTGGTTCGTCAGAGCCCGGGGTCAGCGCACCGATCATCAGGGCCCGGTTTATCATGCTCTTTGACAGAGGCACCTGAACGCGGGCCTCCAAAAGTTCCTCAGGGGGATATATCTTTACATTCACAACAAACAGGCTTTTTTCTATCCTATTCCACGTAGAGGCTCGTCTGACGCGCCCCGGCGGATATGCTCTTGAAGAAACTGAAAACCAACAGTGCCGACAACACCGTAGCCACCACGTCACTTATGGCAAATGAGCTCCATACCCCTGCCAACCCCCAAACCTCGGGTAGGTAAAGCAGCAAGGGAATCAGGAAAAGCACCTGGCGCGTCAGTGACAAGAAAATCGAGCGCCCGGCCATACCTATAGACTGGAACAAGCAAGTGGAGATAATCTGGAATCCCACAAACCAGAACGCCTTCATAGCCCACGGCAACGCCTCGCCGACACGTGCAATCAGGTTAACGTCGGTGGTGAAAGCCCTTGCGATAGCCTCTGGAAAGAACATGCCCCCCAAAGTACCCACCGAGCAGATAATCACGGCACTGCCTGATGCCAGCCAAAAGGCACGACGCAAGCGATCAAATCGCCCGGCCCCGTAGTTGTAACCCAAAATCGGCTGCAACCCCTGAGCCATACCAATGATAACCGAAGTAAGCAGCGATGTATATGTCACAAACACCCCGGCAGCCCCGATAGCGGCATCCCCGCCGTAGACAAAAAGCGAGCGGTTGAGGATGATGTTGATGAGGCAGGCAGCAGCATTGACAACCGAGGGAGCGGCACCGATGGCCGCGATGTCGGTGAAGATGTGCCACCGCAGGCGATAGATGCCCCGGCGGAAGCGCAGAGTGGAGGTGCGACGCGTAAAGTGCCCCATCACAAACAGGCAGCTCACCAACATGGCAAGATCGGTTGCCAAGGCAGCCCCGCGAATGCCGAACCCCAAGCCCAAAACAAATATCGACACAAGGATAACGTTGAGCCCGGCCCCTATCAGCATCGTCACCATGGCGCGCGTGGGGTATCCCGAGGCGCGCATAACGTTGTTGAAGCTGAAGGTGAGGTTCATCACCAGCATACCAGGAAGAATCACCGTCATAAAGTCTCGGGCGTATGGCAGGGTGGCCTCTGAAGCACCGAAAGCCCTGAGCACAGGGTCGAGGAAGACGGCCAGGAGCGTCAGGTATATCCAGGCGTTTATCAGCGTCCACAGTAGGGCATTCCCAAGGACGCGCTCGGCATCCTCACGCCTCCCCTGCCCTAACAGGATGCTGATGCGTGACGAAGCACCGACACCTATCAGCACACCGACGGCTGCCGACAGGTTCATTACCGGGAATGTCACCGTCAGACCGGCAATAGCATCCGCGCCTACAACCTGGCCGATGATTATGCGGTCAAAGACATTATAAAGCGCCATTACCAACATACCCACAACAGCGGGGAGGCTGTAGCTCCATAACAGCCGCCCCACGGGTTTGTCGGTAAGTGCCGTCAGCTCTTTTGACATCCTTTCGCTCTATTCTTTTCTAAGTTTTTATTTCACGACAACGCGGAAGGCCTCATCACCGCTGACCACCACATAGTAGCCGGCTGTGAGGTTGCGCGTTGACAGACCCATGGCGGCAAGGCCGCTGAACAGGCATCGCCCGTCAAGGGTGTAAAGCTGATAGCGCAGAGGACGGTCGCTGCAGTTGTCAAAGTGCAATTGCCCGACGGTGCCCCATGCCGACCAGCCGCCGGCCTTCTCAACGACATCAATGGCATTGCCGCGGGTTACCGTGCCGGTCACCTCTGTGCGGTCGTCAATCAGGGAGCCGTCAACGGTGTCATACACAAACAGGGTTTTGGTATACTCACCCTCGTCAAACTCTGAGGCATTCATGCGTATGAAGAACTGTCCGTCATTGACGTCCAAAGTCATGAATTGGCCCCAGGTTTCTCGGTCAGGGCTGATTTCAAAAGGCTTCTGGATGGCCAGATCAAGCCGGTCTGTCTCCGGGTTGAATACATCTACAATAACCACAGCGGGGTCAGAGACGCCGCCCTTTTCAACCTCAAACTCCAGGGGCTCATCGCAACTTAGTTGCACCTCGCTGCTGATTGAGCGGGTTGTCACCTCAACGACATTGCTGGTGATGGAGCCGGCCGTCAGATAATACTGATACCGGGTCTGTGGCATGAGCATATACACGGTGTATTGGCCGTCAGCAGCCCTTACATCAACGGGATAGCCCTCTATCTCATTTCCGCCTTGCGTCACGTGCAGGGTATAGGTGTCGCCGGCACCCTCAAGTGCCACCCAGCGGGCCGTAAAGGCGTCACTCTCGACATGCTCAGCCGCAAGGGCCGTGATTGTTCCGTTAACAGTAACCTTGAGGGTTACGCGCGCCTGCAGGCTGCCGCTGCCAATCGTCAGCGTGCCGGTGTGGCCGCCCAACTCTCTCGATGAGAAGCGTACGGTGAGGCGATACCCCTTATTGGCATCAGAGGCTGAAATCAACGGGCTGCCGACACTGAACCCGGTACCCGAGATGCTCACCGGGAGGTCAGCAGTCAGGTCAGTACCATTGACGGTGACCGTCACGCTTATAGCCTTCCCCGGGGTGGTGATACCCATATCAAGCGTTGAGCCGTCTTGCGGCTCGTTGAGTACGGGGTTTGAGGGGGTGGCGCCGCTGTGCCATGCCTCACTTGACTTGTTGCCCCAGATGTATTCCACCATCTCGGGGTGGTCGATAAAGGGGTTACGGTTTTTCTGCTCCTTGTACACAGCCTCCTGGCGGTCGAGTTCCTTCTCGCTGACGGGGTCCTGTCGGTGCCACTTCAGCAACAGGTCCAAAGCCCATTGGGTGTAGCAGGGATAGCTGTTCCCTGCAAGCATCGGTGAGTTCCAACCGCTGATTTTGTCGTTGTAGCAAGCCGCCATGTAGAAGTATGAGCGTGCAAAGTCACCTTTATACTCATCATCCGGCTCAAACACCGTGCCGCTGTATCCGCTGTTTGTGGCCGAGCCGAGCTTACCTAAAGCCCGAGACTCAAGGCGCGTGCCGTTGGCGCACTCACCATACGGGTAGTTACTGCGCTGCCCGTTGACTTTGCCGTCGGTGGGGTACAAGTGGAAGGCATCGCTGTACATGGGGGATGCGTCATTGAACCAGCTTTTGGGGAATGAGTGTTCCTTGTTCCAGCAGTCACCAACCTTTGAGTAATTACCGCAGGTTTTGCTGAAGGAGTAACGTACCGTTGAGTACATGTCCCACACCGTGCCGTCCTCGCGGGCGTCGCTCTTCTCAAAGAGTGTGTTAAGGCCGCCCTTGTAGGCTATTGTGGTGTGTGATGCTATCTTACCATGCAGGGCCGTGAGCAGGTTTTTACCTCCCTTACCCTCGCATGTGGTATAATATCCGGCAGGCTCGGCGGCAAAAAGTCCGAATGCCGTCAACCCGGCTATAGCCATCAAAAATGTCTTTTTCATCACTATATTTTAAGGTCTTGTATTTTTTCTTGATTGTGTAAGCTTTTTGAGGGGTAACTCGCTGCCCTCAATGCGTGTGTGCCGCAACGACTGCGGGTGCCGTCCCGCCGGGAGCCCCGCGGCCCGGGACGGGGAAGATGCCCGACACGTTGCGTATGCGGTAGGCTGTCATGCGCTCATTGGCCTCGAAGCCATACCCTTCAAGCACCCTGTCGGGGGTCTCGATGTGGATGAAGGAGTCACTGTAAACCTTTTGTCCCTTTTGGTCCCAAAATAACTGGCGGGTCAGGAACTTCTCCTTCTTGCGGTTGGTGATTATCACCTTGCCGTCCAGACGCCACAGTTGCCGGTCCTTGAGGTATTTGGCTGAGTCGCACTTGATTGACGCGTCCGGCTTAAGGTTATCATCATAGCTTTCAAGCTCCAACCCCTTGGGGAAGTCCCAGTGTGGCTCACGAGCCTCATTGAACACCATCCACTTGGGCGACACTATGCGATAGCGGGTGATCCCCGAGTCGCTTATCAGGGTCTCCACGTCATCGGTAACCATGGTGGGGGTGCGTTCGGGGTTGATGTTGCCAACGGTTTCCTTGGGCGTGCTGTTGTCACACGCCACAAATAGCGAGACCGCAATCACTGCGGCCGCTACGCCGGGCAACCGCTGCAGGGCGTGCCGGCTCCTTACCGAATTTTGCTTTGCATAAACCACAACTGGTTGAAGTTGATGCCAAGTTTTATGTTGAAGTAATCCTCTTTGACCAATGCCTGGGGGGTAGCCTGGCGATGCAGATACTCAAAGCCGAGGTTCAATACCGTTTTTTGTCCCGGAGCCGGGAAACCGAAACCCACCGACACGCCGTACTGTCGCACATGGTTGTCACCAACCATCATATAATCACGGGTATAATTGAAACCGGCGCGATAGGTGATGCGCTTGAGGTATGAACCGCGCTGGGCGGGACGCCACGATGCACCGGCGGCAATCTTGTAGCGGTCGGCATAGCGTGTGGCGGTGAAGTTCTCGTTATTGTACAGTTTGGCCTTTGACCACGGCTGGTAGGTGAAATCAGCCTCAACGTTCAGCAGCCCGTTGTGTGTCCATGCCACACCGGCACCCCATGTCTCGGGCAGGGAGTAGTGCTTGCGCAGCGAGATGTAATTGAGGGTATCGGGGGCCGCATCGCTGCCGACGTCATACTTCTGTATCCAGGTGTGTCCCAGCAGGTCCTTACCGGGAGAATAGGTCAAACCCAGGGTAACCTCGTCACGCGCGCCAATCTTCTGGCTGTACTGGGCACCGAAAAGCAGGTGAAAATCCCTCACCTGCATAACTTGCTCAAACAGGGAAGTCGATGCTGTATTTGACCGCGCATATACATCGTTGTATGAGGTCCCGAAAAGATAGCTGAAGTTGAAACCCAGGCTGAGTCCGCCAAATGGTCTGCCGGCGAATCCCAAGTACAGCTGGTTGAGACCACCTGACCCCTCGTGGCTCGAGGAGCCGTTGACGATGTCTGACCCGAAGGCATAGCCCACTGAGGAGTAGGGCAACAGACCCAACGACATGCCCATGCGCTTGCCCACCGGGAACTGCATGGTTATGTAGTCCAGACCGCCGCCGTTGTCATGGCGCTTAGCCGTTCCGTCCTTCTGCCAGTACATTGAGAAGTCCACCCCCATATCAAAAAGAAATGTGAGGGTGTCGGTGGCTGAGTATGACGCGGGGTTCATGGCGTTAACCTGTCGCCCCGAGTGCATTGCATAGCCCACGCCTCCCATCTGTGACTGGGCTGAGGTTGCATTGTCACCCAACAGCCCGAATCCGAACCGTGAATATGGGCTCATGGTTTGCTGGGCAGCCACGGGCAAAACAGCACACAGTGCCATTGCCAGGGCAATCAATATCTTAGTTCCTTTTTTCATTGTACTGAAAAATAGTTAGGAGCCCCAATGCTACCAGAGGCTCATAGTGTATCACGGGACAACTCAATGGTGTGTCGGCGCTCTTCATTACGGTTTCGGCATCGGCACCGGTGATGACAACGGTCACCGCGTCATGCACCATCTGTGAGGCTGCCCGGGCATAATACTCGATCTCAGACAGGATCCCTTGCACGCAACCTTTGAGGATGGCACTGCGGGTATCGGTGCCGAACACGCCGGGAGCAGTCGGCACATCTGTGGGCACCAACGGCAAACGGCCGGTGGAGGTGTGCAATGAGCGCAACCTCAGTGCCAAACCCGGGGCAATGTTGCCTCCCCGGAAGACCGTGCGCTCAACCACATCGTATGTTGCGGCAGTCCCCAAGTCCACCACCAGGAGGTTTTGGGCCAGGGGGGCCTCAAACAGACGCATTGCACCCACACAGGCTGCAATGCGGTCGGCCCCAAGCGTCTGTGGGGTGGCGTAGTCAATCTCGACAGGTGCCGGGGTAGTTGCGGTTACCTCAAGCACCGGGCTCAGGTTCTGCAGGGCCTCGGTGGGAATCTCCGCCCCCGAGACATTACTGAGGGCTACCCCCTCAATGGGCTCTGAGGCTATGAATGCTTTGACCGACGCGGCATCAGGCACTCCCAGGACCGAACAATCCTTGACGGGAAGCGGCCCCGGCTCGGTCTTCCACAGCATCATCTTGGTACACCGATTACCAATGTCTATCGTCAGTATCATATTTTGCGACAGGCGTATTACAGTTCCAGGTCAACGTTGAACAACTCATGCCAGGGCAGACCGTTCTCAGCGATTACCTTCAGGAAGGGGTCCGGGTCGAACTGCTCGACGTTCCACACCCCGGGGCGATTCCACTTTCCGGTCAGGAACATCATGGCCCCGGCCATAGCCGGCACGCCGGTGGTGTAGCTAACGGCCTGCATACCCGTCTCGTGATAGGCGGCCTGGTGGCTGCAGTTGTTGTAGATGTAGTAGCTAAGCGGTTTCCCCTCCTTGTCAAGACCGGCTATGCGGCAGCCAATCGAGGTCTCGCCCGTATAGTTCTCACCAAGCTCCTGCGGGTTGGGGAGCACAGCTTTAAGGAACTGCAGAGGCACAATCTTTACGCCGTTATAGTCCACCTCATCAATACGCGCCATGCCGATGTTCTGGATAACACGCAGGTGTGTCAGATACTCCTGTCCAAACGTCATCCAGAAGCGTGCGCGCTTGATGCTGGGGAAGTTCTGAACAATTGACTCAAGCTCCTCATGATACAGCAGGTATGACTCCCGCTCTCCCACCTCGGGATAGGTAAGTGTCTTGTGTATCTCAAGGGGGCCGGTGGTCACCCACTCGCCGTCCTGCCAATAACGCCCGTTCTGGGTTATCTCCCTGATGTTGATTTCGGGGTTGAAGTTGGTGGCAAAGGCTTTGCCATGGTTGCCGGCATTGCAGTCAACAATGTCAAGGGTGTCCATGCGGCTGAAGTAGTGCTTGGCGGCGTAGGCGGTGAAAACACCCGTCACGCCCGGGTCGAATCCGCAGCCCAGGATGGCAGTGAGGCCGGCCTTGACAAAGCGGTCACGGTATGCCCACTGCCAGCTGTATTCAAAGTGGGCCTCATCCTTGGGCTCATAGTTGGCAGTGTCAAGGTAGTTGACACCACACTCCAGGCACGCGTCCATGATGGTGAGGTCCTGATAGGGAAGGGCTACGTTGATTACCATATCCGGCTTGTGACGCTTGAAGAGTTCAACGAGCTGCGGAACGCTGTCGGCATCCACGCTGTCGGCCGACACATTGGGCTTGCCGATGGCCTGTACAAGGGCCTCACACTTTGCAAGCGTGCGTGATGCTATCACTATCTCGCTGAACACCTCGGGGTGCTGTGCGCATTTGTGGGCAACTACTGTACCGACACCGCCGGCACCTATTATGATTACTTTTGCCATTCCCTTTTTCTGTATTGGTTTCTTTATTATTTAGTCAAGTGAGCCGCAACGACCCACTTGACTTTCAATGTTTTCTTAACTTATATGTCGGGAGATTAGTCCTCAGTCCTGAAAGATGGTTTTACGTGCAGTCTTGCCGCGACGCTCGATGTAGAACCGGCCGTTCTCAGGGTGCAGGATGCGTACACCGCGCAGGTCATAGTACTCGGCGGGGGCGTTAACATCCTCCTCGACGATGCTGTCGATGCCCACGTTGCCGCCCTTGGTGGCAACAAAGGTGATGGGGGCTGACCACTCGCTGCGTGATGCGGGCCCTACTACCCTGACACAGGCGCTGTATGAATCGCCCTCGGTCAAACCCTCGGGAGCGAAGTCAACAGCCCCGGCACGGCTCTCGCCGGCACCGACCTTGACCAGGCGTTTACCGGCCTCCCAGCAACGGCGGGTCTCGTTGTAGATCTTCAGCTCGTATGCGACAGCCTCGGCTGAGTTATCCCACGTCAGACAATCATTCTCACCGTCATAACCCAAACCAACGGGATTGGGCTCGGCAACGCCACCTTTAACCTTGAAGTAGGTGGTGGTCATGTCGGCATTCTGGTGGATACCGGTGATCGGCAGGCCCAGGTCCTGATCTGCCCAGTTGGCAAAGGATGCGGGGTATGAGTTGTAGGTCAACTCGGGGGTTGAGGATGTGAAGGCATCCCCCTTCAATGATGAGTAACCTTTGCGGCCGTCAGCCTCAATCAGCGTCACGCGCATGTGGTTAACCTGGTTGTTGACGATGTTGTCATCCCAACTGCGTTTCTTGTAGTCGATATGCCAAACCAGCATACCCTCGGCGGGGAGGTAGGCATCCCAGCCCTCTTTCTTGCGGCTCTCAAACAGGAAGAACTCATTGGGATATGCCGTGCCGGCATCAATTAGCATTGCCTGGCCTGAGGATGACTCAAGGGCACCTGAATATGCGTCTTTAACGGTCTCGGGGAAGCACCATCCCAAGGTATAGGCCTCAAAAGCAGAGTGCAACGGGGGTGTGCAACCGTCGTTGTTATAGCTGCCATGGTCCATGATGCTCCACTCATAGGGGGTCATGTTGGTGGCTGAACCATAGTTGGTAGCGTACAGGTCAGGCAGGCCCAATACGTGGCTGAACTCATGGCAGAATGTGCCGATACCACCGGGCTTGCGGTCGCCCCACTCGTTGATACAGTTATAACGGTCAACCTTAACGCCGTCAACCTCGAGGTCAATGCCGCCGGCCTGCTCGATCCACCACTGGTGGGGCCATACACTCTCGGCGGGGCCATAGTCAGCCTCACCCTGTCCGGCATAGATAACCGTGATGTTGTCAATGTATCCGTCATTATCGGTGTCATAAACGCTGAAGTCAACATCCGGGTCAAGGAAGCGCACAGCCTCGACGGCCATCATCTCGGGGCGAGAGTCATCACCGTTGCCATTGTTGCCGCCATAATAAGCGCGGTTGTTGCCCAGTGTCACGGGGCCGTATACGTCAAAATTAGGATTGTAGAGACCGCGTGAGCTGTAACGGAAGTACTCCCGGGCACAGCCGGTGCCACCGTTGTCGCTGAAGCCGTCCTCATGCATAAAGCGGTTGAAGTACTCGGCGGGATTCTCGGTCTTGAACTTGACGTCGCGATACTCAACCAAAATCACCAGGTTGCGTGGCTCGCCCACTGAGGGGACCTCGCACCCTTTGATGGTCTCAGCCGAGGGTGCACGCATCATGCCACGCGCGGCACGCAGGTTGTTGGCCCTTGACAGGCGCTTTGCGCGGTTGCCGTCAAGTTGCATGAACACCAACTCATTGTCAACCACCGGGGCATTGTCACGGCCCACCATCAGGCCCGTGCTCTCAGGCATACCGCTGAGGGCCACCGAGGGACGCGCAAAGAAAAATCCGTTTTTGGTCTCAACCACAGGCTGCCCCTGGGGGGTCATGAAAATGTGTGCATGCTCATCGCCAACCTTCTCAAGTTGAACCTCAGTGCCATCCGGTTGCAGATAGGTGCGCAACCCGGGTTTGGCGGGGACAGCATGCGACGCCAGAGCCATTGTCAACAATGACCCTGTCAATAGTGCTATTTGATATTTCTTCATGTCAATTATTGTGTGTTTCTGATTTTTATCGAGCCTACAAGGCCGAGGGCAAAGTTACGCATTTTCCGTCAAATACGCAACCCCAAAATCTTCAACCACAAACACAATAACTGAGGAAGGGGCCGCCCGGGACAGGCACTAATCCTGCTGAACGGTCTTTATCAACGCGTCAAAGCTCTTTTTAGGGCCGTAAAGAACCCACAAATCGCCCTCGGTTACAAGCGTATCATCCTCTATATCAAGCTTTTTGTAATGCTTGGATTGTACCCCGAACATGTTGGTACCCTCTGTGGCGCGGCTGACACCAATCAGCTGTAAGCCATAGTGTTGCTCAAGTTCAAGGCTGCGATATTTCAATCCGGTGAAGAAGCCCGGCACCTCCAGCTTTGTCACGAATCCGTCCGGCGGAACGGGCAGTGACACCACCCCTTTCACCTTAAGTCCCATTTCTATCACAAGGTCGTGGGCGGCGCGCTGCTCGGGCAACAGTATCCGGTTGACGTTCATCCCCTCGAGGACGGCGCGGTGTATTTTGTCAGCCGCGCGGGCATAGATGGTTCCCACCCCGGCGCTCTTCAGCAATGCCACCGTGCGTATCGAGGCGCTGAAGTTCTCTCCTATGGCCACCACCACAACGTCGAGGTTGGACAGCGGAAGCATCTGCAGGGAGGCCGGGTCGGTACTGTCAAGGATATAAGCCGTTGAGATATAATCCTTTATTGCCTGCACAAGTGCCGGCTTGATGTCTGCGCCGATAACCTCATTGCCGGCCTCGGTGAGGTCTCGCGCCAGGTTTGAGCCATAAATACCTAAGCCTATTATCAAGTATTTCATACATTAGGTTTTAATCAGTTAATAATAATGTCGCCGGTAGGGAATCGCGCCACGCCATGGTCGGTGCGCCGCGCCATGCCGGTCAGCAAGGAGATGATGCCGACACGCCCCAGAAACATTGCTGTGCAAAGCACAGCCTTGCCGGCAATCCCAAGCTCGGCTGTTATCCCCAACGAGGAACCCACGGTGAAGAGGGCCGAAACGGTTTCAAAGACCACATCGCGTGCCGGCAGGTGCGGCTCAAGCAACAGCATGGTGATGATGTAGACAAGAAGGGCAAAAATTGATATTACCACAACGGCGTTTGCTCGGGCCAGGGAGCTGCGGGCAATGGTCCGTTTAAAGGCGGTGACATCGGTTCGGCCGGCAATGATGGCGCGCAGGTTCAGGGCCACCGCCGCAAGGGTGTTGACCTTGATACCGCCCGCGGTTGATTGGGCAGCACCACCAATCCACATCAGGAACATCACCATCACCAAGGTCACATTCATGAAGGATGCCGGATTCACCGACACGAATCCCGACGAGCGCGGGGCGGTGCTGTTGAACACCGACTGGCTGATTTTCTGCCAAAGGGTCATTCCGCGCAGGGTGTTGTTGTATTCCAGGAAGAAGAACCCCGCGGCACCGGCAACCAACAGAAGCAGGGATGTAACGATAACAATCTTGGTGTTCATGTTGAAGAAGTGCACCGGTCTGTCACGCTGGGGCAGCAAAAGGCTCATAACGGCATCCTTCAGGTTCACCAACAGGGGGAACCCGATGGCCCCGGCAATTACAAGCAGCGATGTAACCCAGTATATCCCCTGCCCGGTGGTGTGGAGCAGTTCGGGATTAGCGAACCCACCCGGCAGATTCATAAAACCGGCGTTGCAGAATGCCGACAGGGAAGTGAACAGGGCAAAAAAGACCTTGTCGCCCCCTTCGAGACCCAACCCCGAGGGGGTGGTAAAATAGATTCCGACTGCCCCAACAAGTTGTATCACAACCGTGAACGCGAGTATATAAAGCATGGTGGGCAGCAACCTGCTCATGTTCTGCGAGGAAATGGCATCCTTGAGCACCAACTGGCTGTAGATGGTTGAGCTGCCGCTGAAAAACAGCGCAAAAAAGCTTGTGAACGTCAGTACCCCCAAGCCGCCCAACTCAATCAGGACGGCAATAATAATCAAACCCATGGGCGTAAAGGTGGTGGAGAGGTCCACGGGGGTGAGGCCCGTAATGCACACCGCCGAGGTTGAGCAGAAGAAGGCGTCCTCAATCGAGATTCCGTCCCCGGTGGTTGCCCTGGGGAGCATCAGCAATAAAGCGCCGACAACAATTATCAGCAGGAATGACGTTGCCAGCATCAGCGCCGGGGAGGTGCGCTTGCCGGGGATGCGTGACACGGCGTTGGACAACACCACAATAGCATATCCCCCCAACACCCCGAAACTCAACGCCTTGGAGTACACCACGCTGATAACCCCCGACAAAGACGGGATGTTGACCACCGGCCACAACACAGGGATGGCCGTCAACAGCACCAGCCCGTTCAGCACACCGGTCAAAATCCGGTTGCCGCGTATCCCCCCCGGCAGGCCCATCATCTGTAACAGCGTGTTGATGATAAACACCAGCCGGCCGATGTTGATGAGCCGCATCAGTACAGCCTCATCCTCAGGGCGCAGGTCAAACCCAACATACAGAAACATTGACACCAGCACCATAACGGCAGCCACCAGTGTCAACCCCTCAACCAGGTGCATAAACCCGCGCACCACAGCCATGAAGCGATGGTTGAAGAGCCGGAACTCTGCCGCCCACAGTGCCCGGCGATGCTGAAATTTTCTGTTGAAACGTGATGCCATGGGAGGTTTTTAAACCCTATGTAAAATGTTAACACCCGGAGGGGCGATTTTGCTCACACCACCCGTCATCTTTCCCATCCCTTACTGTCTGCAATAGCCCCTCTCAGATTTTTTCCTTAACTTTGCACCGACTTTTTCAGAGGGGGGTACCGACAGCCATGGACGCCGGCCCGCCCCTCCACCAAAATTCGAATCGTTGATGAATTGGTTGTTAGATCTTTTAGGCCCCCACAACACGGCATTGGCAAACACCCTGGTGTTATACTCCTTTGTCATTGCAGCGGGTGTGTTTTTGGGCAAACTTAAAATTGCCGGTGTATCATTGGGTGTCACCTTTGTCCTGTTTGTCGGCATCCTGATGGGCCACTTCGGGTATGAGGTCAATGGCGAGGTGCTGACCTTCGTGCGCGAGTTCGGCCTTATCCTCTTCATTTTCTCAATAGGACTCCAGGTCGGCCCCGGTTTCTTCTCCTCATTCAAAAAAGGGGGTGTTCGCCTCAACTTCCTTGCCGTGCTCGCCGTGCTGCTGAACGTGGGCATAGTGCTGGCCATATTCTACATTGACGGCAAGACCGACATTGCGGCCCTGGTGGGAGTCATGTCGGGAGCTGTCACCAACACCCCGGGACTTGCTGCCGCCCAGCAGACCGCCGCCGACATCACCGCCATCAACACCATGGCAAACGGATACGCCGCGGCCTACCCCTTAGGCGTTGTGGGCATCATCCTGGCCATGTGCCTGCTGCGTGCAGTCTACCGCATTGACGTCAGCCGGGAGGTAGACCAACTGAACGATGAACAGAACAACGAGGCCCACCAGCCACGTATATGCACATACACCGTTGACAACCCCCTGATTGAGGGTAAAAACCTGCAAGAGCTGCACAACATCCTCAAGACCGACTTCGTCATAAGCCGCATGCGCACCCCCGAGGGGAAATTCTACATCCCTGACAGCAAGAGCGTGCTGGTGAAGGGCGAGGCCCTGTTTGCCTGCATGGCCCCGCATGACGAGGCTGCCTTTGAGGCCGTGGTAGGGCCAAAATCGCCAATGGAACGTGAGGACTGGGAGAAACAAGACAACGGGGCCGTGGTGAGCCGCCGCATCGTCGTCACCAAAAGCCAGTACAACGGCGTAACCCTCCGCCAGCTGCACCTACACGCCGCTTACCGCCTCAATGTTACGCGCGTAAATCGTGCCGGCGTTGACCTGTTGGCATCCCCCATCCTGCGCCTGCAGATGGGCGACCGCCTCACCGTGGTCGGCGACCTGCAAGACATCAACAGCCTTGCGCAAAAGCTCGGCAACTCAATGAAACGCCTACACCACCCCAACATCATCACCATATTTGTTGGCATCCTCTTGGGTATCATACTTGGCTCCCTCCCCTTGGGATTCGGCATGAAGCTCGGGTTGGCAGGCGGCCCGCTGGTGGTCGCCATACTGCTGAGCCGCTTCGGGTATAAGCTCAAGCTCGTTACATACACCTCAACCTCAGCCTCGATGCTGATGCGTGAACTCGGGATATGCCTCTTCCTTGCCAGCGTGGGCATTGGTGCCGGCAAATCCTTTGCCTCAGCCGTGTTCTCCCCCACGGGCATGTGGTGGGTAATCTGGGGATTCATAATCACGTTTGTACCTCTGGTGATAGTGGGTGTATTGGCACGCAGCCTCTACAAAATCAACTACCTGACAATCATCGGAACCTTTGCCGGCGGATATACCGACCCCCCGGCGTTGGCCTATTCCACCGGCTCAACCGGCTCTGATGCCCCCGCCGTGGCATACTCAACCGTCTACCCCCTCACCATGTTCTTGCGCGTGGTTGCGGCCCAGGCCTTGGTCCTCTGCTTCTATTAACCCGCAAAAGGCTGTTCCCCTCGAGCGTTCGCTCAGAAATTTTGCCACATTTGATGCTGCAACATAACAAACTTTTTGTATTTTTGCATAAACAACATTTAATACACCCACATACATGGAAATAACCGGCAAAATAATACAAGCCTTTGACGTGCAAAGCGGCGTGTCGCGCAGCGGCAACGCATGGCGCAAGCGCGAATACGTCCTTGAAACCCTTGACAATTATCCCAAAAAGGTGTGCTTCAACTTTTTTGGCGACCGTGTTGACCAATATCCCCTCAACGTCGGCGATGTTATAAAACTGTCTTTTGACCTGAACTCACGCGAGTTTAACGGCCGATGGTATACCGATGTATCCGGGTGGAAAGCCGAGCCGGCAACCCCCGTTGGCGCCGCTCCCCAACAGCCTGCGGCCCAGATGCCCGGCGGATATCCCCCGCCTCCCCCCATCGCATCCACCGATGGCGACGAAGGCATCCCCTTCTGATTCCCCCTGAAAATCCCAATCCCCCGAGGCCGCAGACTTCACGTCCGCCGGCCTCATTTTTATCCCCCCTCGCATACCCCACAAATTATTTCCAGAAGTCAATAAATTGTTAGATGTCAGTAAATTATTTCAGGGCTGGGAATACCCGAACGAAGGGACGCTCGGCCCGAGCGTCCACCGCGCGAATGTGCCCTAATTGCCAACGTTTTCCAGGGTCGACTCGCGGACGCACGAACCCAGCGTCCGTTGCCGTTTACGTAGAGAGATTTGGGGTGCTTAGCGGGTATTGTTCGACCAATAAATTGGTCGGAATGGAGGGCTACGAATACCGTGGGCTTTCGCCCACGGCTACGAAATTCAACCGCTAACGCGGTTGCAATGCAGCGGATTATACACACGTTAGCGCACCACGTAGTGGTGCAA
>CAYMNF010000033.1:0-23326 GCA_964391735.1 uncultured Bacteroides sp. | reverse complement strand
AATTGATAATCATTTTACTCATCCGCTTGGGGAAAACAGCCCAAGGGAGGGACGAGCGACCACCGTCCACCCTGGAAAACAACGGCACCGTCGACATGTTCGCGTGGGCATTGTCGGCATGTTCGCGCGGCGGACGCACGGGAAAACGGCGCCAACATCGGCATGTTCGCGTGGGCATTGTCGGCACATTCGTGCGTCCGCCGTCCGCCCCGGGAAAACGGCGGCAACATCGGCATGTTCGTGCGTCCGTTGCCGCTTACGTAGAGGGATTTGGGGCGCTGTGCGGGTATTGTTCGACCAATAAATTGGTCGGATTGGGGAGCAACGGATACCGTGGGCTTTCGCCCACGGCTACGTTATTCAACCGCAAACGCGGTTGCAATGCGGCGGATTGTGCACACGTTAGCGCACCACGTAGTGGTGCAAGAGCGTAGCCGTGGGTGAAACCCACGGTAAAGGATAATCTATTGATTACGACCAATTTATTGGTCGAAGATTACCCTATCTGTATTATAAGCTTTCCCATCCCTGCGTGGGTGTCCGTGGGCGTCCGTTGCGCGAACGTGAGGGCGGGAAAGCGACAGGGGCGTGTGCCGGTGTGGCCACGCCCCTGTGTTTGGGAATTAATGTACTGTATGGAGGTTATTTAACTTCTTTTGTCACGCGAACTGTGCCGTCGGCAAATTTGGCGACCTTCAGCAACATTTGGCCGGGTGCGGGGGTCTTCACCTCGCGACCCTGCAGGTCAAAGTAGTTTACTGAGGTGGGGAATACGTCGGCGTCAACTTGCTCGATACCTGAACCGTCAAGACGTATGGCGGTCATGGTGCTGTAGTACTTCTTGCCGTCGGGGGCGTTGTTAACGGTGCAAATGCCAAGCAGGTTCTTGCCCTCGATGTCCTCATCAAAGACGGTGATGTAGGTGATACCGCCGATGATGCTGATTTTACCCTTGTCGGTGTTGATGGGAACCTCAGTCATATCTTGTGACAGACGATACTGGCTCTTGGTGAATGTGAAGAGCTCGTCATCAATGTACATGCTGAAGTAGAGGTTGTTGCGGTCGAGCACAGCGCCGCTGGGGGCAACGTTGTCAAAGGTTACACTCAGCACGTGTGTGCCGGGGTTTGAGGGCCACCAGCCGTCGAGGTGGGGACGCTCAGGGGCAACACATACATCAGCGTCAGACTGCAGAACGATCTCGGGATCCTTGTATACTGAGTAGTAGAGTACGCGAACGAATGATGTGTTCAGCACCCAACCCTTGTTGATACCCTCAAATACGAGCTCGTTGTTGTCAGCATCCCAGTTGAAGACCATGTCCTCACCGTTGAGCTCGTAGTTGTAATAATACTCTTTGTTATCGGCATCATACTCACGCTGGGCGTCGACACCCTGCAGCAGCATGAAGCGGTTGTACTGGGGGTTAATGCCCATGTACTGGTTGTTTTTGAACACAACCTGGTCGCCCTGGCGGGTACCGACAACCACTGCGCTTGAGCCCTCGATGAGGTCACCTACATAGAAGTTGTCACCCTGGATAGCAACCTTGCACTTGCTGGTGGCACCGTTGTCGCCTGAAACCCTCCAGTTGGTATTCCAGTCAAGATTGGCGGGGATGTCGTATGTTACGATGTCTGAGGGCAGCGGACCATAATACATGTTCAGGTTACCGTAGATGTACCAGTCCATAACGTCAACATCCTCCTCACCGGGGGCAAGCTGCTCCCACAGGCTCTTGGGATAAACGTAGTACATTGACAGGTATTTCTCGGGCATCAGCATCTGACCCTGGGCGTTTGTCTCAAAGTCAGCCTGATAGGGAGATGTCATGGTCAATGAAACGCCGTCATCAGCGATAGAATATTCAGCAACATTCTGTGCATCGGGCAGGGGCTCGTAGCTAATCTCGCCACCGGGCAGCTCAACCTTCTTCATCACTGAGACGTAGATGGGCAGTTTCACGGGGTCATTGTCCTCGTCATAGCCGGTGAGGAAGCCGATCAGCTGGGGCAGTTGCACGGTAAGCTTTTTACCGTCATCGCTGATGGTACCCTCAACGTATCCACCGGTGGTGGTGCTGACGGGGTTCAACAGGTATGCTTTCTTATTTGCGCGGTCCCAAGAAATCGTGGTCATACCATCCTCCCAACCGGGCATGGCACCCAAAACGCTCTTGAGCAGACCGGCAGCGCGGAAGTAATAAGACTCTTTGGTGCCCGGGGGATCAATCAGGGCAGACTGCGGGGCACGGCTCGGGGCCGCAACTTCAAACTTCATGTCAGCGATAGCCTGCGGCAGGGTGGGATTTACCTGGCCGCCTGCAATGCTGCGATTTGCGGTGAGGGTCCCTCCCGCAAATGCTGTGCTTGCCATAAGGGCACTCAGCACTACTGCGTAAATCTTTTTCATTGTCGTGTCTTTGCAGGGCTGTCGCCCCTGTGTTTCTATGGTCTGTGTTTAATTTTCTGACCGTTAATAATTAGACAATTAGCGGAAGTCAGCACTCCCCGCCGCCACAAAGTTAATAATTATTTACACAAAACAAAACATAATGCTGACGCGCACCATTTTTTCAGCGCAATTTGTCACATTTCAACCCTCTGTGCCCCCTTTACACCTCATAATAAGGAACATGTTAGTTTGATTAATATAACGGCATACGGGCTGCGCCAATCGGCACAGCCCGTATGTTAAAAATCAGCTAATATGCTGTAAATTACTTTTTTACTTCAGGATTTCTTTTACCACGCGGTTGCTACCGTTGTCAAGGGTAATAACCTTGATCAGGAACTGGCCGGCCGTGGGTGAGGCAACTGCGCGACCCTGCAGGTCAAAGTAGCGTACTGCCTTGACACCTTGTTCAGCGTCAACAGCTTTCAGGCCGCTAACCTCATAGGTAGTAATCTCGCTGTAATACTTCTTGCCGTCGGGGGCGTTGTTGATGGCGCGCACACCGATGGTCTCGATGCCCCCGTCAAACAAGGTGATGTATGCCACGCGGCCATAGCAAGCCAGGTAGTAGTTGTCAAAGTAGCAGGGAACCTCGGTCATGTCCTCGTCAAGCTCATAGTCATAGGCGTCAAACACATTCAGCTCGCCATTGATGTACATTTCAAATGACATATTGTCATAGCTGAGGATGGTGCCGTCATTCAATACGTTGTTGAAGTATATCATTACCTCGGGATCCCAGCCTTCATACTCTGAGTAGTCAGCGATTGTCGGGGCCGGGGGAGCAACACACAGTTGGGCATCGGTCTGGAAGGTGAGAACGGGCTTAACGTATGCGTCATAGTAGTAAACCCTGTCAAGTGAAGAGTTGATAAGCAAGCCCTTGTCGTTGCCTTGCATAACCATCTCCTGTTTGTCGGCATCGTATGCGAATACCATATCCTCGCCTGAGAGGTCAAAGTCATAGTAATACTCCTCATACTCCTCGTCATACTCCAGTGAAGTAGTGGCACCTGTCAGGAAGATAAACTCGCCATAGTAGTCATCTACGCCCAGATACTGACCGTCCTTGAAGGTTACCTTGCCGTCAGCGAGGGTGCCGACGATGGTGGCGTCAGAATCCTCAACCAGGCCGCGTACATATACGTATTCGGCATCAAAGGCAACATCACACAGGGCGTAGGTTCCGTTCTCGCCCACCATGCGCCAGTTGGGTGTCCAGCTCAGGTTCTCGGGAATCTCATATTGCAGCAGGTCATCAGGCAGCGGGGTAAACACCTGGGTGATGTTTCCGTCATAATACCATACGTCAATGTCAGAATCCTCCTCGCCGGGTTCCAGGTCCTCAAAGAGGCTCTTCGGGGCGGTAACATAGCAACTGAGCATCTTGTCAGGGAACTGCAGATAACCTTCACTATCCTCAACGAAGCCATCCTGGAACGGAGTCATGGCTATTGAGCCGTCCTCGTTGATGTTGTATTCCACAACGTTGGTTGAGGGGAGTTCGGGCAAAAAGTCAATATATCCGTCAACAACGACCTTGTTCATCACTGAGACGCTGACGGGGAAAATAACGTCGTTGCCATCCTCATCCTCCTCGGCAACATAGCCGATTACCTGGGGATATTGCACGGTAATCTTCTTGCCGTCGGCTGACAGGGTACCCTCAACATATCCCTCCTCCATGCTGCCGATTACACAGTGCAGGTAAGCCTTGCCGTTGTCATTGTCAAAAACAACGTCAGAAGCACCGGTGAGCTCGCCGGCGCTCAGGCCAAAAAATGTGTAATATATTGCCAAGCCGGCGTATGATACCAACTTTTTGTCGCCCTGAGGATCAAGGATAAGGTCGTTGGCGCGTGAGGCCTTGACATCCTGCAACTTGAAGGTGGTTTTGCGGGGCTGAAAGTTGAACTTTGCCGTGGGCGTTTGCTTTGACACCTTTTGTGCTGGGTGTCCGACGGGGGCGGCTACCGCTGTCGAGGCTATCAGGGCGCTCAATAGTAAAACGTAAAATTTCTTCATACTTAAACCTTTGTAAATTAGTTAAAAGAATCTATTTAATACACTGACGAATTGATGTAAATTTGCCATATTTTCCCTCAATCCATTTGCAAAAGTATGGCAAAAAGTTTAAATCCACAACTTTTTGATGCAACATTTCTCAAAAAGTTGTGGATTTATGGTCTTGGAAACAGAGATGTGAAACTTTGGGGACGTCACGGCCCCCCTCGTTCCCGGGCTGTTATTTTGCTATCAACTTTGACGTGTTGACCGTGCCGTCACTCATGGTTGACACCTTTATAAGGAATTGTCCGGCGGCCGGCGTTTCGACGGGGCGACCCTGCAGGTCATAGTATCTTACCGCCGTGGCCTCGGTACCCGTCTCAACAGTGGAGAGGCCGGCAACCTCAAGGGTGTCAATGGTGCTGTAATAATATGTGTGGCGGTCGGCCTGATAGATGGCCTGCGCACCAATGGTGTAAATGTCATCCTGATAGATATCAATCATGGCACCCGTGGCCGTGCTGTATATTGAGCCGTTTTGCGCATCGGTGTATGTAAAGGGAATGCGGTCAGTCTCCTCAGGCACACCATACTTTTCAGGTGTGAATATCACCTTTTCACCATTTACATATATTGAGTAATAGAGCCGCTGCGGGTCAAGGATGGCTTGATTGACATTGGTCAGGTGGTATGAAATTTTCACAAAGCCGGGGAATCCGCCCGACCCGGGGATGAACGCCTCAACCGTCGGGGGCAGAGGGGCAGCGTTGACGTCCTCCTCGGTTTGCAAGGCCACAACCGGGTTGGCAAACCCTTTGTACAGCATAATCGACTCAAGGGTACCGTTAACGATGAAACCTTTCTTTTCGCCGAGTTGCGTAAGGGTGTTCTTATCAGCATCCCACCGCATCACCACATCCTCGTTGTTCATGGAGAAGCGCATCATGCTGCCGAAGTACGGGTCATATTCCTCCTCATAGTCGGCCCCGAGGAAGAACAGATAGTTACCGCCGAATTTCTCGGCCACACCCATAAACTGCCGGTTGGGAAAGGTCACCTTCCCGTCAGCCAACACCCCTTTTATCACACCCTCAGGGAGCTCGTCGGCCAAATGACGTATATAAAAATCGTTGCCGCTGATAGCCACCGAGCACATCTGTCCGTCACCGTTGACCGAGACAATCCGCCAGCTGTCATCCCACGTTAGGTCATCGGGTATGGTATTATACACAAGGTCAGCCGGCAGCGGAGCAATGGTTTGCGTAAAAGTTCCCACGCTGCTGTACCATTGGTCAACAGTTACATCCTCCTCACCGGGGTCCAGGGTATCAAACACACTTTTGGGGGCACGAATAAATGCGCCGAGGTATGATTGGGGGAATATCGGCAAGCCCGAGGGGTCAGTATCCACCTCAGCAGTGACGGGGGATGTCAGCGTGAGGGTGCCATCCTCAGCACACGCATATCGGGCAATGTTTTTTGTGGCGTCAGCCTCGGGGGCAAAACTGGTACCGTCATAATCCGGCACGCGTGTCATAATGCTGACAAAAACGGGATAAGACGTCTGCGTCTCATCCACACCTGCCTGTGCAACCTGCTGCGGCAGGCTCACCTCCACACCCTTGCCGTCGGCCGAGATTGTGCCCACAACATAGGCATCACTCAACCCCGGGACAATGTTTTTGATGTAAACGCGGCCCTCGGCACGGTTCCATACCACATCGGTCGGACCGACAACTTTTTGCACCTGAATGCCTAAAAATGACTCGTTGCAAGCCAGCGCCTCAAATGTTCCCAACACCTTCTCGCCGGCGGGTTTCTCAATAATGCCGACACCATCAGCGGCGAGCATCCCCACAGCCGACAGTGCGCAAATAGCCACGACAAATATCTTTTTCATAACTCAGATAAAAAATTAATTTCAAACTACTGCAACGGCAAAACCGTTCACATCCGCAAATATAACCCACTCTCCAAAAATAAAAAAATATGAGAGAGTTCTTACACATTAAATCTCTTGCAAACTATTTGAAATAAAGGGTGTTTATTTGGTAAAACTTAAGGAATTAACTACCTTTGCGATGCAATAAAACGATTATATCCATCGTACTATTATTGTAATAACACCGGCAGATGAATAAATTATTCAAATATGAGAGGGCAATAAATGCTATCTTGTACACCCTGCAACAATTGGGGCACAAGACCGACATGCATAAACTATGCAAGATTCTTTATTTTGCCGACCAAAAACACCTGTCGCAGTATGGACGTAGTATAACAGGAGACACCTACATTGCTATGCAATACGGACCGGTGCCTTCATGTGTTGATGATATACTAAAAGCCTTGCGTGGAGATAGCTTCTTCTCCTCAAACGAAGAAATTGAGGAGCTTAAGAAACATCTGTTTTTTGAGAACCGATTTTATCTTCGTTCAACATCAGCTCCCGATATGGACGAGTTGTCACAGACTGATGTGGAGAGCCTGGATTATGCTATACATCTATGTAAAGATATGACTTTTGATGAGCTGACGGCTTACTCCCACAAACTTGCTTGGAACAACACACTGCGAGACCGCAAAATGTCTGTAAAGGATATTTTACGTGAAGCCGGAGACGAGGAAGCATACTCTGACTATATAGCTGATAGTCAAAGGTTGCAAGCATCGTTTTTGTAATGGAACTGCCTGAAGCTTTGCTATACAACGGTATCAGACGAGGCACTATACTGCTATCTGATAGTTATGAATACATTGACCATGCAAAGTTTTTCGCAATAATAGGCGTATATGAGGACAAAATTGCCGGCTTTTTCTTCATAAATTCCCGTATACATCCGGTTATCCAATCCAAGCCGGAGCAGTTTGCTATGCAATATCAGTTGCGCAAAAAAGACTACGACTTCTTGCGTTATGACTCATTTCTTTGTGCCAACAACCTGATTACCCGTCCTGTCACAGACCTGGTAAAGACTATGCAAAAGGGCGAGACAACGATTGTAGGCCAACTAACAGATGAGGACTTGGAGGCCGTTCTCGCTGCATGTAGGGACAGTCGCCTTTTCTCTCCAAAAGAGAAAAGACTCTTTTTCTCCTGAAGCTTTGGCCCTGAAAAGGGGTCTGAAACTCAAGGCCCCGAAAGACATTCTATGAGGCAAAAAAAATCCCGGGACGCTCATCACGAGGTTTCGGGACTAAGGACTTCAGCCGCCCCGTGGCGGGGTCATGCTGATTGCCAGTGTAGAGATTATATCATACTTACAACCACATCTGACACAGGAAACAAGCGGGCCTCACGGCGGGCCGATTTTCAGGTTGATCCTCAGTCTCAAATTTTGTGTAAATATTGCATCAGCCAAGGGTACAACGCAGATGTGCAAAACTTGTTTTTCTGAGAGCAAAGATATGGTTTAAGGGGCGAAGGGCAATCTTACGAACGGTTATTTAACACTTTTTAACCCTAATTCCCCATTTTTATGCTGTACAACATAATTGTTGGTGTCGTATTATTGACGAGACCGACTTAATTTTGCACCGCAAAAAGTTGGCGCTTGCCGACACGCCGCCTCCCGGGGCGGCACATTGATAATGAGCCATAGACCAAATCCAAATAGTTGTTTTATAGACAATTGTGTATTTGTAGCTTAAGGGTTGTCGCGAGACAATCCTTTTGTTTTTTTCAGGGAGTAACATTTTTTAGTTAACTTTGCGCAGACTAATTCCCTAACAGTGGCAGACATAAAGATTGCAGGCGTGATGCGCGCCGGGGCGTATTCCCCCAACCATATCGGCAACGATGCCGCCATCTTCAACCTTGTATGCGACCAATTGCGCAAACGTGGCTGTGAGGTGCGCACCTATTCTGAGGACCAGTTTACCGACGGAACCCCGGTTACCGAGCCGGTGATATTGGACATGTGTCGTGAGCAAAAGTCAATAAGGCTGTTGCAGAAACTCGAGGATGAGGGACGCATTGTCATCAACAGCGGATACGGCATTGAGAACTGTACCCGCGAGCGCATGACGCGCATACTGATGGGTTCATCAATCCCCTACCCCGAGAGCCTGATGGTGAACACCGACGAGGCTGTAAAGCCCCTGTTGGAGAAGAACCACTTTACCCGCTGCTGGATAAAACGCGGGGATTTCCACGCCATGCACAAGGAGGATGTGAGCTATGTGCGCCACCCCGAGGAGGCCCAGGAGGTTCTGCAGGAGTACTTTTTGCGCGGCATTAAACGTGCCGTGATAAACCGCCACCTTGTGGGGGACCTCATCAAGTTCTACGGTGTGCGTGACAGCCCATTCTTCTACTGGTTCTACCCCTTTGAGGACGGCCACTCAAAGTTCGGGCATGAGGCCGTCAACGGCCCAAGCCACGGCATACCTTTTGACCGCGAGCACCTGCACAGCATTTGTGCCGCCGCGGCAAACGCCCTGGATGTGGTGATATATGGCGGTGACTGCATAGTGTCGCCCGAGGGTGACATCGCCATCATCGACTTCAACGACTGGCCCAGCTTTGCCCCCTGCCGCAATGAGGCCGCGCCACATATCGCCAAGGCCGTTATCAACATCATTAAGGAGAAACAACAGTGAGCACGACCCTTCAATCCCCAAGCAGCAAATCCGGTTTTAGGGCTTCACTGAAGTCGATGGACACGGAGGAGCATATCGACCTGTTTTTCTACCGGCCCATCGGTTATGGCTGGGCCTGCCTGGCCCGCAAGTTGGGGGTGACACCCAATGCCATCACCATTGCGTCAATTATACTGGGCATCGGTGCCGGCGTGATGTTCTACTTCCCTGTGCTGTGGATGAACATCATTGGCATGTTGCTGCTGATATGGGCAAACTCATTTGACAGTGCTGACGGGCAACTGGCCCGCATGACCAAGCAATACAGCCGTCTGGGCCGCATCCTGGACGGTCTGGCCGGGGATATCTGGTTTGCCACCATATATGTGGCCATCTGCCTGCGTGAGGTGGTTACCTCGCCCTTCTTCAGCCAGCATCACTGGGTGATATGGGTCATGGCCGTCGTTACCGGGCTTTTCCACGCCAAGCAGGCCGCCATGGCCGACTATTACCGGCAATTCCACCTATACTTTCTCAAGGGCGAGGAGGGGAGCGAGCTTGAAAGCCTGTCGACCCTGAAGAAGCAGTATGAGGCTCTGACCTGGAAACACCACTTCTGGCGCAAGCTCACCCTGTCATTCTACGTCGGGTACACCGGCCAGCAGGAGTCCATGACCCCGGGGATGCAAGCCCTGCGTCGTGAGCTGCAACAACGTTTCCCCGACGGACACATCCCGACGGACTTCCGTGAGGCCTTCCGCAAAAAGTCCCTGCCGTTGATGAAGTATACCAACATCCTGTCCTTCAACTGGCGCACGATAGCCCTCTTCACGGCCTTGTTCCTGTCCATGCCGTGGCTGTACTTTGCCTTTGAGCTGACAGTGCTGAATTTTCTGCTGATATACATGATGGTGCGCCACGAGAAAATTTGTCGCACCTTTACACGCCAACTTCAACAGGGAGCCTATTGACCATGGGACAGATTAAAGGAGTAATATTTGACTATGGTGGTACCATAGACTCAAACGGGGACCATTGGAGCCACGTTATTGATGCGGCCTATCGTGCCGAGGGTGTTGACTTGCCGCGTGAAGAGTTCAGGGCAGCTTACGTCAGCGCCGAGCGCGAGCTTGCCCGCAGCCGCCACATCCTGCCGCACCACAACTTCTACCGGCTGATGCTGATAAAGATACGCATTGAGCTTGATGCCCTTGTTGCCGCCGGGGTAGTTGACGAGGCTGACGCCGTTGAGCTGGCACCACGCGTTGCGCGCCGTTGCTATGAGGCGGCCCGCACGGCTGTCGCCAATGCGCGCCCCGTGTTGCAGGCAATTGCCGATGCCGGGATACCCATGGTCCTTGTCAGCAACTTCTATGGCAACATCGAGGCCGTGCTTACCGACTTTGACCTGCGTCGCTTCTTCCCGGTTATCATTGAGAGTGCCGTGGTGGGGGTGCGAAAACCGGACCCTGCCATCTTTGCCATGGGGGTGGAGGCATTGGGGTTGCCGGCTAACGAGGTTCTGGTGGTGGGCGACTCGCTGCGCAAGGATATCCTGCCGGCCCGCTCCTTAGGGTGCCAAACAGCTTGGATAAAAGGGCGCGGGTGGACCCCCGAGGAGGATGCCGCTACAGACCCCGCCCGTTTGCCGCAAGGCCTGGAATCCCTAAGGGAAATCCTGCATCTGTGATTTTTACTGTACTTGTCACTTCACATATCACACTACATGACACTACATAAACTGCTATTGACCGCTGTAATCCTGTCCGGAGCATGCATGTTGACGGCTTGCGGCCCTGACAACGATGATGTTTGCGATATAATTGTAAAGCATCGCCTGGGGGCAACCCTCAACCAGGATGAGTATGCTACCATGATATCTTACATCAAAAAAGGCACCAAGGCCGAGATCAATCTTGCTAAGAAACAGATTGATGCCGCAGCGCAAAATGACTGCAACAAGGTGCTGAACCTGCGCAGTGATTTTGACAAGGAGTATCCCTATCTGCGTGCCGTGCGGCGTATGGTACCGGGTAAGTCTCGCCTCAACGACAAGAATGTGCGCGCCGTGCAAGAGCTCGAGAATATGGCCGAGGACAACCAGGAACTGTACAAAGACTGGGTGACCGTCATCAACAACCTTGACTGCAACACCAAATAAAGGGTTCAACCAAAAAACCTGTCCCTCCCCTCCAAAAAACCTGACATCATGAAACGTATCCTCACCGCCGCTCTGGTTGCCCTGATGGCATTGGGAGCCCGCGCACAATATTATGGCATCGCCAACCAAGTAGCCAACATGGTACAGACGGCCGTCACCGGTGGTCTCAACTATCGTGGCCTGTTTGAGGCTGAATACCTTGCTGGCGTCGGCAACAACAAGGTCTCCTTCCTCAACTTCACCACCTCACAGGGGTTCAAGTTCACCAACTGGTTCTTTATGGGCGCCGGTCTGGGCGTTGATGTGGCTTTCTCATCAATTGATGATGACAGCATGCGTGACCCCAACACCTCGGTGACAAAAACCGGGGTTATGATACCGCTGTTCACCGACTTCAGGTTCAACATCGGCCCCGAGGACGCACCCTCGTTTATGGCAGGATTGCGCCTGGGCGGAACCTTCTTGATCGGCAGTGACTACTTGCAGCTGAATAAGGGTTATCTCAGTTCAAAAGAGTACTTCTACCTACGCCCCTCGGCGGGTATGCGCATCCCTTTGTCATCCACCGACAAGCGCTTGGCCATGAATGTGCAGCTCAGCTACCAACTTATTGCCGGCCGCAACTACTACTATTGGGGATATGGCAACCAGGGCAACGTGGCCCTCTCAGCCATCGGTGCCGCCGTCTCCTTTGAGTGGTAAGGCTTACTCCCTACTGTGTTGCGAATTTGTAGGAGATGCCAAAGCTGAGTATCTCCTTGAGTTGCCACAGGTGCCAGCGGCTGTCATCGGCGGGGCGCGATGTGCGTGAGTCATAGCGCAGATGCACAAACAGCTGCGTTGACAAAAAGCGGTTTATGGCAAAATTGAAGGTGTTCTCCCAGTCGCCCTGCGCAAACCTGAAGTCGGTAAAGGCGAACAGACGGGAGGTGTAACTGATGTTCCAGGTGATATTCCACGTCAGCTTCAATTCCCCCGAGGAACCGAACTTGTGCACCGCCCTGTGGCCGGGACGTATACCATACTCCGAAATATTGACGCGCGTATAGTTGCACGCTATCATGTTCCATGACAACGGCGACAGTGAGGCATTGACCTGGAAGGTTTTACGCGGGTTGATGTGTTCCCACGTCATACCAAGACCCATGTTTACCTCAAGCGGCGACAGGAAGGCGGCCTTGATTTGCGGGGAGTTCACCTCATAATTCTTGAAGAACTGCGTCTTGACCATTCCCGTCAGTGAGTAGAACCACTTGCGCCAAGCCTTGTAACCGACCTTGCCGGTGAATTGGAACAGGTCCTCTGAGATATTGTAGTTGCGCAACGAATCCTCAGGGGTACCGTGGACGGCAAGTTTGTAACCCACCGTCATTTCACACAACAGCGAGGGGTGGAACTTGGGATTCAGCTTAACGCCATAGGCAAGATTCAGCATCATGGTGAGGTTGTTTGAACCACCCTGATACCAGTTTGGCGAGACGTATGCCTGTGTAAACTGCAGTGACGCGTCGGCGTTGCGTATCCAGTGGCGTCGGCCAATCTCCCCGGCCACCACATCCTTGGGGGCCTCAATCTTGTCTGGCAGGTGAGGGACATCCTCCACAAAATGCAGTTTGGCGGTCTGCGGGTCCAGCTCCATGTGCCAACGGCGTGGCGGTTCGGGCAACAGTTGCTCATTGTACCGCACCAACTGCGGGTAGTTCACCATAAAGTTTTGGCGTATGCGGCGCACGATATACTGCTGCCAGATGGCATCATCAATCCACCGTGTGTCAACCCCCTTCATCAGGCTGTCGCCGGGATATGGCGTCGACACCGTCACCGTGTCAAGCAGGTAGTAACGGTCAAAAACCGCCGGGCGCAGGTCAGCTGCCGACAGCACGCTGTGCACCCGTGCCACGGCAATTGTATCAGCTGTTGTCAAGGACTCCTGGGCAAGCACCTGCCCGCAAGCCGCAATCAACATCAACAGCGCCAACAGCCCCCTCATTCCCTTTCGGACCCCGGGGAAAAGGGGTCGCGTATATACGTCCTCAACAACCATATCAAAAAGAAAATGTAAATGACAGTAATGCCGCAGTACCACCATTTGGCACCGGCAAAATTCGGGAAACGGTTAAGCCCCAACAGATAAAAAGTATATGCGGGCCACAGAAGCACCTCCGGTGCCAGGCAGGGCCACAGACGTGCCGGCCGCGCCACAAAGAGTATTGCGCCCAAGGCGGCCGCAACGGCAAAATATCGCTCATGCATGCCGGTGAGGAAGAAGGGCACCACGGCGGCACTGACAAACATGGCCAGTGGAATTCCCCACCCCTCAAGCCGCCGTGCATCAATCCTCTTGGCCCACCACCCGGCTACCATTACAGTGATGAAGCCGCAAAACACCATTACCCCCTTCAGTACCCGTGGCCCTAAATAGCGTTCCCCGGCAAAGTGCCAGACATCGGGCACCCAGGCATACACCATGTTGCCGTTGCTGACAGCCGTTGAATATTGAGGATTGAGGCTTTCAAGCACCCCGCGACCCATGACAATGGCCGGGAATGCCGAGGCAACATATACCCCCACCACCACAAGCCATGACCACCATGGTATGCACCGCCTGTATGTGAGCATCAGCAAGGCGGGCATCAGGAAAACGGCCTGGAGTTTGAAGGCCAAGGCAATGCCAAAAAATACCATTCCCCACACCGCGCGGTGGCGCATAATGGCATCCACACTGAGCAGTATAAAGCTGACGTATATAGCGTCACACTGCCCCCAAAGAGAGCTGTTGGTGAAGAACGTCGGCAGTAGGAGCACCACTGCGGCAGCCATCCAACGGCGCCAACGGTCACCGTCGGGCAACGCGGCGGCAACGATGCGCCACGCGCCAAAGGCCATAAGGGCGTCAAAAACAAGCGACAGAATCTTGATGCCTATCAGCCACCGGGTTGTCAAGCGGGCCAAACCGGTGAGCAAGTAAATGTAGGGCATGCTGTAGTTCCAGGGGCCGTCAGCCCACCCGTGCTCATATCCGTTCTTGGCCAGGTGTTCAAGCCAATGACGCAGAAAGTAGACATAGTCGCCGCTGACGTATGGATACAGGAAAACAACCAGCACCCTTGCCGCAAATGCTGCCACAGCAATTCCAATCCAAAGACGTGTACATCGTCGGGCGGTCATACTCTGCTTGTTGGGTTAGGCGGGCCGGGGAGGTTATCGTCAGCTCAGCCTCTTGATATTGATGACGGTTTCAACAATAAACAGGCGGCGAATCTCATCCACAGGCACAATCATGTCATCATAGAAAGTATTGCAGCTGTGCAGAATGACACTGCCGGCATCATCGGGGTTTCTGCGCAGATACTTCAGCATGCGGTATTCATCCAGAACCACCACATACATGTGCCCCCAAAAGAATGGAGGGTTGGGGCTGACGGGCCTGATGGCCACCAGGGCGCCGTTCATGACCTCGGGCTCCATTGAGTCACCGCTCACCGATACCACCATGGTTGTGGGGTTGACGTTGGGGAGGTCGATCCACCCCACGGCATGCTCCCGGGCAAACAGCTCGGCCGACGGGAATGGGCCGGCGGTGATGTCAACGTCAAAGACCGGGGCACCCTTGACGGCCGGGACAAGACCCGCCTGCGGATACATGGTGCCGTTGCCGCTCAGCAGCCAGTCCTTTGAGACGCCCCCCTCAACCACCATGCGGTTGATAAAGGCTCGCGACAGGGGCAACTGCCCGTTGAGCACCTTTGACAAATTGGCGGGGTCAATGCCCAACCGACGTGCCAAGGCCGCCTGGCTCAACCCCTCGTGGTGCGCAAACTGGCGCACGCGTGCAACGATTGTATCCTTATTATCCACGTGGCGAAATTACTATTTTCCCCGCAATCTGCCAAATCCCCGACTTGTGTAATCAGCGGATTTGCAGTAACTTTGCCGGGAGAAATTTCAACCCCAAAAACCTCAAGAAAAGCATGTTCTCAGGAATAGTGGAAGAAGCGGGCACTGTCACCGCCGTTACCCGTAAGGGAGGCAATGTTGACCTGCGCATAAAGTGCACCTTTGCCAGAGAGTTACACCCCGACCAAAGCGTTGCCCACAATGGCGTGTGCCTGACGGTTGTTGAGCTGCACGGCGATGACACCTACACCGTGACGGCCATTGACGAGACCCTGAAGCGCAGCAACCTCGGCGACCTGAAACCGGGAAGCCGCATCAACCTTGAACGCTGCATAAAAATCGATGACCGCCTGGACGGGCACATCGTGCAAGGGCATGTCGACACCACCGCAACCCTTACCCGCATTGAGGAGTTTGACGGCAGCCGCAAGCTGTTTTTTGAGTATGACGTTGACCCCGAGCTTGAACGTCGCGGATACGTAACGGTTGAGAAAGGGTCGGTGACCGTCAACGGCGTGAGCCTGACGGTGTGCGATGCCGTCGGCAAATCTTTTGCAGTTGCCCTGATACCCTACACCCTGGACATCACCAATCTTGGCGACCTGCGCCCCGGTGACCGTGCCAACATTGAGTTTGACATTATCGGTAAGTACATTGCACGTCTTATCCCCGGAAACAATCAAAAATGACTGAAAAAGAACGCATAGTAACGATATACGGGGCCTCCTCGGCCCACATCCCTGCCCCGGTTTTGAAATCGGCCGAGACATGCGGCGAGTTGCTGGCCCGCCATGGGATAACCCTGATGTGCGGCGGGGGCCGCTCAGGCGTAATGGGGGCGGCCATTGATGGTGCCCTGCGGGCCGGAGGTCGCGCCGTGGGTGTTCTGCCCGCCTTCATGATTGACCGAGGATGGGCTCACCAGGGGCTGTCTGAGCGCCTCATTACCGAGGATATGCATGAGCGCAAAGAGACCATGCTGCGCTGCGCCATGAGCGTCATTTGCTTCCCCGGCGGGTTCGGCACATTTGAGGAGGTCCTCGAGGCCATCACCTGGCGACAACTGGGGCTGTGGCACGGCCAAATAGTGCTGATGAACATCGGCGGGTATTATGAGCCCCTGCTCACCCAGATACGCAACGCACTGGCCGGCGGATACATGAACGCCGACCACATGGAGCTGTTCACCGTTACCGACGACGTGCACACAGCCGTGGAGTTGGCACTGCTGCCCGACACGCACACCCCCTTCACGCAAAAGATTGAGGACAATCCCGCTCAATAACGCGGCGGGAAAGGGATAACCTATGAGGGAACAGGATACAACACAGGTCACAGCTTGGGACAGTGTCCCCCTCCCCGTCCCCGCTCCGCAGCAACAGGTAGCGCAGCCACAGACAACGCCCACGCAGCTGCAGGCCGAGGTACGCCCCCCGTACACCGACGGCCTTCAACCCATAGCGCGCCAACAGATGCTTGGCAACCATGCCGGCGTAATGACCCTGATGCTGGGGACCTTGCTGCTGATATCGCTTAACTTTAAATACTGCCGCGCAGCATTCGCCACGCTGTTTGAGGACTGCTGGAATGTGCGCCGGCGGGCATCACTGTTTGATGACCATGGATACGGCGAGAGCCGTACAGCCATGGTGCTTTTTATCCTCACCGCCGTCTGTGAAGGGGTTCTGCTCGCCTCCCGCACCAACGGGTCTGCCACACCGATGGCTGTGATGGCCCTCACTGCCGGGGCGGCGGTGTATCTGGCCCTGCAGATTGCCGCATACTGGACCCTGGGATACACCTTCAGCGACCCCGAGGGCCGACGTCTGTACATGCGTGGGTTTGTGGCTACGCAGTCCCTGTTGGGGCCCGGATTGGCAATCCCCGCCCTGCTGGTGCTTTTTGTTCCCGCGGGCGGCACTTTCTTCTTCTCGCTGGGGGTGATAATGTATATGACCGCGCGCCTTACATTTATTGTAAAGGGATTTAGACTTTTTTATGACGGTTTTTATTCATTGAGTTATTTTATTTTGTACCTTTGCACCCTTGAAGTTGCACCTCTCTGGGTGTTGTGGCGCTTAGCTGATAATTTGGCATAACTCATTATCAGTCAAAGTATTGCTGAATAACGAACTTGCCACTGTTGGCCTTCTAAAATTCACACATAACAGCTTACAAAATGTCGAAAGTTAAAAAAGTACTTGTTTCCCAACCGCAACCGACCTCTGATAAGTCCCCTTATTTTGATGTTGCAAAGCGTCACGGGCTAAAACTGGTTTTCCGCCCTTTCATAAAAGTTGAAGGCTTGTCATCACGTGAATTTCGTCAGTCAAAAATCAACATCAACGACTTTACAGCCATCATCTTCACGGCAAAAACAGCTGTTGACCACTTTTTCAACCTCTGCAAGGAGTTGAGGATCAACATCCCCGACACCATGAAGTATTTTTGCACCTCAGAGACCATAGCCCTTTACCTGCAAAAATACACCGTATACCGCAAGCGCAAGATTTTCCACGGCAACACGGGCAAGCTTGACGACCTGCTGCCGGCCATCACCAAGCATAACAAAGAGAAGTACCTGTATATCGTTGCCGAGGCCAACAAGGATGACGTTACGGTACTTGACAACACCAATGCCAACATTACCAAGGCCGTGTTGTACCGCACGGTCTCAAACGACTTCACCCCCGATGAGCCGTTTGACTATGATATGCTTGTATTCTTCAGCCCCATCGGCATACACTCGCTGCTCAAGAATTTTCCCGACTTTGAGCAGGGAGACATACGCATAGCCACCTTCGGCCCCACCACCGCCCAGGCGGTGCGCGATGCCGGGTTGCGCCTGGACCTTGAGGCCCCCACCCCCACGGCCCCGTCGATGCCCGCAGCCATTGATGCCTATCTCAAGTCTCAAAAATAAGCACCTGAAAAACGGCTGCAGATAACTTTTTCTCATTCTTTTTTGTTAGTTTTGCAAGGCGGGTACAAGCTGTGAGCTTGCTCCCCTGCCTCTCCACAAGTATAAAAAACCAAAAAACTGACAATAGAGATGAAATCACTGAAGATTATGACCGCCATATTTGCGGTGACACTGTGTGCATGCGGCAACCGTGCATCGGCCATTGATGCGCAAAGCCAAACGGCGGTAGAGAACGATATGGAGACGGTGAACAACGCCGACCCCGCCGTTGAGGTATGGAGCGGAGCCGATGAGCTGAAACCGACCTCAGTACCTATTGTGATTGATTTCAATGCCGATTGGTGCGGCCCCTGCCGTGCCTTCAAGCCCGTGTTCCACACAGTGGCCGAGAAGTGGCCGGCACAAGCCAAATTTATTTCTGTGAACGTTGACAACTATCCCGGCCTGGCCCAAGCTTTTGGCGTGCAGGGCATCCCGCAAATATCAGTTCTGTACCCCGACGGGACGGTTAAGTCTGAGGTTGGATACATGGACCTTGACCAATTCACGGCATTCATTACCGAGGCGTTGAAATGAGCCAACCAAAGAAGGTGCTGATTGTCGGCGCCGGGGGCTTTATCGGTGGTTTTATTGCCTCTGAGGGCCTCAGGCGCGGATATGAGGTGTGGTGCGGTGTGCGCCCCACCACCTCCCGTCGGTTTCTGCAGGAGCCGGGCCTCAACTTCCTTGAGTTGGACTATGAGGACCCCGCGGCGTTGGCTCAAGCCCTGCGCCGGGCCCCGGCCTTTGACTGGATTGTCTGGAATCTTGGGGCAACAAAATGCGTCAACTTCCTGGACTTCAACCGCATAAACTTTGGTTACGTGCGCACGTTCCTTGATGTCCTGCGTCGGGAGGGGCGCATGCCTGAGCGCTTTGTGTACATGTCGTCGCTTAGTGCTTTAGGGCCCGGTGACGAACGCCGCTACACGCCCATGCGCGACAGCATGGTGCCGGAACCCAACACACGTTATGGGTTGTCGAAAATCAAAACCGAGACGCTGCTGGAGATGTCGCCCGATGTCCCCTGGATTATTCTGCGTCCCACAGGTGTCTATGGCCCGCATGAGCAGGATTACCTGATGATGGTGAAAGCAATCGACCGCGGCATAGACTTTGGCGTGGGTTTCAAGCGTCAGCTCCTCACCTTTATATATGTCGAGGATTTGGCCCGCGCGGTGTATGATGCCCTTGAACGCGCTCCACTGCACCACAAATATATCGTGGCTGAGCGCCGGGCATACACACAGGCCCAGTTCCGCAACATTGTCAAGAAAGCGTTAGGGCGCAAACTGGTGTTGCCGGTGAGGTTACCCCTGTGGATGGCCCGTATAGCTTGCGCAGTGAGCGGTAAATTCGGTGCTCTGCAACACAAAGCGGTTACCCTCAACCCCGACAAATACCGCATTCTGCGGCAGCGCAACTGGGATTGTGACGTCACCCCTGCCGTCAATGACTTCGGGTTTGCTCCCCGCGTCTCCTTAGCCGAAGGGATAGCGGAGGTGGTGAAACGTTACCGCGAGGAGAAACGCGCCGGGCGCAATAAAAAATCAACTAAGAAATGATGCGTAAAACTCCGGTTTGGGTAACCGTGCTCATCGTCTTATCGTGCTTGCCGCTGTTCGCCACCCCCGAGCTGTTGTCCCGATGCCCGGCTCAGCCCTCCATAGCCCGCACCCTGGTGTGGGGCTACCCCTTCTATATGGCGATTTCGGGCTGGTTGGCATGGCTGTCCTGGCAGCAACGCCCATACATGACGTGGCTGCTGATGGTGGTGATGTGGCTAACCACCGCCGCTATGTGGCTCCTTGTCACCTCCCCGCTGATTCCCTGAGGGGGTTATTCCGGGCCGAGAACCCCATCGAGCATATCCTCCATGCCATACAGCCCCGGGCCTGCCGTGTTCAGCCACTCAGCGGCCATCACAGCACCGGCGGCTAATGCCTTGCGTGACCGTGACTCATGTTCCAGGCGTATGACATCGGTCTCGCTATCCCACGTCACGCGGTGCGTCCCGGGGGTCTCCCCCACCCTCTCATGGCTCACGGCTATCTTGCCGGGGGTATACTCCTCGGTCCAGCCGTCAACACGCGACAGATTTTTGCAAATATCCTCAGCCACCGATACGGCGGTGCCGCTGGGATGATCAAGCTTGTGGATATGGTGCACCTCATGTACACTCGGTGTGTACGCGCCCAAACGTTCCATAGCCTTGGCAAGAGCACGGTTCATCCTGAAGAAGATATTCACGCCCACACTGTAGTTTGATGCCCAGAAAAAGCGCGCACCGGGGGTGTCGGCAACAAGTGCCTCAACCTCAGCAGCCCTGTCGCGCCACCCGGTTGTGCCGCTCACCACGGGCACACCGGCGCCTATAAGGGCCTTGTAGTTGGCAACAGCCGTTGAGGGGGTGGTAAACTCGATGGCAACATCGGCACTCCTGACCTCGGGGGAGGTTAGCCGGTCAAGGTTATCAACATCAATGCGGGCCACAATCTCATGTCCACGCTCAAGGGCGGCGGCCTCAATGGCTTTTCCCATTTTGCCGTATCCGATAAGGGCTATCTTCATCTCTCTAAAAAAAATTATTCTGTGTCAATAGGGGCAGCAACTCGGGTGGCTACAACAGTCCCACCTCAATCTGGCTGGCAACGCGTTCAATTATACCATCCTTGCGGTCACTGCCCGGTTTGTAATCTGTCTTAAGGTTCACACCGAACAGGCGCCCGAACGCCTGCCAGAATGTAGCGCGGAACGACCCGAGAAACGCTTGCAGAATTTTGTAACCGCTTTGGTCTGTCTCGCGTTTTATCAGTTTGCACAGCATCACGGCCTGACCCTTGGTAAACTTCTTGAGCTGCGGCTTGTACTGGGCGAAAACCTCACTCTCCATGCGCTTTATATGGTCGGTGCGTTCATTCTCGGGGAGCGTCTCTATGTACTCGTATGTCTCGACAAGGGTCTCGCTTATCACCTTGGCGTATGGCAGGGCTTTGCGCACATCGCGCACAGTCTTCCAATAGAACTCCTCCTCCTTTTTGTCCTTGAACTTCAGCTCGGGGGTGCATACAATCTCGCTGAGTTCAATCCAAATGACATCCTCACCCTGATAATTGGCTACATAGCGACCGCGCACCGGCTTCTTCAGGGGTGACAGTGTTGCGGTTGCATCGACTGTCTGGGCACGTGCAGCGACCGTTGGCAAGATCAGTGCCAATATCGCCAGAATATATCCAATCAGCCGTTTCATACCCTTATAACGCTCAGGGCGAAAGATTTATTGACCCGTACGGCCTTTTTTATTCACTTTGGGCAATGAAGGCGCGGGCACGGGCAATGTCATCGGCATGGTCGACATCCACGATTTTGTCGATGACAAAGGCGCGTAGGTTTTCGCCGTCCTCGACAAGAGCCCGCTGGTAGTTGCGCATGCGGCTGACACCGTTTTCAAAGCACCGCTGCAGGACCTCAAGGGCTGACGGGGAGGTCAGGCCGTATATGCCACCGCTGACAAGGTGTGAGGTTGCCGTGTCTGAGAAGGCGGTGATGCGGTTATCCTTGTCAACCTCGACGTACAGCGGCTTCTCATCCTCGATAAAGGGGGTGACGGCCATCATGCCGGCGCGGGGACCCTCCATCGCTTCAAACGCGCCGATGTAACGTGCAAAATCCTCAGCGCGGAAAATGGTATCAACCGTGGTGAGGCAGAACTTGCCGGGGGCAAATCCCCGGCTTACCTCCCAAAAGCTGTGCATGGAGCTGGGGGTGCTCTTGACAACAAGATTGAAGGGAACCGGGTATGTGCGGCTGCGCAGATACTCGGCAACCTCGGTCATCTGCTCATTGACGATAATTGACAGGCTCTCGGGATTGTTCTGCATGAAGATGTCAATGAGCCTCCCGACCATGGGGCGGCCGTCAAGGTTAACCAACGGCTTGGGGGCGGCTACCCCCTCACTGACCAAGCGAGAACCCTCACCGGCGGCAATTATAGCGTAGTTCATTTATTCCTCGGTATTTGCTGACCGACCCTCGGATTCTTTCCACGGTGCATCATCGGGGCGATGACCACGGCGGCCGGGGCGCTCGGTCTGTTGTTTTTTCAACGGGTTGGCGGTGTGCATGGCGTGGGCGCGGCGGTTGCGGGCAACATCGATGGCCAGGTAAATGGCCTGGCGCATGGAGTCGCCGTTGGCAACTCCCCGGCCGGCAATGTCGTATGCCGTACCATGGTCAGGCGACGTGCGTACAAAAGCCAAGCCGGTTGTCAGGTTCACACCGTTGTCCATGCCCAATGCCTTGAGGGGTGCAAGGCCCTGGTCATGATACATTGCCAGGACACCGTCAAATTTTTTGTGCGAGCGTGCGCCGAAAAATCCGTCGGCACTGTATGGGCCGTATGCCTCGATGCCCCCCTTGCGCGCCTCCTCGATAGCGGGTTGTATGATATCCTTCTCCTCATCACCCATCAGGCCGCCATCCCCGGCGTGGGGATTCAGGGCCAAAACGGCAATACGAGGCCGCTCGATGATGAAATCCTCACGCAAGGAGCGCTCAAAAAGCCTCAATTTTTCCACTATAAGCTCTTTTGACAGGGTTTGGGACACATCCTTCAGGGCGATGTGTCCGGTGGCCACAGCCACGCGCAAATCATCGGCTATGAGTACCATCAGGGCTTTGTCGCGTTCCTCCTGTGCCAAGGCATCCTCAAGATACTCGGTGTGGCCGTGGAAAGTGAACCCCTCGCCCTGGATTGTGGCTTTGTCTATGGGGGCGGTGACAAGTGCATCGATATCCCCCTTTTTCAGGTCGGCTGTGGCACGCTCAAGGGCTGCCAGAGCCACACGTCCCGCCTCGGTGGCCGGGGTGCCCGGCTCAACGGCAAATTCACCCTCAACGGTCTCGATGAAGTTGGTGCGTTCAGGCTTCAGTTCATCAAACCCGTTTATTATAACCGGGTTGGGGGTGTCTCGCTGAACGGATATACCACACTCGTTACGGTAAAATTTTACGATATTGGGGTCACCGTATACCACGGGGGTCATCCCCTCAAGTATCCGTGAGTCATTCAAAGCCTTTATCACAACCTCAGGGCCGACACCGTTGGGGTCGCCCAGGGTTATGCCTATGCGCAGTTTTCGATTTGTATCTGACATATTTTTGTTATCAATCAACGGCAAAGTTACTCAATTTAGCGCAATTTTCACCCACGTCAAGGTGGTTGGCGTTGCATAATAGAGGGCAGATACCTATATTTGTCAGGA
>CAYMNF010000032.1:0-23503 GCA_964391735.1 uncultured Bacteroides sp. | reverse complement strand
CTACGCTCTTGCACCACTACGTGGTGCGCTGACGTGTGCACAAACCGCCGCATTGCAACCGCGTTAGCGGTTGAATTTCGTAGCCGTGGGCGAAAGCCCACGGTATTTGTTGCCCCCAACCCGACCAATTTATTGGTCGAACAATACGCGCAAAGCACCCAAAATCTCTCTACGAAAGCGGCAACGGTTGCTAAGCCCGTGCGTCCGCCGTCCGTCCGGGTCTTGGCCCTAAAAGGGAAGGCTTTGTATATTAACTATTTATCTTGGGGCCGGGTTGTTCGCTTTGCGAACGTGCGGGGGATTAGTACCAGGTGACGCCGTTGGACAGGGATGAGCGTTTGTCGTACTTGATGTCGCTGAGCAGGGAGGACTTGATGGCGATATGGAAGTTGTAGCTCTTGTAGGGGCCCACGGGGATAAAGCTGGCTGACATGGCAAAACAGTGCATGTCTCGGCTGATGTTGCAGTTCATGTATGCAAGCTTGTGGGTGTCAAAGTTGTAGCTTGCCGAGAAGCTGAAGGCCCAGTTGCGGGTAGGACGTATGTTCCCTGAGAAGGAAAGGTTTTGGGTTACGCGTCCCTTGTACTCCATTTTGTCGACGTCAAAACGCCCGTAGGCATACCCGATTGAGTAATTTACTGAGAGAGACCACGGCACCTCCCACTCCATGTATCCATCGGCGTCCATCTTCATATCCCCGTTGTTCTCGTTTCGGTTAGTTTGCGGGGTGCGTTGGGAGAAGTCTGAGGTTTCTTCGGCAAACTCTTGGGCCTCACTCGTGTTGTTCTTTGAGTCTTTATTCTTATTGCGGCGGAAGGTATCGTTATTAAAGGTGTATGAGAAGGATGTCCCGGCCGAGGAAAGCCTTACCCACCCTTTGCCGGCTTGCAGACGGGTGCGGTCAACGCGCACGGGGGTACCCGAGGGGGAGAGGGCGTAGGTATAGGGATCCCAGGTGGTGCTGAGGTTGAGGTTGAAATTTTTGGTGAGGCGCAGCAGCAGATTGGCATTGAGGTTGCTCCACCGCAGGGAGTCGGCCGCAAAGTTGTAGCTTTGCTGCAGCTGCAGGTTCTCGATGAGGGAGATTTTGCGGTCAGGAACCGAGTCGTTGTCTGAGCGCACTTTCATCTCCACGTTGTTGGCAAGGGAGAGGGTTACGGCACCGGTTTTCCCCTGTCCCGGCACGCCGAACAGTGAGTTGGGGAAGTAGCTGTAACGGCGGTTGACGAGGTTGCCGTTTTGGTCGGTATACTGCAGTTGGCCATAGCTGCCCCAGAAAGGGTCGCTGAAGTCAGGCGAGCCGTTGAAGGATACCGAGGGGGTAAAGACGTGACGTATCATGCGTACCTTGTCCCCCAGGAAGGGCAGCGGTTTATAGAAACCGTATAGCTTGGTGTCAATCGATATTGAGGCATTAAAGTCAAAGGAGTTGTAGAAACCGTATGTAGTGTCTTGCACCTCGGCTGAGAGGTTGGGGTCCCATTGCCGACGCACCTTGTTGGTGTACATGCGGTCATTAAAGGTTATGGCCGGGGTGATGTTGAAGTACTGAAAGGCCGTGAAGGTGGCTGAAATCGGCAGATAGTGCTTGAAGCCGTTGCGCCAGTCCTTAATCAGGCTCTTGTGGAAAAACTGGTCCTGACGGGCCGTGAGGCTGTTTGAAAATTGGCCGGTGTAGGACAGGCGAATCTTCTCATACCAGCGCTCGGCACCCACGGCGTTTTTGCGCTTGAAGGGCTGGATTTGGCTTAGTGAGGCGGTGATGTTGGGGAAAGAAACCGCCAGGGTGGAGTCCTGGGTGCGCTGGGTGATGTTGGTGTTGGCTGAGAGGCTCCACTTACTGCCCGGAGGACGCCAGGTTAGGTTGATGGTTGATGACTTGGTGTTCTCGGTGAACGCGTTTGAATAGTAGCTGTTAAGGTCGTTGCGGGTGTAGCCCGATGTGGTGTAGTTTACCGAGGCTGAAAAGTTTAGGTTGGGGTTGGCCTTGGCATCCTGGGTGTGGTTCCACAGCACCTGGAAGTTGGTTTGCTTGGAATAGTCTGGCATCCCCTTGTCGCCATAAATGGTGGTGATGTAGGAGAGGTTGAAGGAGCCGTTGAACTTGTAGCGTTTGTTGTAGGTTGACTGTGCGCGCACACCCCATGACCCCTTGGTGTAGATTTCACCCGTCAGCGCAAGGTCAATGTTGTCGTTGATGGCAAAGTAATATCCGCCGTCAGAGAGGTAAAAACCGCGGCGATAGTCGTCGCCAAAAGTGGGCACGATGATACCCGAGGCATATCGCTCACTGAAGGGGAAGTAGCCGAAAGGTACTGCCAGCGGCAGCGGCAGCCCCTCAAGCACCATGTAGGCCGGCCCGCTGACAACATCATGCCCCGGGCGAACTTTTGCCTTGGTTAATTGTAACCAGAAGTGAGGATGCTCGTGGTTGTCGCAGGTAGTATACCGGCCGTTCTCAACATAGAAGGTGTTGTCCTCAACCTTTTTGGTCTGTCCGCCCGTCAGGTATCCCTCGCCCTGTTGCGTAATAACATCGGTGATAAACCCTTTGCCGGTTTTGAAGTTATAGCGCATGGTTTGCGACTCATAGTCGGTGTCCCCGTCTTTAAACACCGGTGTGCCCACAGCGGTGCCGGTTGAGTCGGGGACGCCAACGGCATAGACCTCAGAGGTGCGGGTGTCCATCTCTATACTGTTGGCCTGCAGCTCAATGTCGCCGTATGTTACCTTTGACTCGCCATACATGCGTGCATCGTTGTTCCCCACCAGCACCATCGAGTCTGTGGCGCTGAAGGTCACCACATGGTCAAGGTCAGCCTTTTCCCGGATGAAGGTTGCGCGGGGAGTGCTGTCTGAGAGGTCTTTCTGGACGCTGACACGGTGTCGGGAGGCTGAGCGCCCCAGTCGCCCGGTATTGAGGGAGTCAGCCATGTAGGCCGAGTCAATGACGTTGTCAAGGGAGTCGATGAGCCCATAGGGCATCGCCACGGTGTCCCACAACTGCACCCCCGGGGGTGTCTGACCCGAGGGCATACCAACGCCTACCGCCGAGCATATCAACCCGACAGCAAGCGGAATGAGCGCGGACAACCCGTGCCGAATCTTTGTCAGCGTGACGTTCGCCATTCGAAATGCAAAGGTAACTATTTTTCCCAAATTCCACCATGCGAAAAACGGCCCGCAGTGCTCATACTGTGGGGGTTGCGCATGTGGGTTAGTTTTACGAAATTTGCCGTATGGCACAGCATAATGACCTTGGGAAGTGGGGCGAGGAGGTAGCCCGGGATTATCTGGTGAAGTACGGGCACGCCATCTTGGCAACCAATGAGCGGGTAGGGGGCGTGGAGATCGACATCATTGCGCAATTGGGCACCTCAATAGCTTTTGTTGAGGTCAAGACCCGCCGTTCGCCCCTTTCTGACCCTTTGGATGCCATCACCGAGGTGAAGAAACGCCGCCTGGCGCGTGCTGCAAACACCTATCTGCAGATTGCGGGTGTGCCGTGGCGTCCCCAGTTTGACATCGTGGCAGTGGTGGGGACCCCTGAGGATTATGAGGTTACCCACATCCCTGATGCTTTTCTGCCTCCACTGTTTACCTATTGAGCAGCCGTAAACGCCTCTTATTCAGGACTTACCATATAAAGCCGTTTGGTGGCACGCGTAACGGCGGTGTAAACCCAGCGGTATGTGTCCTTGACGGGCTCCCCGGGCAGCGGCTGCAAAGTGCTGCGATCCATAAAAACATTGACCCACTGGCCGCCTTGTGCCTTGTGGCACGTAACGGCATAGGCATATTTTACCTGCAGAGCGTTTATGTAGGGGTCCTGCCGCATCATGGCCGCTATCGTTCCACGCGATGCCTCCGGGCCAAGGGCAGCCACCATCTGCTCTCTGAACGCCTGCCATCGTGCGGGGTCTGCCGCCGGGCTGTTTGACGTCAGGGCATCCAGCAGGATTTTGCACCGTATCTCGGTGGCATCGGGGTCATCAGACAGGGACACGCACACATCGGCAAACCGCATGCCGTAGAGGGTCTCCGTGCCGAAAATCTCGCGCACCGTCAGTGCATCGCCATTGGCAATAAAGTCCACCCCGGGGACCCCACGAGTTACCGCATAGTTGTTTTTCACCACCATCAGCCTTTCGCCGTTGACCAATTCCGCCTCATAATCCAACACACCTTTGCGAATGGCAATGTTGGCCTGCGTGGCGGCATAATTTGTGCGCGTTATCAGGATGGTGTTGTCAATGCCGTCCCTATGGTAGGCATTGGAAAGGACCTCGGTCAGGTCATACGTATTAACCTCGATAATATCGGGGAAGTCTCCTGCCGAGATTCGCGGTGGGGGAAGTTCACCCTCCTTGGACATCATCAGACGCAGGCGTGTGGCGTTCATCAGAATCCCTGAGTCAGCAGCCTGTCGCACGGTGGCGGTCATGCCCGCGCGCACCACCGGCAACCCGAATCCGCGCAGGTGGTCAAGGTCCAAAGCCGGCGACATGGAGGTCCCCACCGGAGGCAGCTGTGCGGTGTCCCCCAACAGCACCAGTCGGCACCCCTCTGAGGTGAAAACATGTTGCAGCAAGTCATCCAGCAATGATGCCCCGGTAATCTCTGAGGCTACATCAGAAATCATTGAGGCCTCATCCACAATAAAGACCGTGCCCGGTTTGGTGTTCAGTGCCAGCTTGAAGCCGCCATCGACCCCCTGCATGCGGTATATATGCCGGTGGATGGTGTATGCACTCTTTGATGCCATTGCTGCGAACACCTTTGCTGCACGACCCGTCGGTGCCAACAACACAGTGGGTACACGATAGTGCCTGAGGGCTTTTACCAGAGCGCCGACCATTGAGGTCTTCCCCGTTCCGGCATATCCGTTGAGCATAAATATCCCCTCTTGCGGGCCGGTGGTGAAGAAGCGTGCCAGGGCTGCCGCCAACTGTAGTTGCTGGCGGGTTGCCTCAAAGGGGAGTTGCCCCAACAGTATCCCGGCAAATTGTTCAGCCGTGGGTGGGGAAGATAACTGTGCCATAAGCGCAAGGGGGGGTGATGATAGGGGGGTGGAGGACCTTATTCGGGCCTGCCGGTCAATATTGAGCGCACATCGTGCAGGCGCGTTAGGGCCTCAAGCGGTGTCAGGTTGTTGATGTCCAGGTCAAGGATGGTGTCCCGCAACTTCTCGAGAACGGGGTCCTCAAGCTGAAAGAAAGACAGTTGCATACCAGAGTCCACATCGATGGGAGCCACCTTCCCCGGGGCACCCTGCATGGCATTGGCCTCAAGGTGCTTAAGAATCTTCTCGGCACGCTTGACAATGCTGCGGGGAATACCCGCCAATTGTGCTACGTGCAACCCGAAGGAGTGCTCAGACCCCCCTTTGACAAGTTTGCGCAGGAACACAACCTTGCCGTCAATCTCTTTCACCGAGATGCTGTAGTTGACAATGCGCGAAAAGCTTTGTTCCATCTCATTAAGCTCATGATAATGTGTCGCGAACAAAGTTTTGGGATTGATGCCCGGGGCCTCATGCAGATATTCGACTATTGCGCGTGCAATCGAGATGCCGTCATAGGTTGAGGTTCCGCGTCCCAACTCGTCAAACACTATGAGTGAGCGGCGTGACATATTGTTTAGGATAGATGCCGCCTCGGTCATCTCAACCATGAAGGTGGACTCCCCCGATGAGATATTGTCAGAGGCCCCCACGCGGGTGAAGACCTTGTCAACCACCCCGATATGGGCCGAGTCGGCAGCCACGAAGCAGCCTATCTGTGCCATGATGACGTTCAGGGCCGTCTGGCGCAAAAGGGCTGACTTACCGGCCATGTTCGGTCCGGTAATCATCATTATCTGAGTGCCCGCATTAGACATGCGCAGGGTGTTTGCCACGTACGTCTCGCCGGGAGGCAATTGACGCTCAATGACCGGGTGTCGCGCCTCAACCAGCTCAAGGTCCAGCGAGTCGTCAACAACGGGCCGTACATACCGGTTGTCACGAGCAACGTTGGCAAAGGCACTGAGGACATCAAGCACGGCTGCAACCTCGGCATTGCTGCGGATCGCCTCAACATGTTCGCCCACGCGGGCAACCAGTCGGTTATAAAGTTGGGCCTCTATAACCTCAATTTTTGTCTGGGCACCCACAATCAGGTTCTCATACTCCTTCAACTCAGGGGTAATGTAGCGTTCGGCGTTCACCAGGGTCTGCTTGCGAATCCATTCAGGCGGAACCTTGTCCTTGTGGGTATTGGTGACCTCAATGTAGTATCCGAACACGTTGTTGAAGCCGACCTTGAGCGATGTTATGCCGGTGCGTTCCTGTTCGCGACGCTGCAGTTGTATCAGGTACTCCTTTCCCGAGCCTGCAATGTCGCGTAAACGGTCTAATTCAGCGTCAACCCCTCGTGCTATCACCGGGCCTTTTGCGGGTGACGAGGCGGGGTCAGGCAACAGCGTGCGTTCAATATCATCAGTCACATCGCGGCAAGGGTCTAACCTCTGCGCCAGTGCTTGCAACGCCGGGCGTTCGCTCTGCTGAATCATCTCCTTGACGGGAGCAAGTGCCAACAACGCCTGCTTCAGGTGCTGGAGCTCACGCGGCATGGCGCGTCGCATTGCCACGCGCCCCATCTGGCGTTCAAGGTCGCCGACCCCCTCAAGACTTGCTGTGAGGTCACGATGCATGTCGGGCTCCTTAAAGAAGTTTTCCACCACATCCAGGCGCTCGTTTATGGCTTTGACATCCTTGAGGGGGAACATCATCCACCGGCGCAGCAGGCGCGCCCCCATCGGCGTGACCGTGCGGTCAATCACCGACAGCAGCGATTTGCCATCCTCAGCCATGGGCGACAACAGCTCAAGGTTGCGCACGGTAAACCTGTCGAGCCGCACATATCGTTCATCCTCAACGGGTCTCACGCTCAGGATGTGGCCCGTGCGGGTGTGTTGCGTTATGTCAAGATAATGCAGGGCAGCCCCCGCGGCAACCACCGCCTCGGTCATCCCTTCAAGGCCAAACCCTTTGAGGGAGGCAGCATTCATTTGTCGCAGCAGGCGTTCGAGGCCGGCCTCACGGGTAAACACCCAGTCGTCAAGCTCAAAAACTGTCCAGGTGCCGCGATAAGTATCGGTGAAGCGGCGTTTGTTCCCGGTCATGACCAGTACCTCCTTGGGGGCGAAGGACTCAAGGAGCTTGCCTATGCGGTCAACATCGCCCTGGGCGGCAAGGAACTCACCCGTGGAGATGTCAAGAAAACTGATGCCGATGGCCGTGCGCCCAAAGTGTACGGCCGACAGCCAGTTATTCTCGCGCCCCTGCAAAATGTTGTCACCCATCACCACCCCGGGTGTCACCAGCTCGGTGATACCGCGCTTTACAATCTTTTTGGTGAGTTTGGGGTCCTCAAGCTGCTCGCAGATGGCAACGCGCCGGCCGGCACGCACCAACTTGGGCAGGTAGGTATCAAGCGCATGGTGGGGGAACCCCGCCAACTCAACGTGGCTGGCACTGCCGTTGGCACGCCGCGTTAAGGTTATGCCAAGAATCTCGCTTGCCTGTATGGCATCATCGGCAAAGGTCTCGTAAAAGTCTCCCACGCGAAACAGCAGGATTGCATCGGGATGCTTCTTCTTCATCTCGAAGTACTGCTTCATCAGGGGAGTCTCGGCAATTTTTTTAGCCACGGATGACGGGTTTAAGGGGTTAAACAATTATGAGCGACCAAAATACAGGTCAAGGGCATTCTGGGCGGCGGCAAAGCTGCTCATGGTGTTGTTGCCGACGGCGCGCTCATTCACGGCCAGGCGGGCGGCAATCTCGGGGTTGTCATAGAATGACTGGCGCAGGCGCTCGTTGATGGTCTCATACATCCAATAGCGAGACTGTTCGGCGCGGCGGCGGTCAAAGTATCCGTTCTCCTTGACGTGCTTGAAGTAGCGGTCAATCATCTCCCAGAGCTCGGTGATGCCTAACTCGTAGTATCCGCTATAGGTCAGCACCTCGGGGCTCCAACCGCTCTCGCCCAACGGGAAAAGATGCAGGGCGTTGCGGAACTGGGCCATCGCCAACTGAGCGCGCTGCACGTTGTCACCGTCGGCCTTGTTGATGGCTATGCCGTCGGCCATCTCCATGATGCCGCGCTTAATACCCTGTAGCTCGTCGCCTGTGCCGGCAACCTGTATCAGCAGGAAGAAGTCAACCATTGAGTGCACGGCTGTTTCGCTCTGGCCCACGCCCACGGTCTCGACAAAAATATTGTTGTACCCGGCTGCCTCGCACAGTATTATAGTCTCACGCGTCTTGCGCGCAACGCCGCCCAATGAGCCGGCTGAGGGGCTGGGGCGAATAAATGCCCGGGGCTCGATTGAAAGTTTCTCCATGCGGGTTTTATCCCCAAGGATTGACCCCTTTGAGCGTTCTGACGAGGGGTCGATGGCCAACACCGCCAGTTTGTTTTGCGGGTTGTGCAGTACGTGCAATCCAAAGGCGTCAATTGAGGTTGATTTCCCGGCCCCGGGGACACCGGTTATGCCTATGCGGCGTGAGTTGCCGCTGTATGGGAGGCACTTCTCGATAACCTCCTGGGCAATGGCGCGGTGTGCGGGGTTGACACTCTCAACCAACGTCACGGCGCGGCTCAGACGCACCACGTCTCCGGCCAGAATTCCCTCAACAAGGTCGGCGGCTGAGGGCAGTGGGCGGCGAGGGCGCGGACGCAGATAGGGGTTTACCTGCGGCGGTTGGGCAACCCCGCTGTTTACGGTCAACCCCTGATACTCGGCGCTGTTCTCAGGGTGCTCGACATTCGAGGCATGGTGTGCGGCCTCCTCCTCGGCGCTCATCGGGCAGACAGGGGTGCCGGCCAATGCGTTCGGGTCAATAAAGCCGTTGTTTTTTGTATCTTTAGCTTTCATGGTGTCAATGGTGGTCACTGATTGATAACCTCGCCCAACACCTCCACAATGTTGCGCGGGCGTGTAGGGTCGTCGGTTATAATCAATATTTTAGCATCAATATAGTTTTTGTCGGCATACGCTTTGGGGGAGATTTCAACCGTCAGTTTGCACTTTTTACCCGGTTTGATAACATTGTCCCCTTTTATTTTGACCGTTACCCCGGGTGCAATGGTGTACACGCGCCGCAGAGTCACGTTTCGGCGGGAGGTGTTCTGCAGAGTCACGGTGTATTGCAGGGGGCGGTTGTCGGCTGCGCGGGATATCCGTCCCAGGTCTATCTTTTCGGGGTCAATTTTCAATGCCGGCGGGGCGTACGGGTCGATGTTGATATCCCGAAAGTCATCATAAACCGAAGCCAAGGTTGTAATGGGCAGGCGTGAGCCATCGGGAGCCGCCAGGATAATGGAGTCGGTGACCACGTCCCACTGCTGGCACGCTGATGCCCTGAAGATTGTCGAGAGAACGAAGGGCTCACCGGGCGGTACCACATCGGGTTTTACCGTCACATCAATATATGATGGGGCACCCTCAATGCGTGGCACAACCGGCTCATCGCTTTGGTTATAACCCTCAATGTACAGGCTGCGGCTGCTACCCTTGGCGACCTCGCCATAATTCAGGTGGTTTTGTCTCAGCTTAAGGCTGCCGTCTGAGAAGGGATAGCGTGTGCGCAGGGTCTCGGTTGAGCCGATTACCGTCCCCTCAATGCGTAAGACACACTTTCCCGGGTCGGCATTTGAGTTGACGGTTACCGTCTTCTCAAAGTGGCCGGGGCGCCCGGCGGCGTTGTAGCCGACATTGATGCGCAGGGTGTCCCCCGGGGCAACCGGGTGGCGGTCATAATGCGGCACTGTACAGCCGCAGTTGGCGCGGGCTGAGTACACCACCAGGGGCTCGTCGCCGGTGTTGACCCCCTCGAATACGCAACTGACAACGCCCAGGGCCTCGTCAAATGCGCCAAAGTTGTGGGTTGTCTGCACCCAGTCGATTACCGGGGCAGCCTTTAGGCCGGTCCATACCGCCACGCCGCAGATAACAGTCGTCAAAAGTTTGCGCATAGTCTGCACCCCTTGCATGGTCAGTGATTAATCCTTGTTTTTCCCGGGGACAACAGTGCCTTTGAAGCGCAGTTGCACCGTGCCGGGGTTACCGTTGGTGCGCACCTTGACAGTGCGATTGAGCTCGCCGCGCCTACCCGTGGGGTCAAAGGTGATGCTCACGGTCCCTGAGGCACCGGGCTTTATCGGCGCTTTGGGGTAGGAGGGCTTTGTGCAACCGCACCCGCCGTTGCTCACCGACATTATCACGAGGGGGGCTGCCCCTTTGTTGACAAAGGGGTAGTTGAATGTTACCTTGCCGCCATCGGCTGAGATAACCCCCAGGTCAATAACTCTTTTTTCAAAATCGATCTCAGCCTTGCCGGCAGCGTGCAGGCTTATGGCCATCACCAACAGGCTGAGCATTACTGTGAAAAGCCTCTTCATTTCAATAATTTTTAGTCCTCAAAGTTACAAATTTTCCTCCATGCCCCCAAACTGTCCGGCCTATTGCGCACGGCCGTGGTGTCGGGGACGCAATGCCTGCCGACAAGAGAGGCTGTGCCCGTTTTGTATGGCACAGCCTCAACATGTTGTATGGGGGTTGGAATGTTATTAGCGGAACAGAATCTTCTCGACTTTGCTGCCGGCAACGCGTATCAGCAGTTGACCGGCGGTGGGGTTGAGAACACGGCGGCCGGTGAGGTCGTAGTAGGCCGGGAGTACATCCTGGTCAGCCACCTCAACGTCGTCGAGACCGACATTTCCGGCAACACGGAAGAATCCGCGCACTGCGGGGCAGTATCCTCCAAGAATCTCAAGCAGCTGGTTGTTGCTCTCGCCTAACAGTTTTGCGCCTTGGTTTACGCTGCCGCCCCAGTCGTCACGTATCTCAACGCAGTAAATACGCCCGGGTTCCAGAGGTCCTACAACTTGTTTGTAGGTCTTGGTATTGGTGTCATACGGGCCAAAGGTCTGCACGGTGTTGCCCTCATCGTCGAGGATGCTCCATGTGTGGCCAAGAGTGGTGGACATGGTGCTGAACTCAAGGGTGGGATTAACCGGTGACTCAACATTAACTACCCTGAAAGAGCCGGTAAGGGTGTTGGACTTGACGTCAGCGCCGTTAAGCTTGGTGGCGACAATTGAGTAGGCGGTGTGGTCGGTGTCGGCCTTCATCGGCAGGCGGATAACCGCGGTGTGGTACGGAGCGATTTCTCCGGTCCATTGTTGTGCATCCTCGGGGCGCAGAGAGGCACCTGACGCAGGATTCTCAGCCACGTTCAGTTCCAGATCATTGATTGTCTGATTTGAGAGGTTGGTGAGGCGAATGTCAATAAACTTCCAGCCATAGCGGTTGGGGACAGTCTCTAATGATGCGCGCAGGCGAACCTCAGGGGCCGGGTTGTAGCCGGGATAGGTGAGGTGTGCCTTGGTGACATTGAGAATCTCACGCTTTTGTTGTGAGACAAAAGCCACCAGCTCAAGCTCGCCGGGTGTCAAAGGAATCTCCCTTACAGACTGGGGGAGCACAAAGTCTTTCTCAAAAGTGAAGACCTGACCCTTGGTTATGGCGGGCAGTGCGTCGCCCCACTTGTCGGTGAGGACCATGCGCAAGACGTGCTCATGCATGTAGTTGCTGCCCATGTTGGCACCCGTTTGCGGGCCGTAAAGGCCGCTTTGGGTCAACCAGATGGTGATCAGGGGGTCAACGGGAGGCTCGGCAGTGAAGCATCCGCTGATTTTAACCTTAAGCACGCGGGTGTTGACGTCAAACTCAGCACGGTCAATGCGCAGGTTCACGTCGGCGATTTGGTCAACCTGGATACGTGCGGCCTTCTCCCACAGGTTTGTGCCAAGGGTATAGTTGTTGTTATAGGGGGCACGGTTTACAAGTGCCGTGGGGAAGCTTGAGATGTTGAAGCGGTTCATGTATGACTCGCACTCGTCCAAGCGGAAGTCCGGTTCACCCTGCATTGGCTGGGCAAAGCTGCCGGTGTGGAGGCCTACGACCACAACATCGTCATAGTGTTCCTGAAGCATGCCGGCGGATATGCTGTGACCGCGCGGGCAGTTTGAACAATGTATGCCCGTAAAGTCCTCGATAAGAGCGGCCTTGTGTGCGGGTTCTGTAAGCTCGTCAGCGTTTACAAACACCGGCAAAACAAGGGCTAACATCCCTGTAAGTGTGGTAAAAAGTGTTTTTCTCATTGTATGGTTTAATATTTTACGTCGTCAAATATAGGACTTTAATTTGTATTTATAAAATTAAACGTGTGTCAGGGCTTAATATTGTACGTGACAGAATGTTCTGTCACAGGCTCATAAGGGCCAGCGTCAGCACCTCGGCTACGAACACCCCCAACGGTATCCATGCGGGCTCAAATCCCGGTTTTCGGGCCGGGGAGGGTGGGGTGGCAGGTACCCGGGGGCTCAGCCGTTTATAAAGCAGGTAAATCAGCAGGGCCACTGCCGAGCCCAATACTGCTCCCACGGTGATATCGCCGATGTAGTGCACCCCCAGGTAGATGCGTGTGTAAACATGCAATGCGGCCCATATATACAGGGTCCATGTCAGCAACGCCCGGCGACAGACAAGTGTCAGGAACAGAGCCAGCGCAAAGGCATTTGCCCCGTGGCTGGAGGGGAATCCGTAGTGGCCCCCGCGGTATCCGTCAACTATAAGCACCAGGGGCGACAGGGGGTTGTCAGGGTGTGCCGGGCGCAGTCGCTTAAAGATCGGCCTGAGCCAGGAGGCGCAAACCTGGTCGGCAAGGGTAATGACCACAGCCACTGATACAAGAATCAGCAACGTGCGCTTTGTCCCGTAGCGCAGCCAGAGCATGGCAGCCAGGGCAAGGTAAAACGGTATCCACGTGAAGCGGCCGGTGGCAAGCATCATGAACCGGTCAAAAAAGGTTGTGTGCAACCCGTTCAGGGTCAGGAAAATTGAGGTGTCAACCTGCTGCAGCCACTCAAGCATAGTGTCGGGGGGATGGGGGTTAAAGGTTGCCGATGTAGGTATATAATGTCTGTAGGTAAGCCTTGACGCGCGGGTCGGCATCCTTTGCCGGTCGGTCAATGTTCAGCCTCAGGATTTTGCCGTTTTCGTCCACCACGGCAACCTCGTCAGGGTCGGCCATCCACGCACGTCGCGGAGCCGCAGGGTCAGCAAGGTTGTTGCCGAAGATAAACATGTCCCCCTTTAGGCCTAACAGAGCCATCAACGTGGGGGCGATATCCGGTTGTGAGCCAACGTCATGGCGCACACCGCGTACCTCGGCGGGCAACGCCGTGCCGGTCATTATCAGGGGGACGCGGTGCCGGCGGTCAATGTCATGCACAGTCTCTCGTACGGGCCATACGCCATAATGGTCAGCCACCAGGACCACCAGGTAGGGGCGCACGGATTGCCGTGCTAACCGGTTCAGGAATCCGGTGGTCACCGAGTCGGTAAACCAAAATACATTTTTGCGCTCGTTGTCGGCGTACCGGGGATTGGTGACGGGCACCTTGAAGGGCTCATGTGAGGATTGGGTCTGTATGACCGCAAACAGCGGAGCATCCCCGGCTCGGGGAATGCCGGCGGCGGCCTTCTCAAACAGCACGTCGTCATGCGCGCCCCATTTGCTGAGGCGTTGTCCCACGGAGAAGTCTTTGTCGCTGACTATGCGGTCATAGCCGGCAGAGACAAGATAGGCCAATGTGTTTGCAAAATTTATGTCGCCACCATACAGGTATTCGGTGCGGTATCCCCCCTGCCGTTTCAGCTCCTGCGACAGTGAGGGTAGTTTCTCGGCCTTCTCGGTGTGTTTCAACAATGAGACCGTGGGTTGTGAGGGGAGGGCGCTCAGGATTGCCGGGATGGCCCTGTCGGTTCGGTACCCGGTGGCATAGAAGTTATCCCATACCACACCGTTACGTGCCACCGAGTCAAGCCCCGGGGCTATATCCTCGCCACCCAAGGAGGGGAAAAGGTGGTTTGAAAAGCTCTCCAGGATGATTATGTAGATGTCCGGGGTTGAGTCGGTCAATGCCAGTGCGCCTGCCGGGGCGGGGGAGGGGTGCACATCGGCAAATGTTGCCCGGGCAACCTCCTCGTCAAGCAAGCGAAACTGTTGGGCGAAGTTGCTGTCATGCATGGCGGAGTACAGCAGGGAGAAAGCCGGATTGACAGCAGCATGGTTGCGCCGGGGGTCATCGCAGTAATATGCGCGGCTCAGATTCATGGTTGAGACCGTCACCCCACCGCGTATGGGCATAAACATCAGGGCGGCAAAGGCAATATACCACCATCCCCGGCGCCGGGTGGTGGCGGGTGTGTAACGCCACAACATTGCCAGCCACAGAACGGCAAAATTGGCAACCGACCAGACGATGATGGCAGCAATCCCCCACACGGCTTGTGAGGCTGTCACTGAGGCCCATGCCGCTGAGGGGCTGGTGGTGAAGTAGTATATAGGTGTCGTGTCCAGACGGAACCCCCAATGTTGATACAGGGCAGTGTCCAGGGCAAAAATTATCCCTGTCAAGAAAGCTATTACGGCAAGGTAGCCTTTCAGGAAACCCCTTACAAGGTTTGGCTTACGGACAAAATTGCAGAGCGCCAACCACAGAGCAGGTAGCACCGACACATACGCCGCCATTGCGCAATCCATCGCCAGGCCGTGCCACTCAGAGGGCCATACCGGCACCTTGTATATCAGGCAGAAGACCGCGCGCTGCAGCATAAACAGCAGCACCGTGGCCGCAAACAATGCCGCCAACCTTAGCAACCCCACCGGTATCCTACTCTTCATCTCGCTGTACTAAATCAGTATCGGTCAACTGTTTCAGGGGAGAATGACAAACCCCTCATCGGCAGATTTGGCAATGAGCAGTCGCCCGTCTTGTCGCGTAACATATACCTCGTTGTCGGTGGTCTCAACATAGTTACTTCCGTCACAGTCATTATGCAGTACCGACTTGAAAGTATACGCCACCTTCCCCCTCTCAAAGTCTATTCCATTGATTTTGAAGTCCTTGATTGGGGTGCTGTAGTCTACGCAAGCATCTGAACCAAGCTCAGGCAGCTTCACCGCCAAATACACCCGGTCCATGCCGCCGGCTTGAGTGCGTTTGCCGTAGACACCCTTTAGCGGCTCGGCAAAGAAGTCGTTGGGGAAGGAAGAAACCAGAGTAGCCTTTATCAGGCCGATAACCTCGTCAATCTGGCGTTTCTCAGCCACGGCGGCGCGCTCACGCAACTCGCCTAACGGAATCATGTTGGCGCGTATCAGCCGTGCCTCGGGGGTGAAAAGTTCCGGGTTGACAGCCATGCGCATGGTGTCGGTGATGTTTTCGGGAATCATGGCAGTCATAGCAGCGGTGTCGGCCACATTGCGCCAATGCCGGCCAATGCGCATAACGTTGGTGTCCCACAAGTCGCCCCGAGTGTCGATATAGAAGACCGATACCGAGTCGGGGTCCCCCAGTGATTTCCACTCAATCAGGGCCAGACTGCCGGTTGACAATTTTCTTAAAGGGACATTCTCCTCGGGCACCACCTCAGCCTCAGCTACTGCTGCGCTGTCGGGGGTCTCGGTGCCGGCAGATTTTTTACCCGAGCCTGAGCATGCGGCAAAACATAGAGCTGCCACGGCAGTTATTCCCACAAAAACCAATCTCATAGTCATTGCACTCAATTTTTGCAAATAAAGTAAAAATTTGGCTGACTGCCAAACGCCCCGCGGGCAACCCGCGCCTAAGGGGGGCGAGCGGGGCTTTCGCAGGAGGGTTGCGCCGGGGTTTCGTCATAGCGGAGAATCATGACAGGTAGTTGTTAAGAACAATTAAAATCTGTTAGATATTGCCGATAAATCATAAAAATTTGGTAATTTTGCACACCTTATATTGTTTTGAAAACAATGCATCTGAGGTAAGATTGTTAATCGGCCCGTAAGGGGTTGTAAATTAAGTAGATAAGAGTAAAACATTAGATATGTGTGGAATAGTAGGATACTTAGGTAACAGGCAAGCTTACAATATTCTGATTGGCGGACTGCACCGTTTGGAGTACCGTGGGTATGACAGCTCAGGTGTAGCCATTGAGGATAATGACGGCAATATGCATGTCTACAAGAGCCGCGGAAAGGTATCGAACCTGGAGGAATTGGTAGCCGGCAAACCCATTGACGGCACCCTTGGAATCGCACATACGCGTTGGGCCACCCACGGTGTCCCCAATGACATCAATGCACACCCGCAGGTTAACAATGATAATACTTTGGCCATTGTGCACAATGGCACCATCGAGAACTATGCCGTGTTGCGCGACGCTCTGATTGCCAACGGATATGTCTTCAAGAGCGAGACGGATACCGAGGTATTGATACAGTTGGTCGATTATGTGCGCAAGCAGAATGACTGCTCCCTGGCCGAGGCCGTTCGCGGCGCGTTGAAGGAGGTTGTCGGTGCCTACGCCATCGCTGTTATCGAGCGTGGCAATCCTGACCTGATGGTGGTTGCCCGCCGCTCAAGCCCTCTGGTGATAGGTTTGGGCAAGGATGAGACCTTTATAGCCTCAGATGCCACCCCTATTGTGGGATATACCGACAAGGTTGTGTATCTGCGCGACAATGAGATGGCGATAATACGCCGCGGGCTGCCCCCCGAACTTATTTCAATGGATGACGACTCACACCCCGAACTGGATGTGCAGACCCTGCGTCTGTCGGTTGAGCAACTTGAGAAGGGCGGATATGACACCTTTATGCTCAAGGAGATTTTTGAGCAGCCCGACACGTTGCGCGACTGCATACGCGGCCGCATCGTGGACGACGGCAAGCGCGTGGTGCTCTCAGGCGTGGTTGAGAATAAGGAACGGTTTATCAATGCCGGGCGCGTGGTTATCGTTGCGTGCGGTACATCATGGCACGCAGCCTTGATAGGCAAACGCCTGATACAGGATATATGCAACCTGCCCGTTGAGGTTGAGTATGCATCAGAATTCCGGTACAGTAATCCCTGCATCTGTGACAAGGATGTTGTGATTGCAATTTCCCAGAGTGGCGAAACGGCCGACACCTTGGCAGCCATACAGCTCGCCCGTGAGAAGGGTGCCTTTGTATATGGCATATGTAATGTTGTGGGCGCGTCGATTCCGCGCAATACCGACTCAGGTACATATATCCATGTTGGCCCCGAGATTGGTGTGGCCTCTACCAAGGCCTTTACCGGCCAGGTGACGGTATTGACACTGTTGGCCCTGTGCATGGGCCAGTTGCGCGGCACCATCTCGCAGGCTCAAGTACAGAAGGTTGCCGGGGAGCTGATGCGTATCCCCGAGATTATCAAGGAGTTGCTGAAACTTGACGGTCAGATACGTGATCTGAGCCGCATATTCACCTACGCGCATAACTTCTTGTATCTCGGTCGCGGATACAATTACCCCACCGCGCTTGAGGGGGCCCTCAAGCTTAAGGAGATCAGCTATATCCACGCTGAGGGTTATCCCGCTGCCGAGATGAAGCATGGCCCCATTGCGCTTATTGACCATGACATGCCCACGGTGATTATCGCTCCGTCAGATTCGCTGTATGAGAAGATTGTGAGCAACGTGCAGCAGGTTAAGAGCCGTGGCGGCCACGTCATCGCCATCATAAACCACGGCAACACCGCCATGGCCCAGTTGGCAGACTACTGCCTGGAGGTTCCCAAGGTCAGCGAGTGCCTGACACCGATTGTTACATCGGTGCCCCTGCAATTGTTGGCCTATTACATCGCGCGCAATAAAGGGTGCGATGTTGACCAGCCGCGCAATTTGGCAAAATCAGTTACTGTAGAATAAGGACCCGGCAGATACGTATCTATGAAAGCAAGGGGATGGGCATTGGCGTTGATGGTGGCGTTGACGATGCCTTTGTTTGCCGCGCCCCCCAAGGGTGCCAAAGAAGCCGCTAAACCCGCAGTCAACCCGGCGCAGAAAGCGGCGGAGACGCTCAGGGCAATTGAGGAATATCGGTTCAACGACGCATTGAATCTGGCCGACCAGTATGCCAAGGTTTTCAATGCCGGGGCTGCTGACACGTTGCCCTCTCCCGATGATTTGCGCACCCGCGCCCTGATGGGGATAAATATGCTTGACAGGGTCCAGGAGGTTGAAATCCTGGAACGCTATATAGTTGATGTCACTGCAGTAGCCCCCTTCTTGAACCAAAAATTGGGATCCACGCTTTTCCTTGACGATATTACTTTCAGGGAGTTAGGTATACCGTTGCCCCCTGAGAGTGACAATGTGCAAAACTCAGCTTACTTGTATCCCAACGGCCGTACCGTGCTGTGGGATGACAGTGAAGGGGAGGGTGCAGCCCTGATGGTGTCGCGCGAGCTGTCTGACGGCCGGTGGGATGCCCCTGAGCAGTTTGTCACGCTGAAGTCGTTGTTCCCCGATGAGCAAGTGGGCTCCACCATCACAACACCTTTTGTGATGCAGGACGGCGTTACATTGTATTTTGGTGCCGATGGACCGCAGTCCTTGGGCGGGCTTGATATTTTCATGACGCGTTGCGACCCAGTGAGCGGGGAGTTTTTACGTCCCCTGAACATGGGTATGCCCTTCAATTCGCCGGCCAATGACTTCCTTTTGGCTGTTGACGAGGCCAATGGCGAGGGGTGGTGGGTTACCGACCGCGGGATGGCTGAGAGGCCTGACAGCGTGGCGATATTCCGCTACAAGTTGCCGGGAGAGACCCGCATCAATCACCCGGCCGACGACCCGGACCTGCTCGCTGTGGCAAGAGGTGATTTGCCGGAGGAGCAAACCCGTATTGTGGACATGGAGGACGTTGAGATAACCGTGCCTTTCCCGCATGAGGACCCTGAACTCAGCGAGGCAATTGTGCTGCCTGACGGGCGGCGTATTGAGTCGGAGTATCTTGAAGAAACGACTGTGGCCAAGACGGCAGTGAGGCGGTGGCGTGAGACGTTGGACTCGTTCAATGAACGCCAACGGGAGGTCGAGGCCCTGCGCCGCCAATATGTCACCGACAAGGATGTAGCCGACAGGCTGCTGAAGGCTGAGCAGGGGCTTGAGAATGAACGCCGGGCGTTGCGGCAGGCCCGAAATGCGGCCATTCGCGCTATCCAGTAACACAGTGATGTCTGCTGACCGGCTAACGATTGTTGCGGTAAGTGGGGGCGCTGACTCCGTTGCCCTTTTGTGGACCCTGTTGCAAGAGGGGCGACAATGCATAGCCGCGCATTGCAACTTTGGGCTGCGAGGAGAGGAGAGCGACCGCGATCAGGCCTTTGTCAAGGATCTGTGCCTGCGGCTACAGGTCCCGTTGCGAGTAAAAAGATTCGATGCCCGTGAGGAGGCCAAAGCTGCCGGAGAGTCGATAGAAATGGCCTGCCGCCGACTGCGATATGGGTGGTTTGAGGAGTTGCGGGCAGAAGTAGGTGCCCAAACCATTGCTGTAGGGCACAATCGCGATGACCAAATTGAGACGTTTTTTCTGAATCTGATACGCGGGTCGGGCACCCACGGGCTGCGCGGAATGCGCCGACTGCGCGGGGCTATTGAGCGACCATTGTTAGGGATGTGGCGCAGTGACATTGAGGCCCTTTTGGAGCGGGAGGGCCTGAGCCATATTGAAGACTCAAGCAACGCGGAGGACAGTTACACCCGCAACCGCATTCGGCACTTCGTTTTGCCGGCGCTTAGACAGGTATCGCCGGGAGCCTTGGACGGCGTGTTACGCTCGATGCAAATTTTGGCAGAGGAGGATGACCGCCTTGAGGGGTCCGGGGACCTATGGCGGACAATTCGCGCAAAGGGTTTCAACCCCTCTGTGTCCACCGATATTGAACAGGCAATAAAAAGAAATGTCTCGGGGCGGATATTTACCGATACATCAGGAAGCAAATGGATTGTGAATCGTGGCGAGCTGTTGCCACTGCGGGAGGATGAAGAAAACACGTTCAGCGGGTTTTTGAGCGATTTGCCCCTTGAGGTAACCCGCATACCCTCAAAGGATTTCAGGCCAAATCGAGATGCGTGGACCCTGTGGGTTGATGCGTCGGTGGCTGATATGCCCGGTGTGTGGGAGTTGCGCCCCTGGAGGCACGGTGACCGCATCAAGCCCTTCGGCATGGGTGGCCATAGTCGGCTGGTAAGTGACATCGTCTCTGATGCGCACCTCTCCTTGAACGACAAAAAACAGCTGCGGGTACTCACCTTCAACGGTGAGGTGCTGTGGGTCCCCGGCTTGCGCACCTCAATCCATCATCCGGTAGCGGGGGATGCGCTTCAAATCCGCCTCAAGAGTCTTAAACCGTAAGCCGCTGACCCGCAGCTCGGTGCCTCGGGCTGTCAGGCACTTGCCCGACCCGCATTTAGGGCAGATGGCATTGCGCCGTTCGGTTTTGAAGGTTGTCTCGCAATCCAGACAGGTAGCCTCGCCGGGTATTACAGTTATGTCTACCCGCGCTTGCGTGAACCCCTCAGCCTGCAAAACGGTGTGCAGGGCCGTGGTGAAGGTGTCAATTTCAACCCCTGCCAATGTCCCCACCTCAACCTCAACGGCCGAAAGGATGGTGTCGTTGGGTTGTTGAGATACTATTGGCTTTATGATCTCCGCCACAGAGGCGGCAAGTGATAGTTCATGCATTGTGTGCAGCAAAATATATTTGGCCGACGGCAATCTGTCCGTCACCCGCCGGGAGTGTTTGAGGCATTAGGTGCTTTATCCCCCGGGTGTTAAGTTTTTGTATCAATAAGTGTGTGAAAAGCCGGTTTTGGAATACCCCGCCGGTCAAAATCACCCTGTCGGCGCCACAGGCTTGCACGGCGCGGGCACAATCCTCTGCAAACAGAGCGTGGAAACGAGCTGCGCGTGCAGCCGTGTCGGCGTTATGGTCATTTAATATAGCCTGCAGAGAATCCTCACGGGGGAGGTTCCCTTTCCATTGGCTTGCCACCCCCTCCAGCAAAATCGGGGCCTCAGCCTCATAGCCGTTAAAATAGGTGAGGCCTAACCATGCAGACATCGCGTCCCAAAGGCGTCCCGCTCCAGTTGTGATCGGTGAGTTAAGACCGCTTTTTATCATGCGTTTTACTACGTCACACCTCTCCTGACCTATCTCATTAGCCAAGGCGTGGGGCAGCGGTAAGTCAAGTTTTTCTGCAAGGCTTATGGCCATTCGCCACGGTTCTTTTGCGGCCGAGTCTCCGCCGGGCATTGCAAGACTTGGGCCGTGCCACAGGCGCGAAAACCCGTCAGTGCGTGCCTCCAGCAACTCGCAGCCCCAAATTGTGCCGTTTTCACCCAATCCTGTTCCGTCAAGAACCAAGGCTGCCGTGGGTTCGGTGATTTTGTATTCAGCCATCACGGCAAGGGCGTGGGCGTGATGATGCCAAACATGCAGCAGGCGCGCCCCATGTTGGGCAGCTAACTCTTTTCCCAGGGAGGTTGAGACATAATCGGGGTGACGGTCAGTCACCACCACCTGAGGTTTCAGGCGGTACAGCCGGGAGAGGTTTTCAAGCGACTCGCGCAGAAATTCTTCCCCTCCCTCGGTATGCAGATGCCCGATAAACTGTGAGGGGATAATGTCGCTACCACGCCCGAACGCCCATTGCGAGGCCACATCGGCCCCCATGCCAATAATGCCGTCAACACCCTTATGGACGTTTTGCAGTGGCTGTGGGGTGTATCCGCGGCCCTGTCGCAACAGTCGGGGTTTTTTGTCAATTATTCGCACCACCGAGTCATCCACACGGTTGACGATGTCGCGGTTATATGAGGTGAGGTGCAGGTTGAATGCCCGGGCATACCTTTCAGCCTCCTCGTCATCCTTGATGATTGGGGAGCCGGGGAAGTTGGCACTTGTTAGCACCAGGGGGCGGCCTGCGGATGCAGCCAGAGCGTGTTGAAAAGCCATGCCGGGCAGCATGATGCCGATGGTGGTAAGCCCCGGTGCAACGCTGTCAGGCAACATCCCTTTTGAGTCAACGATAACGATCGTGTTCCGCCATGATTGCAGCTCCCGGCATTCTGCGTCGCTAAGGGATGCAACCTCGGCAGCCGAGGCAGTGTCGGCCACCATAACGGCAAAGGGTTTGCGCCGGCGGTGTTTCAGGCTCCTCAGGGCCTCGACTGTAGCCGCATTTGTGGCATCGCACAGCAGGTTATATCCTCCGGCGCCCTTCAGTATTATTATCTCCCCCTGTTGAAGCCGACGGGCCAGCGCCTCGGGAGTATCGGTATATGCCGGTCCGCAGTGATTGCATGCGATAGGCTGGGCATGGAAACGCCGGTCGGCCGGGTTGGTGTACTCAGCCATGCACTCATCGCACATGGCAAACCGTTGCATGGTGGTGTGCGGCCGGTCGTATGGCAGCCGGCGGGTTATGGTGAACCTCGGGCCGCAGAGGGTGCAGTTGGTAAGCCAGTATCGATGCCTTTTCCCTTGAGCATGTACATCTGCCATACACCGGGGACAGATTGCGACATCGGGGCTGACATCCGTTACCCGGCTTTGTGCCGTCTCTTCACTCTCAATGATGGTAAATTCCTGGGTAGAGACGGGAGGGGAGGGGGTTATGTCAATGCTGTCGATGCGGGCAATCGGCGGGCAGCATTCCTTTAGCCTGGTGATAAAGGTCTCGAGTGATATTTGAGGGGGCAGGGAGAGGTTGATAAGTACGCCTGAGGCATTGTTTGACACGTTGCCCACGGCCCCGAGCTCATGCGCCACGCGCCATACCGTCGGGCGGAAACCAACACCCTGTACAACGCCGTTAATCTTAATCTGCCACCCCGTCAGCATTCCCGGGCGGCCTGACGCATTTCAATGTAATTTACTATGATATCAACTATCTTTTCAACGGGAAGAGCTGACGAGTCAAGAGAAAGGTCGTATGAAGCCGAGTCGCCCCAGCGCTTGTCGGTATAGAAGTTGTAGTATTGGGCTCGCAGCCTGTTGGTTTTGTCGGATAGCGCACGCGCACGCTCAAGGGTTGGAGCATCCCCACGCTCCATTATGCGTTTTGCGCATACATCTTTGGGGGCATGCACAAATATATTCAACAGGTTGGGGTGGTTCTTCAGGGCATAATCTGCAGTGCGCCCCACAATGACACATGAGCGTGTCGCGCCCAATTGCCGGATGAATTCCCCCAGGGCCTCTTGCACGCGGTCGCCGCTGACGGGTGACTGTGAGATAAATGTGCTGACGGGCTGAAAGCCTTGTGCAAAGGAGAACAGTCCGTTGATAAAGCGAGGATACTTTTCGTCATGTCGCGAAAAGATTTCGTCGCTGAGGCCGGCATGCCGCGCGGCCTCCTCAAGCAGGCGTTTGTCATAGAACTCTATGCCCAGACGCTTGGCAAGGGCTTGCCCGATTTCACGGCCGCCCGAGCCGAACTGCCGACCTATGGTGATGACAAGGGGGGTGTTGCGTATCATTGTGGCAAAAATAAATTTTTTTACTCTAAAAATCAACGGGCATGATGAAAATT
>CAYMNF010000031.1:0-24287 GCA_964391735.1 uncultured Bacteroides sp. | reverse complement strand
GAAACCTCCTTGGTGCGGAAGTTGGCGGGCTCGTCGAGCACCAGACCGTCGCGGTTGCCGAGGATGTTGGTTGAGAACCAGCCTGAGAGGCCAAGGCAACGGGTACCGATGATGGGTGCGAAACCGCTCTTCACCAGTGTCTGACCGGTCTTGAAGTCCTTACCGGCGATGGGCATCTTGGTTTGCTCGGCGAGCTCCCACATGGCGGGGATGTCAACGGTGGTGTTGGGGGCACCCATGATGAAGGGGGCACCCTCTTTGAGGGCTGCGTAGGCATAGCACATTGACGGGGCAATATGCTCTTTGTCGTCAGCCTTCATGGCAGCCTCAAGGGCCTCAAGTGAGCCGTGAATCTTCTCGTCAACGGGAACGTAGATCTCAGTTGAGGCGGCCCACAGAACAACCACGCGGTCAACGCCGGTCTCCTTCTTGAAGCGGCGGATGTCCTCGCGAATCTGCTCGGTCATGTCCCAGCGGTCCTTAACCTGCTTGACGTTGTCACCGTCAAGGCGTTTGGCATAGTTCTTGTCAAATGCGGCGGGCAGGGCCTGGATTTTCTCAAGCTCATCACGTACGGGCTCGATGTCCTTCTCTTTGAGTACCTCTGAGTTGATGGCACTCTCGTATGCGTTAACGGGATAAACGTCCCAGGCGGCAAACACAATATCGTCAAGTTTTGCCATGGGGACAATCTCGTCATATTTCAGATATTTTTTGTCGGCACCCTCTCCAACACGTATTTTGTCATATTGGGTCATGGAGCCAATAGGTTTTGCAAGACCTTTGCGTGCCATCAGGACGCCGGTAATGAAGGTGGAAGAAACGGCACCGAGGCCTACTACCATCACACCGAGTTTGCCCGTTGCGGGCTTAACGTCAGATTTGCTCATGATTTTTGAGTAGAAATAAAGTTTTGGTTTATATATTGTCAGAAACATGGCGTCTCCCACCGTAATTCAAAAGGGATGCCGACGGGTAAAACGGCGACTGTCCTATTTGGGGGAAACAGCGGTCAAAATTACGTCGTTTTTCTGAAACGGGAAAGATTATGCGCAGAAAAACGGCTTAAAAATTGTGAAAGATTACAAAATTTACGGCGCAATAGTGAAAGATAGTTAAAAAATATCCTTATTACCGCAAAAACACAAAAATATGTTAAAAGGCCCCTCCCGTCCCTCCCATGTTCACCACGCCAATATTATAGTCGCGTTAGCCAACCGCGAGGGTTGCCGCCCTCGAAGCCACGGCAGTGGTTAACGTCCTCATCGCCAAAAATTTATAGAACATAAGGCTACCGCGAACGTACGGACGCATGCCCCGTGCGTCCGCCGTCCGCCCCGGGGAAACGTCCGCATCCCGCGGCAAATTTGCCACAAGCGTGTGAGGGGCTGGTACTGTTCGACCAATAAATTGGTCGGTTTCTTTCAATTACGCATACCGTGGGCTTTCGCCCACGGCTACGAAATTCAACCGCTAACGCGGTTGCAATGCGGAGGATTGTGCACACGTTAGCGCACCACGTAGTGGTGCAAGAGCGTAGCCGTGGGCGAAACCCACGGTAAAGGATAATGTGTTGAGATTACGACCAATTTATTGGTCGAACAGTACCCATTGTGTTGGTATGGAGGTGTAACCTTAAATACGCTATGACACACCTGATTTTTTTTGATCACCTTATTTGAACCTCATTACACGAGCCTTGCGTCCCTTCGGGTATTATCCCTGAGCGAGTAAGGCTTTGGCCGTCAATTGTTTATGCCGGTTTTGTTTACCACCCTAACTCCCAGCGAGTATCTCTGAGGGGGTAGAATGACAAGTTGCCCAATGACGGGAAGTCAATTTGTATTTTATCCAACTTACTGATGAATAATGTGCAAGTTACCTTTCGGGGTTGATTGTTAACAAACCCTTCAATCGGGTCATCGCTTCCCTCAACCTCTACCCGGTCAAACTCAAAGTGCAGTTTGTCGCCATCAATTTTGTAGGTGCCGGTTGCCTTATAGGCATTGTCAAGGGTTAGTTGGCACGTATGGTCTTCGTTGAACACCAGCGACCGTGTTTTGCATTTCCATTTTGTGGGGAACGTCAGTACCTCCATGACGTCGGTTATCTGCGGAAGGTCAGACTCATCACCGGGGTAGTAGGTGTCAAGGGTTGACGATGAAAGAACCAATTTATCCTCAGTCAGCTCAATTACACGGAATCGCGCATCGTATATTAGATCAAAGGGCTTGGAGTAATCTTCAATATACTCAAATGAATTTATAAAAATTATGTTGTTGTAATAACTAATCCATTCCCCCTCCCAACGCAGTTTTCCCGTTTTTTTAACAAAATTGTATTTTTTGGTCCCCGCCTCTTTTAGTTGAATGTTCAACATGTTCCTTAGGTCCATAATATTTTTGCCGTTTTCATGGATCCATATCCGGTACAAATACTTATCATTATCCTTGATGACATTGCCATACCTGTCGGTGCATGCACAATAATCCTTCGAGACCACAAAGGTGTCAAGTCCCGGGGTAGTTACCTGGAGATATTTACCGTCATACTTCAGGTTAAGAACAAGGGACTCCTCCTCGGGCGCATCAACGGGGTTGCAAAGACATTCAACGTTGTTGCCATTAATATTGTAAGTGAAAGAGTATGATACCTTCCCCTCTACCCCTTTATATGTCATTGTGCCCATATTTTTGTCGAAAAAGTCGATATATAGTTCCTCACTTCTGAGAGACTCCCTGACGTAAGTGTCGCCGGTAACGACGTAACGCGATCCTTGCCATTGGCCCAACAGCACGCCATGTTTCAGGGGTGTTACAACGGGTGTCTTGTTCTCTTCCTGCTCGGGTTTGTTAACGGGCTCATCACTGCTGCAAGCGCACAGCAGAGCCATACACATTACACTCACAAACCCCCATATCTTACAAATCATAACTTTTTGTTTTTAATAAAAAAATTTTTGTAAAAATACGAAAACATTCCAAAATACCTGCAAATTATTTAAAAATTGTCAGAAAAAAGGAATCAGAGCCGGTGAACTTAGGGACGCTTTAGTCCGGCTCTGATTCACGTTGATGTCATCAAGCTAAAAAATATTCCGGACCTTAGGGTCAACTAAAAAGCTCTGATGAAATCAACAACTTGGTCTAATTTATAATCTGCAAATAAAAGACCTGTTTTTATTCTTACTCTTTGTGGGCTACGGGTGGTTTAGTGGCGCATCACGCGGATGATGTATGCCTCTGGGGTATCCTCAACGTACTCTACGTGGAAGCCCGCATCGGCGATGCGTGAGGCGAAGGCGGCCGCCGGGGGAAGCTCACGCGTGGGGATGTGGCGCCCGTTGGCAAGCTTGTTGACCTCCTCACGGCTCTGGCTGTGGGCTATCGTCAGTGAGCCGCCGCCGGCGAGGTTTGAGGAGTACAGGCGCAACACCGTCTGCAGGGGATGCTGCAGGTAGGGCATCACGTTGTACAGTATTATGGAGTCGTAGAGGTTGTGTATGTTGTCATTCTCGATGTCGGCCAGGAGGAACTGCACGGGCAGGGGCAGGCCGGCATGTTTCTCATGCGCCACAGACAGCATCTCGCTGGCGAAGTCCAGGGCGTCGATGCGCCCGAAGTGTCCCACGGTGCGGGCAAGCTCAGGAAGCAGAATGCCCGTGCCGGTGCCGATGTCGAGCACTGAGTCGCCGCGACGCACGCCGGCGCTTTCCACAATATGGCGCACCTTGGCGTCAGAGACTTTGGCCTGCGAGTCCCAGTCGCGGGCTACACTGTTGAAGAATTGGGCTGTCTGGTTCAAAACGTTCAGTATGGATTGGTGAGGTTGGTATGTGCTGATGTGGTAAGGGCCTAATTGTAACACGCCCCGCTCAGGGCTGAGAGACGATGCTGACCGAGGTGACGATATTGGTGGAGGAGCCGCGCCAGGGCAACGTCCCGTCGTAGGTCTTGTAGTGTATCCTGACGAGTTCTCCCGAGTCCTTGAGCTTCTGCAGGTCTTGGAACACCACGGGGTTGTTAACCGAGAAGTTGAAGTTGCGCTGATAGGTGCGCGTTGAGTCGGCATAGTTCATTTGCACGGCCATATCCCCCTCGCCGGTATGGAAGATGATTCCCCGTTTTTCAATGTTTGTGATGTAGCCGGTCTGCACATTGTCGGTTGCCGAGGGGTGCAGATAGCGCAGCCAGAAAGCCACAAACAACACCACTATGCAAACCAGTATGGTGTACCATGTCCACTTGGGCATCCCGAAGAAATGGTGCTTCTTGGCCGGTTGAGTGGCGTCTTTGTTCTCAGGCTCCTCACGGTGGTGGCCTTCATGCACAACGGGCACATCGGTGGAATGTTTCTGCTCGTCGGCAGTGTCGTTGGTAAAATTGTCCGGTTTTTGGTCAAATTTCATAGGTCAAGGGTGGAGGATAGGTTTTTGGCGGGTTGGGGACTCTTTCTCTTCTGCAACGCTATACAAATAAAGGTGAAAATACCCAACAGGATAAGCAATAGGGTTTGCATGCCCATCACCAGGTTGGCAAAGGCGGCGGCATAGTCTTGGGTGAGGAGGGGTTGGCCCGCAGAGTACAGGCTCAGGCCAAAGACTATCGACCATTGCCAAGGCCCTAACCCGCCGTTTGACGGCACAGCCATCGCCAAGGATGACAATACAAAGCACACAAGGACAGCCGTCGCCCCGTGGCGTTCAACCACCAGGGCGGTCTGGGGGAAAGCGAAGAATGCCAGATACAGCTGCAAGAAGTAGCAGCCGTACAGAGCCACCGTCAGCAGCAGAAAGCGCAGGCGGCCGGGCATGTGTAGCACAATGGCAAACCCCTGCCACAGTCCCTCAAGAAGCTTTTTGGTGCGTTGCATCACAGCCGTGTGGCGCGTTTTGCGCACCACTATCACCCCCACAATTATAATTAGGATAACGGCCAGCCACACCCAGGGGGAGGATAACAGGCTTGAGGAGGCATCATTGTTCTGTACACCCAGATAGGCAAGCATCTGTTTGGCGGCAAGTATAAACGTCAGCACCACCAGCAGGGCCACCGTCAGGGTGTCGGTGAGGCGGTCGGCCACCATTGAGCCGAATACCTTGCTGAAGGGGGCGTCCTGCCGCTTTGCAATCCAGCCGGTGCGCCATACCTCCCCCAGACGCGGAAAGACAAGGTTGACGGCGTATGTGCCGAAGATGCTGAGGGTGAGCACCCACAGGCCCGGCCGCACATCAAGGGCATTGAGCTGCAGTTGCCACCGGGCGGCGCGCACCACGTGGCTGATGATTGACACCGCCAATGCCGCAGCTATCCACGCAAAGTCGCATTCCGTGGATATGATGTGCATCATCTGCTTTACATCCACGTCATGCAGCAGCAGCCAGCACAGCCCCACGGTGATGACCAACGGCACCACATACTTAAGGGTGTAGCCAAGCCATGACGTCCGTTTGCCGGACGCTTCCCGGTTGTGAATCGGCTGTTGCACACTTGTTTCCATAGGTGACATGTCGGCCACAAATGTAAGCAAAAATTAACTCACTCACAACCCCGTTTGCCGTATGTGGCATCGGCCTGGGCCGGGTGCCCGTCATAGTTGGCGAGGGTTGCCTGCAGGGCGTGCATCACGCGTGTGCGCAGCTCTGCGGGGCGCAAAACCGTCACCTGCGGGCCCAGGCGCAACAGCTCCTGAACAAAGTCGTCGGTGGTGCGCACATGCAGGTACATCAGTGAGTACCCGTCATTGATTTCCTCGCGCTGTGAGGGGTGCAGCGGCAGCGCACGCAGGTACTTGGCCAGCCGGGCGTCAACACGCAGCAGCACGTCATGCGTCACCCCCTCGTCAAAAATTATGCCGTAGGCATCACGCGTATATTGGCGCGGGTCAAAATCGTCGGGGACAACAAAGGGGCGGTCGGTGATGACGGCCCGGGCCATGCGGTCCAGCGCATAGGTCCTCAGCTTTTGGTCGGGGTGTACCGGGCCCGTGACATACCAACGCTGCCTGAAGATTTTCAGGAAGTAGGGCGACAGCAAAATACCCGTCTTTGGCAGCGGGCGCGTGTATGAGTGATAATCAAAACGTATCATGCGGCCCTGCTTCATGGCGTTGATGATGGTGGCAAGGTGTATGCGCGCCGACGGCACATCCTCGATGAGGATGCGTGAGGCGACATCCCGCGCACCGGCCACTACATCGCTGACGGCAGCTGAGTTCATCAGCCAGTCGGTGATGCGGTCAACATCAGCAGGTGTGTCGCCAAGGCGATACTCAAAGGTTGAGGTGTTGCACTCAATGTCTATCTTGAAGAGGTCTGAGATGGCCTGGCGATAGTTGTACAGGGTGCGCCGTGAGATCTCTGAGCCATCGTCACACAGCGGCGACTCTTTCCACTTCTCGTTGATTTGCTTCAGGGTGAGACCCCCGTGGCGGCGTAGGGTGTCAACCAGCCATACATATTTTGAAAGAAGATTGCGTGCCATTGCAGTTTGGTGGAGTTAATTTGGGGCCTCGGCAACGGGAAGGGGCTTGGCGGCTCGTGAGGCAAGTGCCAGCCCGCCCACGGTGAGCAATGCGTTGAGCAGCAACAGCTCAAACCCTAACTGATAGCCGTGCCCCTGAAGCCACCACTGTATCACGCCCGAGGCGGCCGGTGCCACAATGCACACCACCGGCACGGCGGCGGCAACCACACGGCGACGGGTGAACATGCCAAAGGCAAAGAGCCCCAACAGGGGGCCGTAGGTATATGACGCCAAGGTGTACACTGCCGAGATGGCGTCAAGAGAGGTTATGCGGTAGAAGACTATGATGAAGAGGCCCATCAGCAAACCCATGGCAGCATGTATGCGGCCACGGTATTTTGCCGCCCCCTGTGGCGAGTGTCCCAGGATGTCGATGGTGAAGGAGGTGGTGAGCGATGTCAAGGCTGACCCCGCTGCCGAGTAGGCTGCCGACACCAGCCCCAACAGGAATACTATCCCCACTACCACGGGCATGGCCGGGGAGTTGGCTACAAGGGAGAAAAGCTCATCAGTGCGCTCGGGCATCTCAATCCCCGGGGTTTGCTCGACATACATCGTCAGCATGATGCCTAATATCAGGAACAGCCCGATGACGAACATCTGCATGACACCGCCGCGAATCATTGAGCGGCCGGCACCCCGGGCGTCGGCGCAGGTGAGGGTGCGCTGCATCATGTCCTGGTCCAGCCCGGTCATGGCTACCGCCAGGAATACCCCGGCAACAAACTGTTTCCAGAAGTAGAGGCCTGAGGTGGGGTCGTCAAAAAAGAATACCCGGGATGAAGGGTGGTTGGCAACGGCCTTAACAGTGTCACCCATGCCCATTCCCAAAGCCTTGGCAATGAAGATTATGGCTAACACCACCGAGCCCACCAGGCATACCGTGCGCAGCACATCGGTCCACACCACGGCATTGACGCCGCCGGCACGCGTGTACAGCCATATCAGTGCCACAGACACCCCAACGGCAATCTCAAACGGCAACCCTAAGGGGGCGAACACCAACCCCTGCAGAACCAGGCAGACCACCAGAAACCGCACACCGGCTCCCGTCAATTTGCTGATGAAAAAGAGCCATGCCCCTGACCGGTAAGCCGTCAGGCCGAAGCGGTTGTTGAGGTATGAGTATATTGACACAACCTTGTGCTTGAAAAACAGCGGAATAAGCACGCGTGCTATCACCCAATACCCCACTACAAACCCGAGGGTCATCTGCAGGTAGCTGAGCCCCTTGCTCACCACCATGCCGGGGACCGATACAAACGTCACGCCCGAGATGGCTGCCCCGATCATGGCAACGGCAACGATGGGCGATGAGGTGTTACCCCCGCCGGTGAAGAAGTTACCGCGCCCCTTGCGGGCGCTGAGCCACCCCAAAAGCAGCATGGCGGCAAAGTATAGGGTTAGGACAAGTATGGCAAGCAATGGTGTCATGCAAAAGTATGTTTATGTGTAAGAAGGTGATTAGTCAGGGTATAACAGGTATTTTTCACGCAGCTTGCGGTAGGCTGAAAGCTCAGGTTGCCATGAACGGCGAATCTCTTCGGCCGACATCCCCTGTTTAATCTGTTTGGCCAGGGTGTCGCTCCCCGCCAACAGGTTGAAGAAGCGGTTGAAGAACCCCTCGGGCCGCCCCATGGCGTTCCATGCCTCAATCACATACTCAACGTTGAACCCCTTGGCGATGATGCTGTCAGGGTCGACTCCGCGCAGGTCGGCGCCATGGCACAGCTGCCCTTTCAGGGGCGGGTTTGTGGCCCCCGGCATCGGTTGGGGCGTGAAGCTGAAAAGATACCCCTGCATCTGCGGGTGCCCAAAAACCTGGAAGGGGAAGTTGGTGCCGCGCCCCACACTAACGGGTGTGCCCTCAAAAAGGCATAGCCCGGGATACAGGTAAATAGCCTGCATAGAGGGTAGGTTGGGCGAGGGCCGCACCGGCAGCGTATAACGTTTTGAGTGGCGGTAGCCGTCGGCGGTGATTACCGTCAGGCGGCACTTCTCGGCGTTGGGGAACCACCCCTCCCCCTTAGCCATTGAGGCGATTTCACCCATTGTCAGGCCGTGGATAGCCGGCACGGGTATTCGGCCGACCCCTGACTTAAACTCCGGCTTCAGCATGGGGCCGTCAACAACCATCCCCAAGGGATTGGGACGGTCAAACACCACTACATCCACCCCCTGTCGGGCAGCCTCCTCCATGGCCTCAAGCATGGTGATGTGGTAAGTGTAGAAACGCGCGCCGACATCTTGCATATCCACCACCAGCACATCCATCCCCTTCAGGGCATTAGCCAGTGCTGCCATGCGGTTTTTGCCATACAGAGGCACCAAGGGTAGCCCTGTGGAGCGGTCAACACCCGCAGCATCCCCCTCCCCGGCATCGGCGGTACCGCGAAACCCATGTTCGGGAGACAGCAACACCCGCACATCAACGTCGTGTGCCAACATATAGTCGACAGTATGCGTTACTGAGTCAGCCACGCTCGTGTGGTTCCCCAAAAAGGCAACCTTGCGACCCTGCAACAGAGGTCCCCACGCATCATCCCTCTCGGCCCCAACGGCCACACGCCCGGCAGCGCGCCCGCGCCCCTGAGCCGGCAGCGCCAGCATTGCCACCGCCCCCGCCGCCATCACCAACGTCGCAATCAACTTCAACATATCCGCAAAGGTACATAAAAAAATAGTGCTTTTTTATGTATCTTTGTTGTGAAACTTCATTATATAGTTATTTGTCAAGGAAATAATGTCAAAAAACAGCATGACTCAAGAGGCACAAGTAATCACTGCCCTGAGAGCTCAGGGAGGATATGCCACACTGCGCCGCCTCAACGAGGTGTTAGACTTCAACGGATGGAGGACTAAAACACCTGAGGCATCTGTAAGACGCATTGTGCAGAATAGTGTTCATATTTTCAAAATTAAGCCGGGACTTTGGGCTTTGACGGAGGTTAAGGAACGTGTCCTTGAAAATCTTAACTTGCAACCGGATAATCCCAAAAGTGTTGAGCAGTTTAGTCATGCTTACTATCAGGGCCTCTTAGTTGAAATTGGGAAACTACAGGGGTGCACCACCTTTGTACCCGCCCAGGATAAGCATCGACGTTTCCTTGAGAAGGAGCTTGGAGAGGTTTCAAACATGACAGTGCTCCCGAGTTTTACTTATGAGCATTTGTTGCGCAAGGCAAGAACAGTGGATGTCATTTGGTTTAACGCAAGGCAAATGCCCACACATTTTTATGAGGTGGAGCATACGACTGACATAAAAAGTTCCCTATTGAAATTCTATGAGTTACAGGATTTCTTTTCTTCATTTTTCATAGTAGCTGACAAGCACCGTGAGAACGAGTTTTTTGATAAGCTGGGTTATTCCATTTATTCCCCTATCAAGGACCGGGTACGGTTCCTGAGCTATGAAAAGGTTGCGTCGTTACATTCAAATCTCTTTACCCGGCTTTCATGTGGTTGGTGAATTTTTTTTAGTAGGATGGGGGAGATGGGATGCGTTTGATCGGGAAATCGGTTTTTTGTTGGAAAGTTGCTTTGTTTCAAAAAAATACAGTATCTTTGTCCGGGCATGCCCCCGAGTTGAGAAAGTGGCGTATGTTGTGGCGCTTATGTGTCTGATACATACAGGCTTGTTTGTCGATTCAAGGGCGTGGGAAGGAATGATTTACTTATTACTCTAATATCATTTATATGAAAAAATTCTATTTCTTTGCTATTGTTGCCCTTTTGGCATCTGCTTTTACGGCCAAAGCCGACGGGGCAAAATGGGAGCAGGTTCAGCAGATGCAAGAATGCTACCAGGTCTTCGCCACCTCACACGGTACGCTGCTGAGCAGCGATCAGATGCAAGACCTCAGTGGCGGTATCTGGTACTCAGAGGACCATGGCGATAATTGGACAAAATGCGATATCGAGGATTTGCACTTTGCCGGCTTCTTTGAGTATGAGGACTATGTGTATGCCCTGGGTACCGGGTGTATGGTTGCCCGCAGCGAGGACTGGGGTCGCACCTGGGAGTTGTTTGACTATCTCGACGCTGCCGACGAGTTGGTAAAGACCGGTTTTGTGATGGTCGGCACTCAGCCCGATAATACATACGCTTTCTCAGGCGTTGGCTTTGATGGCAAAATCTATGTTGCCAACATGAACCTTGGCGTTTTCGTTTCTGAAAACTTTGGCGAGACCTGGACAGTTGTTGACCCCATGGGCTTGTCTCTGGGTGCCGGCGGTATCCCCTATATCTATACTTTGTTAGAGTATAACGATAAAGTCTATGCCTTCGGCGCATATACGGTTTTCGAACTTATCATCGAGGAGTTTGATGAGAACACTACCGTTGTGGTTTGGATGCCCTTGTATAACAAGTCAAACTTCCTTACCCAGGTTGCCGTTCTTGATGATGTTATGATTGGTGGCCGCGGTATTGCCAATGATGACTATGAAACCCCGTTCATGGTAACCAGCAAGGACGGTTATGAGTGGGAAGGCGTTGCAGGCCGCCCGCAAGTTTGGGATAAGTTTGAGGAGGCTATGGTGCCCTTGAAGTCAAACTACGTTTCTGCCATTGCCACCTATCGTTCACCTATCGACAACGTGTCCTATGTTATTGCTTGCACCCAGAACTATGGTGTGTTCAGCTCAACAGACATGGGTGCTACCTGGGCTGATTTCTCAGAGGGCTTCCCCTGCGACATTCTCAATCCCACGTACCCTGATGGTGCCACCAAGGATGACACATACCTTTACATTTCAGTTTTTGTTCCCGACAGTGATCCGCGCGGTGGTGTATACCGCTTCCCGCTGGCTGAGATTCCCCGCACACAGGTTGGTATCGACGCAATTGAGAACGACGAGGTTAAATCAGTTGAGTACTTTGACCTGAGCGGCCGCAAGGTTGTTAACCCGACCAGTGGTTCTATCCTCATCAAGAAGGAGACCACCAACAACGGCGTTAAGGCCACCAAGTTCATCAGCGAATAATACGTAACCACAACAACGTATAAGGCGGGGCTGTGTCGTTAACGGGCGACACAGCCCCGCTCACTTGCTGCCCCTCACGAAGCTAAATATGCGGTCTATTTCGGCCTTCGACTGCTTTGTGTAATGAGCGCATACCCAGCGATTTACCTCGCTATTGGTTTACCGCGAACATACTATCTACGCACGGGTATGTGCCATTGGCTTCTAAAGTGTTGTCATTCTATACCTTGGGTTGTGGGTGATTGTGTAGAAACAGTTTAGCCCCATCTTGGTATTCGTTCAAGGCCATTTCCCAAACTTACTCTTTTCAAATTGCGGCATGCTAAACTATTCCAATGTTTGCAAGATTGGAATAGTTGGGGTGCTGTTTATGTATGCGATTGGGCCGGGTAGGGTGGTCGCTACTCGAGGGGGCGGGTGTGTGTTTAACAAAAATTAACGCTGTTGGGCAAGGAAATGGGCTATTAGGGATTGTATATTTGCCATGGTGAAAATACCACAATAATGATGTTAATTTACCATGCTTTTTAAGAAACAAATTCGAAATATAGATTTTATGAACCGCCTGAGGCGAGAGGCTGTACGGCACCCAAACCCCGAGCTGCGGGAGCTGATAAAGCAAGTGGCCGAGGGCCCCGCACCGGCCTATTATGTTGAATATGTTACCGCCGTTAAGCGCATTCGCGAGATTCGTTCAGGGCGTCGTGTACTGAGCAACGGGATACGCGGGCGCATGTGGGCTGAGATAAACGCCAAGGTGGGAGCGCGGATGGAGAAGTATCCCAACCTTAGCCTGACGGGGGCTGTGGCGCGCGTGCTGATTGACGAGAGCGCATCATGTTTCTTTATCACCCCGGCGCGTGCACTGGCCATTTTTATGGACTGTATCGGGTTTTATCTGCCGGGGGCGCCGCGCCAGGAGACCTCTCAGCAAAAACTTGAGCGCCTTGTTAGCCTTACCACAAAAGCATTAAATGAAAAATAACGATTGCCATGTTTGAAGTAAAGTTAAATCGGGAGAGTGTGATAGAGTCTGTGTTGGCGTGGAGTGCCCTGCGCCGGCAGACGGGATGTGAGAACGGCGTGTTGGGGACAACCTCGCGCAAGGGGCTTGAGGTGCTTGTGCGTGACGAGGCCGAGATGCTTGGCGGCGGTCTGTTCCCGTGGATCGCGGGTTTTGATGCCGAGACGCTCACCTACACAGTGCGGGCCGACGGGACTCTCTCAAACACCATGATGTTGAGGCTGTTGGCGCTTTTTGAGCGTGCCGTGGCATACGGCGTGCTACGCTATATCAGCGAGGGGAACACCAAAGAGTGTTACACCCTGGGCACCTTGCGCGGCGACGCCATGACCGCCATTCGGGCGCTGCTTCGTAAAAACGAGTGTAGCACGGTCAGGCCCCGGAGGTGGTGATGCCGGTAAAAGGGGCGCGCCTCATGGCCGTCCCCCCGGCGCAAATAAGGCCCGTGAGGGCCACGGCCCCTAACACAGCAGGGATGTCACTCCAGTAGAGGTGTACAGGGTAGGCGGTTACCAGCATCATGTCATGGTCACCGCCTAATTTTATAAACCCGCCCCATTGTTGAGCCAAAACCAGGGCAATCCCTGCCACAACTCCTATCAGGCCCCCGGTGGCGTTCACCAACCAGCCCTCGGTGACAAAGATGCCCCGCACACCCGAGGGGGGCATACCCAACGAGCGTAAAACGCTGATTGACTCACCCTTCTCAATAATCATCATTGTCAGGGAGGAGATAATGTTGAAGGAGGCAATGAGCATGATGAACGCTAACATCAGAAAAGTAATCCACTTTTCAATGTTAATAATGCGTGCAGATGCGGCATTCTGTTGGCGCCGGTCAAGCATCACCGTCCCCGTTGGGGGTGTCGGGGGGCGGTTTGCCGTCACTGCGATATATGATGCCTCGCCGTTCTCGTAGTCAAGGAGCTGACGCAGCCGGCTGATGGGGATGACCATGGTGGATGATGCCGTCTCGTCGGCATAGTCCATTTGGAAAACCCCGGTGGTATGCAGGGAGTCACTGCGAAACCCCGTTGCGGGATTGGCCGGGTTGATGCGTCCCACGCGTTTGGGCAGGTACACCTCAATGGGGACACTCTCGGCCGGGGTTTGCTGAAAAGCCATTGCCAAGGCCGCGTGCAGCACGGCCACGGGCCTGCCGCTATTAAAATCATCAGCAGAAAACTCGCCGTCGATTATGCCGTTTTGCTTCCATCCGGGACCTACGCCCATCAGGTCAACACCATGCTGCGCTGCCGTGGTCACCGCCAGAGCCGTCTCTTGCAGAACCGGCACTGCCGCCACCACCCCCGGTTGCTTCAACAGTTGGCGTGCCAGGGAGTCCCCCGCCAACGTCTTGCCCGAGGAGGGGATAATCTTATAGTCAGGAATAAAGCGTCCCGCTGAGGTGTCGGCAAGGTCGCTGAAACCGTTGAACACCGACAACACGCACACCATGGCCGCTGCCGCCACGGCAACGCCCGCCAGAGCCACTGCCGAGATGATGTTGACAGCTGAGTGGCTTTTGCGCGACACAAGGTATCGCAGGGCAATCTTATGCTGCAGCCTCACGCCTGGGGTTCAGGGGTATCTGTTTCTGCGGTGCCATCGGCCTCCGCGGCTGACTGCGGGTGAGCCTTGCGGTCGGCCTCAAGCAGGCGGTCGATATTGTCAATATAATCCAGCGAGTCATCCAGGAAGAAGCTAAGCTCAGGGGTCTTTCGCAGCTGGAAACGAACGCGGCCGGCAAGGTCATAGCGCACTGTTTTGGCGTTACGCTTCAGGCTTTCCAAAATCTCCTGCGATTTCCCCGAGGGGAACACCGACAGGTATACCCGCGCGATTGACAGGTCGGGGCTTACCCGCACCTGGCTGACACTCACCAGGGTGCCGTGCATCTTTGCTGTTTGACTGCGGAATATTTCGCTCAACTCCTTCTGCAGAAGGCGGGCGATGCGTGCTTGACGTGTAGTCTCCATACTTTTCTTTTGGTTTAATGTTTACAAAAGTAACACATCTAATAGTAAAAATGATTACTTTTGCCCAAAAGTAGTAAAATTTCTGCGGCCCCAGGACGTATTATATATGAATATTCGTCCCGCCGATTAAAGGATTAACACAATGGCAAAGAGCATGATATACACGCGCACCGGCGACGCCGGCACCACCGCCCTGATAGGTGGCGTGCGCGTTGAGAAATTTCACCCGCGCCTTGAGGCCTACGGCACCGTTGACGAGCTGAACTCGCACATCGGGCTGCTGATAAGCGAGGTTGAGGATGTCTTGCCCGCAGAGGTTGAAACCCTGCGGCGTGTTCAGTCACACCTATTTGAGGTGGGGAGTGCCCTTGCCACCGCCGGCGAGTCACGCCCCGTTGCGTCCGCCCCCATCCGTCAGCTTGAAGAAGCTATAGATGCCCTTGACGGAGAGTTACCGCCCCTGAAAAGTTTCATTCTGCCCGCAGGGTGCCATGCCGCCTGCACTGCCCATGTTGCAAGGACGGTATGCCGCCGAGCCGAGCGGCATGTAATTGCCCTGGCCGCCGTTGAGGAGAATGTTGTTCCTGAGGTTATCGGCTTCCTGAATCGCCTCAGTGACTACCTGTTTGTGTTGGCACGTGCGCTGAATAGCGCCGAGGGGGTTAACGAAACGCCCTGGGTTCCATTCGCAACGCAAAAAGCTGATAATCAGTGATTAAATGGGGGAAAAGGGGTCCAAGCGAAGTGTTAAAACGTGGCCCTCTTAACATTATTTAACACCATTCCACATCATATATGCTTGTATCAACCGTTTTTTGTTTAATTTTGCCGCGATTTAGAACGTAAAACATTTATAAAAATTTAAATTTATTATGAAGAAGATAGTTTTGGTTGCTGCTATAGTAGCCGGTATGAGCTTCGTTTCATGTGGTTCAAAAGACAAAGCTGCTGAGGCAGCCGCTAACGACACCGCTGCTGTTGTTGAAGAGGTAGCTGTTGTTGAGGAGGTAGCTGTTCCCGACACCAACAATGTAGCTAAAGACGCTCAGGCTGCTGCTGAGGCTCCCGCTGCTGAGGCTCCCGCCGCTGAGGCTGCTCCCGCTGCTGAGGCTCCCGCTAACTAAGCAATCTAAAAAATTGACTACAAAGGACCGTGCCATTGGCATGGCCCTTTTTTTTGTTCGTCCGCCAAGGATAACATCCGCTAATTGCAGTTAAGAAGGGGAAATATTGGGGTGAGTGATGGGGCAATTTGTGGATGAGGTGAGGATTAGGTAAATTTGCGGCGAGAGCCGGGGATGGCAATATGCCGCCCCTTGGTACGTTTCATATAATATGAGGCTAATGTATAGAATCCTGAAGATGATGATAGGGGCCGTGGCAATGTCCATGATGGTGGCTTGTGGCGGTGCAAAGCTGTCGGTGGCCGATGAGCAGATGGCGCGCGGCGAGTATAACGATGCGTCAAAGACCTATCGCAAGATATATAACAAACTGACACGTAAAGAGGAGCGCGCTCAGCGCGGAGTCGTTGCCTGGCGCATGGCCGAGTGTTACCGTCACTTGAACCAGCATGCCCGTGCTGCATCGGCCTATCAGAACGCTATCAGGTACGGGTATGAGGACCCCCTTGCTCAGTTGCACCTGGCCCGCAGCCTGCACGCCGACGGCAAGTACCCCGCCGCCATAAAGGCCTATCAGGCGTATCTTGAGACCAATCCCGAGGATTTTTTAGCCCTGAACGGGTTGAAGGGTGCCGAACAGGCCGCGCTACTCAAGGCTAACCGCACACGATACATCGTCAAGCAAGACCGCTTGCTCAACACCCGGCGTGCCGACTACTCACCGATGTTCAACGGCCCTGAGCAACTGTTCTTCACCACCACCAACGAGAAAGTTACCGGCACCAACAAGTCTGAAATCACGGGGATGAAGAAGGGCGACATCTGGTTTACAAAGGTCAATGAGAAAGGGGAGTGGCAACGGCCCGAGCCTGTCGAGGGTGAGCTGAATACCGACGCCGATGAGGGGTCGGTGGCCTTCAGCCCCGACGGAGGCACCATGTACCTGAGCCGTGCCCGCCGTGAGCCCAACTCACACACCGGCGTTGAGCTGTACACATCAACGCGCAGCGATGCCAAATGGAGTGCCCCGGTGAAGTTTGAGGCCACCAGCGACACCTTGTCATCATACGCACATCCGGCGGTATCACCCTCGGGGACATATCTGTATTTCACCTCAGACATGCCCGGGATGGGAGGCCGTGACATCTGGCGCATAAACCTGAAGGACCGCGGGGGGAGCCTTGAAAACCTCGGCGAGGACATCAATACCCCCGGTGATGAGATGTTCCCCTATTGCCTCACCGACTCGGTACTCTATTTCTCATCAAACGGACACCCGGGCATGGGCGGCCTGGACATCTTCTGCGCCACCCTCGGCCCTGACGGACGCTGGAAAGTCGAGAATATGGGCGTGCCCATTAACAGCGAGGGGGACGATTTTGGCATGACCTTTAAACCCGGGGCCGACCACCCCCAGGGATTCTTCTCGTCAAACCGCACTGACGGCCGCGGGTATGACCACATATACTCCTTTGAGTTGCCCGACCTCAAAATCAACATATCCGGCTGGGTGGTTGACCGCGATGACGAGCCGGTGCCCAATGCCGTGATAAGGATAGTGGGCAACGACGGGACAATAAACAAGACCGTTGCCAAGCCCGACGGCTCCTTCACTTTCCCCTTGCAACGCGGGGTCAGCTACGTTATGCAGGCCGGGGCCAAGGGATACCTGAACGCCCGGCAGTCATTCACGGCCGACAATGCCGAGGAGGATGCCGAGTATGAGATTGACTTCATTCTTGCCTCCATCAGCAAGCCCAACATCGTTGAGAATATCTTCTATGATTTCGACAAGGCGACATTACGCCCTGAAAGCACCGAGGCCCTCGATGAGCTTGTGCAACTGCTGAAGGACAACGCCAACATCACCATTGAGATGTCATCACATACCGACCGTGTCGGTACCGAGGAATATAACCTCAGTCTGTCAGAGCGACGTGCCAAGTCGGTGATTGACTACCTGATTGAGCACGGCATTGCTGCCGACCGCCTGCAATACCAGGGGTACGGGAAGAGTCGCCCCAAGACGGTTACCAAGCGCGTACAGGCCCGTTACCCCCAGTTTGAGGAGGGTCAGGTGCTGACACCTGAGTTCATCGAGGGACTCTCCCCCGAGGACCGCGAGGCCGCTGACCAGATAAATCGGCGTACCGAATTTATGGTCTTGTCGGTTGATTATCAGATGTATTGATGGAATTTCGCACAAAAGTTTCAGTCCCGAGGTCTCCCCGCCCCATCAGCCACAGGGGGGATCGGATACTTTTGTTGGGTTCCTGTTTCACCGATGCAGTGGGTGAACGCCTCCGCCGCGACGGGTTCACGGTGTGCGTCAACCCCTTCGGGCCCCTCTTCAACCCCGACAGTGTGCTCCGTGCCCTGGAATATATCGTGCGGGGCCAGGTTCCCGACGGCGCGCTTGGATTCCCTCAGGCCGAGGCCGTCAATTTCCCATTTACCCGACTTATTGTTACCCTCGGGACAGCACGAGTGTTTTGTCGTCGGGGGGACGGTGCCATTGTGGCAAACTGTCGCCGGCAACCTTCTGATTGCTTTACTGAAAGGCGGTTGACCGTTGAAGAAACCATTGATATCCTGCGTCAAATACAGGCCTTAGCCCCCGATGTGCTGTTCACCGTCAGCCCCATGCGCCACCCCGACCCCGCGGGGCTGCATGGCAACAACCTCAACAAAGCCGTGTTGCTCCTGGCCGTCGAAGCCACCGGTGCCGAGTACTTCCCGGCCTACGAGGCCCTGTTGGATGATTTAAGAGACTATAGATTCACCGCCACCGACATGCGCCACCCCTCCGACGCGGCGGTAGACTACATATACCAACTTTTTGGCGAGGCATACTTTCAGCCTGAGGAGCAAGGACGCATACAGGCCTGTCGCGCATACAGCCGGCTGAATGACCACCGACCCAAGGATAGAGAAATGCACGCCCGGGCATTGGAGGAGGCGCGAAAAAAATTAATCTCGGAATATGGAATTTTCCCTGAAACATATTGCTGAAGTATTGGGTGCCGATGCACCTGCACAGGACCGGCCTATAACCCGGATACTCACCGACAGCCGCACACTGACACCATCACCCTCGACAACCGTTTTTTTCGCTATCGAGACCGAGGGGAATGACGGCCACCGATACGTCGAGGAGCTATATAACCGTGGCGTGCGCACCTTTGTCGTGGAACGCCCGGTTGACTTGCCGGCTGATGCCATGGTGATACGTGTGCCATCGTCAGTTGAGGCCCTGCAAGCGGTGGGCGCCGATGCCCGCCGACGCTTCAAGGGCCGGGTGGTTGCCATCACCGGCTCGGTGGGTAAAACGGCAGTCAAGGAGGCTGCTGCAGCCCTGCTGACCTCTGCCGGGAAGCGGGTGTCACGCAGCCCCCGCAGCTTCAACTCGCAGATTGGGGTACCCCTCACCCTGTGCGCCCTTGATGCCGAGGCCGATGTGGCGTTGGTTGAGGCCGGGGTGTCGCGTGCGGGGGAGATGGATGCGCTTGAGCGCATCATAGCCCCTGATATTGTGGTGTTTACCCCCATGACCCGGGAGCATGACGAGGGGTTTGCAAGCCACGAGGCAAAAGTTGCCGAGAAATGGATACTTGGCCGCAACGCCAAGGTTGTAATAGAGGCGCCCGACGGCCAGGACAACCCCGAGGAGCTCAATAAACATTTAGCCATGGAGATTGCCCGTGCTACCGTCCCGGGGATTGACGTGGATGCCGCCGCTGTCCCTGCCGAGGCCCCAACGCGTCTGCAGGTTGACAGGGGTGTTGGCGGTTGCCAATTGGTTGTTGACCGCTTCACCGGTGATGTCACCGAGCTTGAGGTTGCCCTTGACTTTGCCCACCGGCGGCTGGTGCCCGGGCAAAAGATTGTGGCGGTATTGGGCGAAATCGCCGGCGACCCCCGGCAGATTTCCCGGCTATTGACGCTGTATGGTGTGGAACGTGTATATGCCATAGGCGGGCAGGGATGGACCGACCCCGTGGCTGCCGGGGGCGTCCCCGTTACCCCATGCGCTGATGTCGCCGAATTCAGCCACTACGTCTCCCCCGAGACCTTTGGTGCCAACATGGTGCTGGTCAAGACCCCCGGGTTGGACGGGGTCGCCGAGCTGCTGGACGCCCGCCAACACCAGACGGTGCTTGAGGTTGACCTTGATGCCCTGCGCCACAACTACAACTTCTTCAAGGGCAAGGTTAAGCCCTCAACCGGCGTGGTGTGCATGGTTAAGGCATTTGGATACGGCGCCGGGTCATACGAGCTTGCCAAGACACTGCAAAGCCAGGGCGCAGCCTACCTTGCCGTGGCCGCGCATGATGAGGGGGTAGACCTGCGTCGTGCCGGTATCACCATGCCTATAATGGTACTGAACCCGCGTGTCGACAACTATGAAGCCATGTTCGCCGAGCGACTTGAGCCTGAAATATACTCTCTGGACATTTTGCATCGCGTGATCAGCGAGGGTCGCCGACGCAACATCAAGGGTTTTCCCGTCCACATAAAGCTTGACACAGGGATGCACCGCCTGGGATTCATCGAGGATGAGATCCCCGACGTGGCCCGGGTGCTAAAGGAGCAGGATGTTGTCACAGCCGAAAGCGTATTCAGCCACCTGTGTGCGGCCGATGACCCCGCTGATGACGAATACACCCGCATGCAGTTTGCGGTGTTTGACCGCTGCTGTGACATGCTGCAGGCAGCCCTGCCGGGACACGCCATAAAGCGGCATATCCTCAACTCAACCGGCATTGTGCGATTCCCCGAGCACCAATATGACATGGTGCGCCTGGGTATAGGACTTTATGGCATAAAGACCCTTGACGATGGCAGCATGGATGCCCTGCGCCCGGTGTCAACCCTCTCAACGGTGATCATTGCCATACGCCAATGGGAGCCCGGCACAACAATAGGTTACAACCGCCGCGGCGTGCTGACACGCCCGTCACGTATCGCCACCGTGCCCATAGGGTATGCCGACGGGCTGAACCGCCATTTGGGATACGGCAACCTGCACGTCTCGGTTGGCGGGGTGCCTTGCCCCACCGTGGGGAGTATCTGCATGGACGTGATGATGATAGACATCACCGACGCGCCACACGCAACCGTGGGAGACCGGGTTGAGGTGTTTGGCCCCGCTGTCCCGGCGGCCTCCCTTGCCCGTACCCTCAACACCATTCCATACGAGATTTTGACCTCAGTGTCAACGCGTGTCAAGCGCGTATATTACCGTGATTGAGCAATGAAGATAGGGAATCTTGACCTGGGGGAACGCCCCGTGATGTTGGCGCCGATGGAGGACGTCACCGATGCCTCCTTCCGGCTGATATGCCGTGAGCAGGGAGCCGACATGACCTACTCTGAGTTCGTGTCGGCCGATGCCCTCATCCGTGATATTGCCGCCACCACACGCAAGCTTGAAATCAATCCCGCCGAGCGCCCCACGGCAATACAGATATACGGGCGTGAGACCGAGCCGATGGTGGAGGCCGCCCGCCGATGCATGGATGCGGCACCCGATGTCCTTGACATCAACTTTGGCTGTCCGGTAAAAAAGGTTGCCGGGAAAGGTGCCGGGGCCGGCATGCTGCGCAACATCCCCAAGATGCTTGAGATTACCCGTGCTGTGGTTGATGCCGTCCCCGTGCCGGTGACGGTTAAGACACGCCTGGGCTGGGACTGCGAGAACAAGATAATTGTGGAACTGGCCGAGCAGTTGCAGGACTGTGGCATCGCCGCATTGACCGTGCATGGTCGCACCCGCTCACAGATGTATACCGGCCATGCCGACTGGGAGACCATTGCGCGGGTAAAGGAGAATCCCCGCCTGCACATCCCCGTCATAGGCAACGGCGACATCACCACCGCCGAGGGCGCCCTCGAGGCTTTCAACCGCTATGGCGTTGACGGTATAATGGTTGGCCGTGCATCAATTGGTGCCCCATGGATTTTCAAGGACATCGCACGTGCACTCGGCAAGACCGATGTCCCCTCGCCAACCTTGGAGGAGCGTTTTGCCCTGCTCAGGCGACAGATCAAGGAGTCGGTAAGTCGCATTGACGAGTATCGCGGCATCCTGCACATACGCCGACACCTCGCCGCCAGCCCCCTTTTCAAGGGTATCCCCAACTTCAGGCCCATGCGCATAGCCATGTTGCGTGCCGACACCCTTGACACCCTGCTCCCCATCCTGGACCAAGTGCAGGAGATGCTGAAAGGCTGATTGGGTAGGATTGGAAATTTTTCGTAATTTTGCAAAAATATTGTGATGAGCCGTATAACGCGCACAAATCTCGGGTTTTTAACCATCTTGACAGCCTCAATCCTGGGGTTGCCGTTGCGTGTGCAGGCTCTCCCCGCCTCTGAGTCCGGCAAGCCAGCTTTGGTGTTGGGCATAACGGTTGAGGGGCTTGATGAGGATTATCTGGACCTGTTGCGCACCCGCCTTGGGGACCACGGGTTCCGCTTCCTTGAAAAGAGCGGGGTAATAATCGAAGATGTGGATTACGGCCCAGGCATTGATGCCACTGCCGCCACCGCCATGCTGTACACCGGTGCCCCTGCCTCAATATCAGGTATAGCCGCCGCAACGCGGTATGAGGTTGCCCGCAGGGTAGGGGTCCCCGTGTTGGTTGACCCCTCAGGGCAATATTCAGCAAAGTCCCTTGCCGTGTCGACCCTTGCCGATGAGGTCAGGGTGGCCGAGGGGGGCATCAACCATGTATATTCGATTTCTCCCGATGCCCGGCGGGCCGTCATTATGGCCGGTCACGCCGGCAATGCCGCAATTTATATTGACGATGTCAACGGGCGATGGACCGTTCCTTCAGCATATCCCGAGCCTCCCACGCTTTTGCCGGCAAAGAACAGCGGGGCAGCCTCGCTGAGTGTTAAGCTTGACACCCTGCGTTGGGCGCCAATGCTTGATGTGTCAAAGTATCCGGGGATACCCTCATATAAGAAGGCCTTCCCCTTTCGCCACGTTTTTTCACCCGGCAACAAGGACCGCTACCGCGCCTTCAAGGTGTCGGCACCGGTTAATCGTGAGGTAACCTCCCTGGCTACAGACCTGATAAAGGGGCTGAAACCCGGTAGCGACGTCACTGACATGATATCGGTCTCTTACACCGTCGCACCCTATCCCTATAGTAAAGACCCTGACAGCCGGCTGGAGGTTCTGGACAGTTATCTGCGCCTTGATGCCGATTTAGGCACCCTGTTCAAGGCCGTTGAAAACGGCCCGGGTATGGACAATACCCTGATATTTCTTGCCGGGGTGCCTGCCATGCCGGCATCCAAGCGGGACGATGAGCGTTTTGGCATCCCTTACGGACAATTCTCGGGGCGTAAGGCCGTTGCGCTCCTCAACATGTACCTGATAGCCACCTACGGCAACGGGGAATGGGTGACCGGTTTCCACAATCGGCAGATACACCTCAACAAAGCCCTTGCCAAGGAGCGAGGTGTCGATATCCTGACCCTGCGCCGGCAGGCTGCCGACTTCCTGTTGCGCATGGAGGGTGTTTGTGAGGCCTGGACAGTTGACGAGGTCCTCTCAGGCCGTGCCGGTGTTTCCGGTGAGGCTTTGGCGCGCAATACATCGGCTGCCACCGCCGGGGATGTTCTGTTGACCATCACCCCTGGGTGGGAGATTGTTGAGTCGGCTGAGGATTCATCCTTGCCGCGTGCCGAGGTTTCGCGCCTCGCTGACAAGACCTACCCCCTGTACATCGTGGCCCCGGGGGTGAAGGCACAAAAAATATCGGGAAACATCGACGCGTGCATTCTGGCACCAACGGTAGCCCGGCTGTTGAGGATAAGGTCGCCGAACGCTGCCTCCGGGCGTCCCTTGCGTCTGCGCTGACAGCCCGAAAAATCGGCCATCCTCCCGCCGGGGCATCATGCCTCCCTTAGGCCGGGACTTTTACAGTTCAGAAAAATCAAGATAAACATACAAAATAGATAAAAATGTCATTCACAACATTTTTGAGCAAGGTGTTCGGCAACAAGTCGACCCGCGACCTCAAAGAGATACAACCCATAGTTGACAAAATCAAGGCCGAGGAGCCGGCCCTCAAGGAGCTTGACAACGACCAACTGCGCAACCGCATAGCCGATGTTCGCGCCGATATTATGAACGCCATTGCCGCCGACAGCGAGGCAATAGCCGCCAAGAAGGTAGAGGTTGAGACCCTCCCCTTTGAGAAGCGCCAGCCCCTGTGGGATGCCATTGACGAGCATGAGAAAAATATCCTTGACACCCTTGAGAAGAAGCTCAACGAGCACCTTCCCGTTGTCTTTGCCGTGATGCGTGAGACCGCCGCACGTTTCACCAACAATGAGACCATTGAGGTCACCGCAACGCAACTTGACCGCGACTTGGCCGCCGAGGGGCGTGACTTCGTAACCATTGAGGGTGACAAAGCAATCTGGAAGAATCATTGGGTTGCCGGTGGCAATGAGATTACCTGGGACATGATACACTATGACGTGCAGCTGATTGGCGGTATCGTGCTCCACCAGGGTAAGATTGCCGAGATGGCCACCGGTGAGGGTAAGACCCTTGTGGCAACCCTGCCGGTATTTCTGCGCTCCCTGTCGGGCCGCGGTGTCCATGTGGTTACCGTCAATGATTACC
>CAYMNF010000030.1:0-24573 GCA_964391735.1 uncultured Bacteroides sp. | reverse complement strand
CGGCAAGGGCTAAACCCTCAAGCAGTGTCATGTGGTCACGGTCAAAGACTTTGCGACCCGGGACGGCTACCTCTCCGAGCACTGAGAAAGTCTGGTTTGAGAACTCAACCACAACGGTCGGGTCCTTCAGCAAGTCTTTGGTGATCAACTCATTCTTTACCTTTTTGGCAATCTCTGAGCGGGTGAGACCGGCAACATGAACCGAACCCAAGACGGGTATGTCAACATTACCCTCAGCGTCAACAGTATATAACAATGTATAAGTTTGGTTGAGGGGGCGACCACTGGTTGACCCCACACTCTTCATATTATCGGTATAGTTCGTTGAGTAGTAATTGAGGTTGAAAATCTTGGAGAGTTGAGGGTCCTTTGAGGTAATGAAGATTGACAGGCGGTCATCAGGGCGGGCGCGCAGGGCATTCTCAACCTGCTGCATCTGATATGTGCCGGGCTGCAAGTTTTGCACATAAGTTACATCTTTGGGCACTGAACATGAAGCCACCATCAATACCAGCGCAATTGACAACCACGCCATTGAGGCCTTTTTCTTGAAAAGCTGCATTATAATATTTTTTCCTAAGTTATTAATCTGTAATTGGTTAAGCGTCTATGCGTGAGTACATACTTTTCCCTTGCAAACAGGCGCTGTTTTTCGGGTGCAAAGTTAAGTTATTTTTATTTATGTACCAACCCTAAATTCTTACTGATTTATATTATTAAAAAAATCCCGGGGTTTTACCTGATTCGGGGCCCCGGGAGTTGTGTATTTTTCTTACTGACTATATTGAATTTTTTTGGCTAATCGGTTCAGCTTGCCAAATTTGCCGCCACTTTTTGTTCAAGCTGTGAGGTGTCTGTTATACGTTCTTTGAGGTCGCCCCTTGAAATAATGAATGTTGTGGGGAGGTCCTGTACATTGTAGTCAACCAGTGAACGGATTGACACCGTGGGGTCAGAGTATACACATACCCACGGCAGGGACTCGCTGACCCTTTTCCAGAGGAACGGGTCGCGGTCAACTGATACTTGATAAATCTCTAACCCGTTGTGGCTATACTTGTCATAGATGCGTCGCAACTCGCGATTCAGTGCCTGGGAATTGTTGTCGGCATAGTCAATAAAGCTCAGGAGGACAACCTTTGCATTGCGTGCCACCTCCTCAAGGGAACGTGGGTTATTTGCGACATCAGGCAACGATATGTTAATCAGGCCGGTTTGGGCAGCCACGATGGTATCCTTGCGGGCCTCAGGCATCGCCGAGCGATTGTCAATATAGAGGTTGTGCAGGTAGTGAGTGCGGGGATCGTTGGGTCGATACTGCTCAAAGGCAGTAGCCACCGCCCCGATTACTTTAAGGTCATGAGAGTTTGTTGGGTCAAAAATGGGGAGTTGCCCGACACGTTTGTTAACGATATAGTAGGACACGATGCCTGAAGGATTGCCAATTAGCATCCCCCCGAGGTAACGTTTGAGCATGGTGTCCTGGGTGGCCCCTTTGGCACCTTTCTCAAGCATAACGGTTCGCACCTTGCGGTCTATCTCCATAAGCGTCTCAGCCGACGGGCTGCCTGAAAGGGTGTACTCGCTGTCAAAAGCGTCAGCCTTTGCCATAACCGTCACTGTCTCGATTGAATCAATGGGGAAGTACAGAATCTTGTCCCCCAGACGCAGCCTGAAGATGTCGGGATACCCTTGTGCCTCATGGCTCACGCGGAAACCTCCCGTCTCATCCAGTTTTACCGAGTCAATGGGATACCACTCGCCGTTGTGACACCCTTCAACAACCATTGTCTTGCCGGTGGCCCCTTCGATACGACCCTCAACGGTCCATGAGTTGTTTTTGGAACACCCGGGTATCAAGGCGCTTAAAACCAAGAGGAATATTGATATAGTAAAGGAGTTTCTAAGACCCATATTTTTAGAAGAATTAAGATTTGAGGAAAGATTTAGTGGCAAAATTAAGAAAAATTTTCATTTCGGCAAAATTCCTTCCCGACCGGGGGTATAAAAAGAGGAGTACCCACCACGTGTTGGGTAGGCACTCCTTTATGTTCAGGGAGGGGAGAAACCATCGGGCTTCTCCCTGTTCTATTGAGGGTTACTTAGGGTCAGAAACCTTTGTGAGGATGCGTTTCAACTGGTTCCAGAATTTGTCAACTGCCGGGATGTTCATGGCCTCGCTGGGTGAGTGAACATTAAGCAGGGTGGGACCAAAGGAAACCATGTCAAGATGCGGGAACTTGGTGAGGAAGAGGCCGCACTCAAGGCCGGCATGTATGGCTTTGATTTTGGGAGTAACGCCATAAAGGTCTTTGTAGGCATCACGGGCAATGGCCATGATGGGCGACTTCATGTTCGGGGTCCATCCGGGATAGCCCTCGCCGTGTTCAACCTCAGCCCCGGCCAACTTGAAGACGCAAGCCACTTGATTGGCAATGTCAAATTTGCGGCTTTCAACTGAGCTGCGCTGGCTGGTGGTGATAAGAATCTTGTTGTCAGGCTGCATCTTGACGGCTGCAAGGTTGGTTGAGGTCTCAACCAGTCCTTCCAGATCACGGCTCATTGAAACAACGCCGTGGGGTGCACCGTAAAGGGCAAGGATGAGGTTGCGTGAGGTCTGTTGGTCGATGCAGAACTCGGGGGTGTCAACGCTCTCCATCTTGAGTTCAAGCGTGGGCTCCAGACCCTCATATTCTTTGGCGATGTCTGCGGCAAAGATGTTAAGCATCTCGCGCACTTTCTCCTTATGTGAGGTGTGCACGCCAATAACAGCGTGGGCAGCGCGGGGGATAGCGTTGCGCAGATTTCCGCCGTCAAATTCGCTTACCGAGACATCAAATTTCTTCATCAGCTCATACACAAAGCGAGCGATAACCTTGTTGGCATTTGCGCGTCCAAGGTGAATGTCGCCGCCTGAGTGACCTCCCTGGCCTTTCTCCATTGACACCCTGAAGTACAGAAAATCTTTCGGGGCAAATGAGCGATTGTATGCAAATGTTGCGCAGGTGTCGATACCGCCGGCGCAGCCGATAAAGATCTCGGCGTCATCCTCAGAGTCAAGGTTAAGAAGGATGTTGCCGTTGATCATGTCGTCACCAATGTTGTTGGCGCCAGTCATGCCGGTTTCTTCGTCAACGGTGATGAGGGCCTCGATGGGGCCATGCTCATAGCTGTCATCGATCAATGCTGCCAATGATGCAGCCACGCCGATACCGTTGTCGGCACCAAGGGTTGTGCCGTCGGCACGCACCCACTCCCCGTCAACGATTGTGGTTATGGGGTTGTTCATGAAGTCAAAATCCTTGTGGTTGCTTTCACAAACCATGTCCATGTGGCCTTGCATGATTACTAAGGGAGCATTCTCACGACCCTTAGTGGCTTCTTTACGTATCAGAACGTTTCCCACTGCATCGGTCTTTGCCTGCAGGTTGTGTTTTTTGGCAAAGTCAAGCAGATACTGACGTATGCGCTCCTCATGCTTGCTGGGGCGGGGAACTTTGGTTATCTCATCAAAAATCTCAAAAACGATTTTCGGTTCAAGCTCTTTGACTGTCTTGGCACTCATTTTTTTTGATACAATAATTATTTAAGGTTTCTTTTAGTTCGGTGAAAAAACATGCTTCCCAGGGGGATAAACGGCGGTTGAGGCGCCCTGAAAAACGGTTGCCAAGTTAGAAATAAATTCGTGAAAAAGCAAAAAAAACATTATATTTGCAGCGATAAACACCAAGAGTAACGGCAAACGGCAATAAGTGGTTTTTAAGGTTGTCCTTGCAGCAATTGTTTTGGCTGTCCCGGCAGTGCTGGTAATGGCTTTGCCATCGATAATGAGGCGCCGCAACAATCTCTCACACCACCGGCATCCCAAGCCTGTTATGGAGAAAAAAGATAAACCGACAAGACAATGAAGAAAGTATTTATCGCTGCCCTGAGTGCATGCGTTATGGGAATCGGAGCTCTGAGTTCATGCGGCGGCACGGCCAAAAACTCAAAAGCTAACGAGGAGACTGAAGTACAGGAGGTAAAGAGCAACAAAATCGATGCTCAGAAACACCCGGTTACCACCAATATCCGCTATATTGATCTGGACTCAGTGATGGAGCATTATGAGTTGGCCAAAAAGTATAATGCTGAGGGCCAGGCTTTGCTCAACAAGTTCCAGTCAGAGGGACAGAAGCGACAGACTGCTATACAGGCCCTCGCCAATCAGGTTCAGCAGAAAGGCCAGAACAGTCAGTATCAGTCACAACAGGAGTATGAGAAGGATATGATGCGCCTGCAAAACATGCAGCAGGACGGAGAAAAAGTCCTTGGCAAGATGCAGCAGAACATGGAGCAGACGGCCATGCGCAACCAAAAGATCCTCAACGACTCCCTTGAAAACTTCCTGGAGGTTTACAACCGCGAAAAGAAGTATGATGCCATACTCTTCAAGGCTGTCGGTGCATACTTTAACCCCGCGTTGGACATAACCGATGAGGTTATTAAGGGTCTGAACGAACGCTACCAACCTGACAAAAAATAAGGGAAGAGAGTTTGTCCAATCCGCTTTTAACTGTCGTAATCCCGGTATATAATCGGGCGAATTTGGTAAAAGACACCTTGCAGAGTTTGGCCGACCAAACTCTGCAAGTGTTTGATGTTGTGCTGGTTGACAATAATTCAACCGATAACTCCCTGGCCGTGTTGCAGCAGTGGGCCGACGAGCATTCATCCCATGACCGGCGCATCACGGTGCTTAGCGAGGCAAAACGCGGTGCCTGTGCGGCCCGCAACCGGGGTGCCTCAGAGGTTAAAACCCCTTGGGTAATGTTTTTCGACAGCGATGACCTGATGGACCCCTCGCACCTTGCCGATTTTGAGGAGGTGGCACGCAGTAATCCTGAGGCGGACCTGATTACGCGACCGGTGTATTTCCGCACTGCCGGTGGCGGGAAACGCCTTCACCGGTATTGCCGGGGGGAGAAAAGGGCCCTCTTCAACCATATATTCCACGCTACGCTGTCGACACAGCGTTACATTGTCAAGACCTCTTTTTATGAAAAGACAGGCGGGTGGGACCCAAAAGTATGGGGATGGAATGACTATGAGTTGGGAGTGAGGTTACTGTTGCAACATCCCCGGGTGGCGACAGTCCCGGGCCCACCCTCAATGCTGGTTGTCCCACAGAAAGAGTCCATAACCGGCACCGCTTACAGCACCAGCCCGCGCAAGTGGGAGGACGCCCTTGACAAGTGCCAAAGGGATCTGGAGCAAGCCGGGCGCCATGACATGATAAAATACATCAACTGCCGGCGAGCTATCCTTGCGGGCACATACCGCCTTGAGGGGGACATGCGGGATGCCCGTCGCTTGCTCGCGTCGGTAAAGGGGTGGCGCTATAGGGCCGTTTATCTGCACCGGCGCTTTCTGAGGCGCGGCGCAGCCTACACGGTGCGACTGTTATTCGGTTGACAGTCAGTCAACCGCGGCATCCCGATTATAATGGGGGAGTTCCTCGGGAAGTATAATTGAAAACTCGGCGATGCCGGCAATCTCGCCCCGCTCATTGCGCCACGGGGTTTGATAAATAAGTTTTTTGCGGCCCTTTTTGGTGATAGTATAGGTGTTGGTACCCCCTTCGTGCAGGATGCGGGCAATTATGGCTCTTGAACGCTCATTGTGACAATTCAGCATGGATTTCCCTATCAGGTTTCCATGGTTGCGATACAATTCTCGCGCCTGCCGGTTCTGATACAGAATTACGCAGTCACGGTCAGCAACGGTAACTGCACAGTCTATGCCCTCGGCCCAATCAAAGCACTCTTTCATAATCAATATTGAAAAGCACCCTGGGCCAGTAACTGGCGATAGCCGATGTTGAAGTATGAGCGTTCAAAGTCCCGGGGGCGCACAATCTTGCCGTTGTAGATAACAACATCCAGGTCAATGGGGATAATCCCCGGTGCGGCATCGGCACGTCCGCGTTCCCTCTCCCAGGCCTTGCACAGTTCCACAAACTCGTCATGGCTTTTATCGGTGAACCCGGCTACCACGGCATTGAGGAAAGGGGAGGCCTCGTTGGGGCTTTCCGAGAGGGTCTCGTACACCTCGGTGGCTTGCGCGCTCATCAGGGTGTTCTGCAACATTTCCAGCGTGTGCTTCATCATCTCGGCACGGTCCGGCGCATTTGAGCCCACTCCCACCACTACAGGTGTGCCGTTGGGTGTTGTGCTTGACATTTTTCTTATATTTTCTTAAAAGTTTATATTCCTTAGCATTACAGTTTCTGGGACACACCTTTTATGGTGAGTGCTATGCGGCCGCGCTGTGCGTCAACATCAAGCACGCGCACACGTATGCTTTGCCCCATCTTCACAATGTCGTATGGCGATGAGATAAACTCATCACTCAGTTGTGAAATGTGTATAAGGCCGTTTTCCTTCAGACCCAAATCAACGAACACCCCAAAGGCAGTGATGTTGTTGACTTTGCCCACCAGTTCCATGCCCAGGTGCAAATCATCAATGCGACGCACGGTGTCGTCAAAGCGGTGGGCCTCTTTGGGCTCACGCGGGTCACGTCCCGGTTTCTCCAATTCGAGAACAATATCCGTCAGGGTAGGTAGCCCGACCTTGCGGGTTATATATGGCTCGAGGTCAAGCTTGTGGATAAGTGCCTTGTCACGTGCAAGCTCCTCAACAGTAACCCCGGCATCGGCGGCTATACGCTCAATCAGGGGGTAGCTCTCAGGGTGGATCCCCGTTGCGTCCAGAACATTCTCGCCACGTGGAATGCGCAGGAATCCGGCACATTGCTGAAAGGTCTTCTCGCCCATGCGCGGCACGTTCATCAACTGGTTGCGATTGGTGAAGTCGCCATGTTCGCGCCGATAATTTACAATATTCTCTGCCAGGGCCGGGCCAATGCCGCTGACGTATCCCAACAGATGCTTGCCGGCGGTGTTGAGGTTTACCCCCACGGCATTAACACATTGCGAGACGGTGTATTCAAGAGCCTTGCGCAACCTGCCCTGGTTGACATCATGCTGATATTGGCCCACGCCTATGCTTTGCGGGTCAATCTTCACAAGCTCGGCCATGGGGTCCAGAACACGACGCCCTATTGACACAGCCCCGCGCATCGTTACATCCATGTCGGGCAGCTCCTCGACTGCAGTGTCTGACGCACTGTAGACGCTGGCCCCCTGCTCGGATGTCAACATCACTTGCACACGGCGGTTAAACTGTATGTCATTGACAAATCGTTCGGTGTCGCGCCCGGCTGTTCCGTTGCCGATAGCAATAATGTCGATGCCGTGCCGGTCAACAAGGAACATAAGTTTGTCAGCCGCTCCATACTGGTCGTTGGCCGGAGGATTGGGATATATTGTTTCTTGTGCCAGGATATTTCCCTGCTGGTCGAGACATACAACTTTGCATCCTGTCCTGAAACCCGGGTCAATCGCCATTATGCGCTTGTTGGCCAATGGAGCCTCCATCAGCAGCTGGCTGAGGTTCTCTGAAAAAATCGTTATCACGTCATCATCACTGCGGTCCTTGAGGGTCGCTGCGATTTTATTCTCGATTGACGGTCGCAGCAGGCGTTTGTAGCCGTCAGCCACAGCCCTCTTTACCAGCTCGGAGCATGCCGCGGATGCATCGGGTCGAACAAACATGCGAGACAGGCGCTCAACCATTTCAACATCGTCAATCTGTATTTCCACCTTCAGGAATCCCTCTTGTTCTCCGCGTCTCAGCGCCAGATACCGGTGTGAGTTTGCCGCCCTCACCGGCTCGCTGAAGTTGAAGTAGTTCTCATACTTCCGCGCCTCGGGATTCTCCTCACAGCCCTTTATCACTTTGCCGGTGATAACGCCCGTGCGGTTGAATTTGGCACGCACAATGGGTCGGGCCTTGGCACTCTCGCTGACACGTTCGGCAATTATGTCCATGGCCCCTTCCAGCGCCTGCTCCACATCATTAATCTCGGCGGCGGGGTTCAGGTATTTTTTCGCAGCAGCGCTCGGGTCGGCAATCTCTTGCTTGAAGATGATGTCAGCAAGTGGCTCAAGCCCGGCCTCACGGGCAACCTGGGCGCGTGTGCGTCGGCGCACTTTATATGGCATGTACAGGTCATCGAGTACCACCGGGTCCAACGTCTCCTTAACCTTGGCCTCAAGCTCAGGGGTCAATGCCCCGGCCTTACGCATGGCATCAAGGACGGTCTTTTTGCGGTCGTCAAGCTCGGTGAGGTCCTCATGGCGCGCTTTCACTTGCTTCAGTACAGTCTCTGACATCGACCCGGTTGCTTCCTTGCGGTATCTGGCAACAAAGGGTATGGTAGCACCGTCGTCAAAAAGTTTCAACGCCGCCGCAACATGTCGTTTTGTCAGGTTGAGTTCGGCACCGATTATGGCTGCATGTTCTTGTAACATTGAAGAATACTGTAATTTATTTCTTGTCAATTTGTTTTGGGCCGCCGCAGGGTCAGCAGTGTAATTTCAGGTTTCGCTGTCCCCAGCCGCGCGGGCATTCCCACAGACCCAATGCCTGTGTTTACATATAGTTTACGCCCCAGGGTGTCGGTATACAGTCCGCCCCACTGCGGGTATTTGTATTTTGACGGGGACCAGCCCCCGAATTGTATCTGCATGGCGTGGGTGTGACCCGACAGGGTGAGGTCGTAGCCCATCGCGGGGTTATTCATGATTGAGTCATTCCAATGGCGAGGATTGTGGCTCAATAATATTTTTACTTGGTTAGGCGTATCCGGTTCTGTGGCGCGTTTCAGCGAGCCATAAGCTCTGAAAGGGGGTTCGCCGATGTTCTCGACACCGACAATCCAGATGGTATCATTCCCGCGTATGACCGGGGTCTTGGCGTCGCGCAGCAGACGCCATCCCATCTCCTCATGCATGGTGTACAACCATGCACGGTCATTGAGCTTTTTCTGCTCTGACTCCCAGTAAACATAGTCGCCATAGTCATGGTTGCCGGTTATTGAGATTACCCCGTCTTTAGCCTTCAGTTGGGATAATACATCAACAAAGGGTGGCAACTCATTGGCGCGGCTGTTCACCAGGTCGCCGGTAAAAACGATTAAATCAGGGTTCAGGGCGTTTACCTCCTTGACAACCTTTGCGGGGAAAGAGGTGTCTTTGCCGTATGTCCCCACATGGAAGTCGCTGAGCTGTACAATGCGGTATCCGTCAAAAGCCCTCGGCAGGTCTTTGATTTCAACGTTAACATCCACAACGCGTGTTGAGAGACGCGTCACCAGCGCGCCCCACCACATGAAGGCGCATACCAAAACCCCGGCAATGAGCCCGGCTGACCCGAAATACCGCCAAGGTTTTCCGCGCCAAAGCCGTGGCAATTTTCCCAACAGATATATCAGTATCCCAACGGTTTGGGCAACGAAAAGTGTCAGGAATGCAAACAGCATCCACATTGACACAACGGTTTCGATGTTACAGAAGGCCACTACCGACAAGTCAGCAACAGCAGCCAGATTGATAATATCGGCTAACAGGGGACTCCGTGTGTACTTGCCGATGCGTTTTGACCAACGCCTCAGAGCAAAGTGGATGCAAACGGCATACACCACTTCCAAAACATAGGCAAGAACCAGGGGGAGGACAAACAGCCGCACTTAGTTGATGACTTTATTATGAGATGACTCTATTTGTTGACGTGGAAAGGGAATTTGTAAAAATCTTTCTCGTTACAATATTATCAAACCGCAATCCCCTCAAATTGTTTAATTTTCTCCCGGGCCTCGTTTTTATTTTTTAGCGGGTTGGCATACATTGTAAACATCATCAGGCGCATAAAATACCGCTCATCGGGGGTAATGTCCTTTACATCAACCTTTTCAAGCTGGTGCTCAACGTATGCAATGAAGCGCTCACGCTCATGTCGGGTATATAACATGGCATACCTCTCTGAGCCGGTGAGTTCGTCATAGGCGATGTAGTTTATGGCATATATTTTATAGCGCGAGTGGATACTGCTGTCAATCAGGTTGCATGTTTTAGCCAATACGGTGTTGCGGTCGGCATCCTGCAGTGCTTCAATCTCAGGTGTCAGGCATTCGCCCACTGAGAAGTGCACGCGCCCCTTGAACTGCAGCAACCCGGTCTCCATAGAAAACAGGTCGTCACGTTGCGACTTTTTAAAATCGGGGTCACGGCGCTTCAGCAAGAACTCACGCACCTTCAGGTAGTCATTTGGATCATACTCATAGGCTATCGACACCGGGGTGATGTTGAGCTCGGCGAGATTTGCAGCCGTTGAGCCGCCGCCACTCAGGGCCAACATCTTGATGAGTGACTCTTGTGTGCGGTCTGATGAGTCTTTGGCACGCCCCTCACGCTGGGCTATCCACGCCTTCTCGCGCTTGTTGCAAATGGCATGGTGAATATATGCGCTGAGCTGTTTGGCGGCATTCAAGGCTTCAAGTTTCTTGAGGTTTCGCTTCACCAAAAAGCATTTGTTGATGCGCACAAGGGTGTCGATCCAGGGCATTATCAACAGATTGTCGCCGATGGCAATCTCACAGGTGTCAAGGTTATGCCGCATCAGGCAGATGTTCAGGAAGGAGGCGTCGAGCACAATGTCTCGGTGATTGGTGATGAACAGGGCCGGCTTGGATGCCTCCAATGTCTCAATCCCTGAAATAGATACCCCTGATGTCGTTTTCTTTGCCAACATCTCCATAAAGGGCCACATGACCTCATGCTGAAAAGCATCCTTGTCAGGTATGCCTTTTAAAAACTCAACAAATCGGGGATAATCAACATCCGGCATCACATACTTTACGGCATGCTCAAGGGCCGGCGAGGTAACCAACTCGGCCATGCGTTTGTGAAAATCCTTATCATCAATTGGCGCGATATCGGTAAAGTCAGCTGTATCAAGGATGTCCATTCCTGAATATTTGTCAACGGAATCGCTTCCGCCTGTTTACAAGGGCAAAGTTAGTCAAAAACCCCACATCTGCAAAAATATTTGCCGGGACCGGGTGTAGACACTCGCAATAGTTTAATAACAAGTTTTTTAATATCTTTGCAGGGAGTATAATATCTGATTATAGATATAATAGAATTTTGAATTATAAAATTGAAAAGATGAAACGTTCCATAGTTTTCTTTTTTGCAGCCGTGGTTGCCATGGTCGCCATAGCACAGTCAAAGGTGTATATGACCCGCGAGATTAGCCCCGAGGCACTTGTCAAGGTCTATGAGGCACTTGGCCGGTCGGCTGACGGGCATAATGTTGCGGTTAAGATAAGTACCGGTGAAAGTGGTAATCCCAATTATCTGAAGCCCACCCTGATAAAGATGTTGGTTGACACCGTGCACGGTACAATAGTAGAGTGTAACACCGCCTACGCAGGCAAGCGTAACACCAGCGATGCTCATTGGCAAACCATCCATGAGCATGGTTTTGACTCGATTGCCCCGGTCGACCTGATGGATGAGTTCGGGCAGTTTAATATTCCCGTATCGGATACCACCCACATCAAGCATGATATTGTGGGAGACCACCTTTCGCGCTATGACTTTATGATTAATCTGGCGCACTTCAAAGGCCATGCTATGGGAGGATACGGCGGCGTATTGAAGAATGCCAGCATCGGGGTTGCCTCGGCTGACGGTAAGGCATATATACACTCTGCCGGCACGACTGACAAGGTTGAGGGGCTCTGGGGTAAGACCGCCGAGCAGGACGATTTCCTTGAGGCGATGGCCGCCGCCGCTCAAGGGGTACATGATTATTTCAAGGGCAACGTGCTGTATATAAACGTCATGAACAATATGTCGGTTGACTGTGACTGCGCCGCACACCCCTCCGGTGTTTTGTTGGCTGACTACGGCATCCTGGCGTCTACCGACCCGGTGGCTCTGGACCAGGCTTGTGTGGATATCATCTTCAACATGACCCCCGAGGAGGGGAACGACAACGCCCCGCTCATCGAGCGTATCAACAGCCGGCACGGTACCCATACCATTGACCATGCGGCAAAGATAGGTCTCGGGTCAAAGGAGTATGAGATTATTGACCTTGACAAGTAAATTGACAGTCTCTCCCCACGGGCTTTTGTCCACTATGCGGTTCCTCGTGTATTTTCCGGCGGTTTTGGCCGTATCCACGGCATGGGCTGCGGGTGCTGTTGAGCATGCGGACACTGCCAGGGTGCTTGATGAGGTGGTTGTCACTGAAAATGTTGCCAAGGCGCCTGTTGCACTGTTGCCGTTGGATGTGAAGATTGTTACCTCGCAAACGTTGGAGAGCAGCGGGGAGACCAATGTTTTGCCGGTGTTGCAACACCGTATTCCCGGCATGTTTGTTACCGAACGCGGCATAGCCGGGTACAGTGTCAGTGGCGGCTCTGCCGGCAACGTGAGCATACGCGGGGTTGGAGCCGGCAACAAAGTGCTGTTTCTGATTGACGGACAGCCGCAATGGGCCGGCGTGTTCGGGCATGCCTTGGCTGATACTTATCTTGTCAATGACATAGACCGGGTGGAGGTCGTCAGCGGCCCCTCCTCGCTCCTTTATGGTTCCGGGGCTATGGGTGGGTCAGTAAACCTGATAACGCAACGGGCCGACCGCGATGGGTTTTACGGCGCGTTAAAGGCTGCTGCCGGCAGTTATGGCACCATGCAGTACGCTGCCAAGGCCGGCTATAAGCGCGGCGGATTGAGGGCTTTTATGGCTGCCGGTTACGAGCGCACCGACGGTAGTCGCCGCGGCATGTACTACCGCCTTGCCAACGGATTTGCATCACTCTCATATCAGGTTTCACGGCATTGGGATGTCGGCGGAAATATGATGCTGACGCAATCGTTGGCTGACAATCCCGGGTCGGTTTTTCTGCCCCGGCCGCTTGATATGTGGGCAAAGATTTTCCGCTCTACCGCCGCTGTATTTGTCAAGAACAGTTACAGCATCTCATCGGGAGGCGTGCAGGCCTATTATAATATGGGTAACCATGAGATTGACGACGGAATAAAAAACGGCCAGCCCAGGCCATACCTGTTCCACTCCAGGGACTATAACATGGGGCTGACCGCTTATCAGACTCTGAAGCCGTGGCTGGGGAATGCCCTGAGCGTGGGCATTGACTTTAAGCGTGTTGGGGGCAGGGCATGGAACAGCGCAAAGAGTGACGGCTCAAAAACTCGCCTTGTGGATAAGTATGTAAATGAGATGGCGGGATATGCCATGATGCAGCAGTCCTTTTGGGGGACACGGTTGAGCCTGAATGCCGGTCTGCGCTATGAGCATTCATCGCAATTCGGTGACCAATGGGTGCCTCAGGCCGGATTTATTCTATGCCCGATGCCGCTTAACCGCATAAAGTTCAGTTACGGGAAGGGGTTCCGCTCGCCAACTATTCGTGAGCTGTATATGTATGAGGCGCGCAATCCTGACCTAAAGCCCGAAAGTCTTAACAATTTTGAGGTTGAGGTGCGACAATGGTTGTTGGATTCCCGGCTAAATATAGGTGCAGCCTTGTTCTACATCAAAGGTGACAATCTGATACAGACCGTTTACATCGACGGTTCACAGAGGAACATCAACACCGGCAACTTCATAAATAAGGGGTTTGAGGTCGATGCCACCTTCAAACCTGCAAGGGAATGGGAACTGGTGGCCAACTACGCATATTTGTATACCGACACACGTATTGTAGCCGCTCCCCGCAACAAGCTTTTCGCCCGTGTGGGGTACACCCCCGGCAACTGGCAATTTGCACTTGAGGTTTTGAATATCGGGCATCTGCTAACCGAGCAGACCAAGGAGAGTTATGCCCTGCTGAACGCCCGTGTAGCCTATACCCTTGACCGGCCCAAAGCCTTAACCCTGTTTGTAAAAGGTGAAAACCTCACCGCTACAAAGTATCAGATAAACTACGGTTTCCCCATGCCACGCGCCACATTCCTTGCCGGCGCCGAGTGGCACTTCTAACATGCTATTTCAGTAAAAAATAAATATAAAATTATGTACAAGAAAATTTTACTAACGCTTACTCTTTTCTTAAGTGAAGTATTGATTTCTTCGTCAGTATTTGCGGCCGACGGAGATATCTTTTCGATTGGGAGTATTGACTACCAGGTGTTATCTGAGGCCAAATAAACAGTAAAGGTGGCACAGGGAAATATAAAGAGTGGATGTTCAAAAGATGACAAATATCGTGAAGTGATAATCCCCGAAAAAGTAAGCAACAATGATGTTGAATATACTGTTGTGGAGGTCGGGGAAAGTGCCTTTAGAGATAATTATATAGGAATATTAGTTCTCCCGCAGACTATTACAAAAATTAGTGACGAGGCATTTTATAACTGCTATGATGCTCTTTATGACTGGATGACTAAAACCTACTCAGGTTATCAATTCTCGGTCTACATTAAGTCATATAACTTGAACTTGGCGAAAAGTGCCTTTAATCGTAATAAGACTTATCACCAGTATGTTTACGGAACTCAGACCTTGTTTGATAATATGGGTGTGAACACCGACAGTGGATTTTATTATCTTATGAATCCGTTTAATCTTACGGTAGACCCCGATTATTTTTCTCTCAAGGTAAAAGTGGAGGACACATTTACCCCGCCGAATCTCTTCTCTGAAGATGAAGTAACAGTCACCGGGCTGATAATTGAAAGTAGTGATTATTCATTAGTTCAACATAATGCGGTTATAACAGAGGTTGAATCAGGTAACTTCATTGTATCAAATTTGTGTGCCGGGGAACAGTATGACATAAAGCTCATTTGGGCTTATAAAGATCAACCCGAAATACAAAACTACTCGCTATCACGTTGGCACAGGACCACATCTCTCCCTATTGAAGTGGATGTGGTTACCACTCAATCAACTGCCACTGTCTCAAACATCAGAATCACCGATACTGATGTTCCCCAACCTCAAGAAATCTGGGTATCAATAGATGATAATTCCGCAGAGTATAAAGATAAGCCGGTTTGCCTTGGTAATCTAAATCCGGGTTATCCCTACCGATTAAAGATGAATTTAACTTTTAAAGAAGGGATTGCACGGCATAATATTGATGTCAACACCTTACCCGTGGATCTCATTTTCAACGAAAACGTAGGGCCAACATCCGTTCAGGCTGATGTTGATATTGATGCGGGAGATGCTAAAATTTCAAATACATATTGGAATGCAGAGAAGAACTCCGGTTCAGAATTACTGCTTACCGGCTTAGATCCTCAAACTGAATATTCCCAAAAATTTGTTATAGTTTACGAAAACGGGTATAAAGAAACAAAGAAGCTGGATGTAAAAACGCTGCCTCTTGAACTAAAAACACTCAAACCCACAGGTGTATCAGAGAGTGCTACCATAGCCTCTGCCCAAACTAATATTTCAGAATATGAAACGACGGCAGGATTTCAGTGGAAAAAGTATGATGCCCCTGAGTCGTTAACTCCATCTGAGGGATATGGCGCTGTAAATAACGGTTTACTGGAGGGATATATAAAGAATCTGCAGTCTACTTCATATTACAATGTCCGAGCTTTCTACAAATCGGCACAAGGGAAATACTATTATGGAGATTGGGTGACTTTTGACCCGTCTGATTTTAGCTTTATGGAACCTAAAGTGGAGACTTACGATGCTGAGGATATAACAGCAACCTCTGCCACTTTGCGTGGATATGTTCTGCAAGGAACTGATGACATATTGTCGCAAGGTTTTGAATATTATGCTGAAGATGATCACGCTAATGCAAGACGTGTTGCCGCAGAGGTTAGTACGGAAAACAACACCATACTCGCCGGCGGACAATCAATGACTGCTCAACTAAGTGATTTGTACCCTTCACTCACCTATTATTGCAGAGCGTTTGCCACTACCGAAAGAGGCACCCAATATGGTGAGCTAATAACCTTTACCACCCAGAGGTTTACTTCTATTGACAGTGTCTGCGCAGACTGTGACACAACTCGTGAGGTTGTAGGGTATTTTGATATGTTAGGCCATAAGCATAACATTCCTCAACAAGGCCTCAACATAGTTCTTTACAGCGATGGCAGCGTTAAAAAAATGATTCTTAAATAAACTTACCCCATATTCCGTGGGATTTAAACCGGGATAGGCTGCCTTTCTAACCATAGGTAGTCTATCCTGTCTTTTTCTCCGCCCTAAACTACTCATCTTAACCGGGTGGTATCAACTAAAATTTGTGAATATGGGTGGTTGTACCTATTTTTGCAAAGTTAAAATGAAGGCAAAGGAGAGAATGTCCGGAGAACGCCTGAATGGGTTAATCCAGTTTGACCCGATCTACAAGCAGGTCGTTTGGGGCGGCGAGCGCATCGCGGCCCTCAAAGGGATACACCCGCCATTCTCAAATCTGGGGGAAAGCTGGGAGATTTCTGCCATCGAGGGGCGGGAGTCTGTGGTGGCTTCCGGGCCATTCAAGGGGTTGTCAATCAGCGAACTGACACGGCAATTCGGCACTCAACTTACCGGCACCGAGGTGGATCCCAAACAGCCTTTTCCGCTGTTGGTAAAGTTTATTGATGCCCATGCTGACCTCTCCTTGCAAGTGCATCCCACCGATGATATTGCCCGTCGCCGCCATTCGGTGCCCGGAAAGGCTGAGATGTGGTATGTATTGGAGGCCACAGAAGGGGCTGCAATCTACAACGGATTGCTTCCGCATGTCTCTCGTGACCTATTTATTGACAGCCTAAAGGGTAACAGTGTCATGCAAACGGTCGCTACATACAAGTCGGCTCCGGGGCAGTTCTATTTTCTTCCTCCCGGCACCGTACATGCAATTGGGGCCGGAAATGTGGTTGTCGAGGTGCAACAGACAAGTGACGTTACATACCGCGTCTATGACTATGACCGCCGGGATGTGAACGGGTTGTTAAGGCCATTGCATATTGACAGCGCGCTTGAGAGCATTGAGTTTAACCGGCCAACCCCCCCCCAGCCCGCCGGGTGTGTATGTCAGGGCTCGCAAGCCGGGGTGGTGGACTGCCCCCACTTTAAGGTTGACTATATCGAGGTCAGCGGCCCGTTTTTTCGGGATGTTAACCACTCCACGCGCAGTTTCTCGATACTGATTTGTCTTGACGGGGACATCACCGTGCATTGGAAGGGTGGTGAGGCCAAAGTGCCTAAGGGTAATACGGTACTGGTGCCAGCAGTGTTGGCGGATGTGACCGTAAGCGGTGAGGGTAAACTGTTGGCTGTAAGAGTGTAAAGGTGTTAGAAGGCGAGCTATGAAGGTTTTTACCCCTGAGTATATCGACCAGATACGCCACATAGTGGAGGAGCATGACAACGTGCGTGCCACTAAGGAGCTGGCTGACCTGCACCCCGCCGATATAGCCCTGCTGTACGCCGACCTGGATTTGCCCGAGGCGGAGTATCTGTACTCGCTGCTTGACGAGGAGAAAAAGGCCGATGTCCTGATGGAGCTTGACGAGGATGACCGTCGTAAGCTTCTGTCGGGGATGGATGCGGTTGATATTGCCAAGCAGATTGACCACCTTGACACCGACGATGCCGTTGACGTGATTCAGGAGCTCGACGAGGATGAGCGCGAAGCGATTCTGTCGCACATCGATGACGTTGAGCAGGCCGGGGATATCATCAACCTGCTGCGCTATGACGAGGATACCGCCGGCGGTTTGATGGGCACCGAGATGATCGTGGTCAACGAGAACTGGTCAATGCCCGAGACAATCAAGCAGATGAGGATGCAGGCTGAGGATATGGACGAGATCTACTATGTCTATGTCGTCGACAACGAGGACCGTCTGCGTGGAACCCTCCCCCTGAAAACCCTCATTACACACCCCTCCGTCTCAAAGATCAAGAATGTGATGGAGGAGAATCCTTTTGCCGTCAAGACCGATACACCACTTGATGAGGTGGCCATAGACTTTGACAAATATGACCTGGTGGCTATGCCCGTCGTTGACTCGATAGGTCGCCTTGTCGGTCGCATAACCGTCGACGACGTTATGGACCAGGTGCGTGAGGACCGCGAGCGTGACTATCAGTTGGCCAGCGGTCTTTCAACTGATGTTGAGACATCTGACAGCCTCTTCACGCAAACCAAGGCACGCTTGCCGTGGCTGTTGATAGGAATGGTTGGCGGGTTGTGTAACTCAATGATTCTCGGTGGGTTTGAGAGCGGATTGGCGGCTGACCCCACTCTTGCACTTTTTATCCCGCTGATTGGCGGTACCGGCGGTAACGTGGGTACGCAGTCATCGGCTATCGTTGTGCAGGGTTTGGCCAATGGCTCAATGGCCCTGAAAAATTCACTTAAGCAGTTAGTGAAGGAGTTGGGTGTGGGCCTGATCAACGGGTGTATAATCTCCCTGTTGGTCTTTGTCTACAATATATGGCGGTTGGGGATACACGGCGCAATGTCAACCGGTATCGCAATCTCGTTGTCGCTGTTCTGTGTGGTGATGTTCGCCTCGGTCTTCGGCACATTCGTCCCGTTGTCATTAGAGCGTTTCAAGATTGACCCGGCATTGGCAACCGGCCCCTTCATCTCTATCACCAACGACATTGTGGGCATGCTCATCTACATGTCCATATCAATGTGGCTGTTGGGGGTTTAACGGTTGTAGAACTCAAGTATCTTATACCTCAGCACCAGCTCCATGCGGGCCTGGACAGCCTCGGCCTGTGCGTTGATATACGCCGTTTTGCTCTGTTCAAACTCCGTGGCATTGGCACGGCCAAAATTATACTTGTCCTGCATAACATTGAAGGCTGCCCGGGTCGACACCACGGCTGCCTCTGATGCCTCGATTTTGCGCTTGGCCGATACCGCCTCATAGTAGGCTCGCTGGATAGCCTTGAACAGGTCGCTCTCGGTTGTCTCGGCCTGCAATTCAGCTTGACGGCGTTGCAACTTTGCGCGGTTGATGTTGTTGCGCGTGCTGAAGGCGTCAAAAATCGGTATCTGCAGTCTGAAGCTCAGTGAGGTTGAATAGTTGTCACGCATCTGCCGCCCAAATGACACATTGTTCTCACCGTTAAGGTGATAGTATGATGACCCTAATCCCAACGAGAATGACAGCTTAGGATAATATCCCGTTTTGGCAAGCTCAATCTGTCGGTCGGCCACAGTAATCTGCTGGCGCGCCATCATTATTGAGCTGTTACCTGCCAGGGCGTTGCGGTAAACCTCCTCGGCCGAGGGTAGCAACCCTTGCCACTCGGGCAGGGGAGAGACGTCAAACCCCTCAAGGTCAGCCCCTAAGTTAAGCAGCTGGGCTAAATCAACCAGTGCCAGGCGATAGTTATTCTCGTTTTGGGTCAGCGTGCTCTCATCTGACGCCAGTTGAGCTTTCGCCTCAAGCAGGTCGGCTTCCGGAATCTTGCCGTTCTCCAACAGAATCTCACGTCGCTCAACCTCAATTTTTGAAAGGTTGCGCTGCTCGGTGGCTATGGCAGTGAGTTCTTTGGAAAGGAGGGTTTGCAGGTACTGGGCCATCACATTCAGCGTCACATCATCCTTGGCGACCTGTATCTGTTGCAGGACAGCCACAAGATTTGCCCGTGAGACTTTCTCCTGACGATAGGCCGACAATCCCTGAAAAAGTGGCAAATCCACACCCACATTCCAGCCGAACTGCGAGGTGTTGCGGTTGGCATACGTGTTTTGGGAGGTCAGTCCGCGGCCAAAGTCCCACGATTGAGCCCCCGAAGCCGATGCCGTGGGCAGATATTTGTCACGTGCCTCGGTGACGCTCAACTCCGCCCCCTCGGCGTCAAGTTGGCGCGCACGCACCGTCAGGTTATGCTCTATGGCATAGTTGATGCAGCTGTCAAGGCTCCATGGCCCGGCCTCCATGGTGAAGGTGGCCAGCAGGGCTGCGGTGGCCGATAATATTTTCTTCAAGTGCATGTTTTCAAAATGAGGTTGGTGAATACTCCTGTCTTAAGAATTAATTAGGGGTGGGGAGGCCCGCCGGCACGTGATTTCTCATCCTTGACTTCGGTTTTCTCAGGCCCGCGCAACTTGGCATTGCTCTTGATGCCTGAGAGTATCTGCACGTCAATGCCGTTGCTGATACCGGTGCGTACGGCTGTTTTCTTGAAGGTGGCCTCAGGCACCGTGTCGGTCAATACATACACGTATGCCTTGTCGCCGTCAAACTCCACACTGCTTTCGGGCACGGTGAGTACATTCGGCGCTATATCCAGGATGACGGAGGCATTGGCACTGTAGCCTGAGCGCAATGACACGCCCGCCGGAACCATCAATCCGCCTTTAATCTCAAAGGTGTTGGCACCGGACTCGCTGGTGGACTTCGGTGAGATAAACTCAAGCTCGGCGGTGAGCTCAAGGTCAGGGATGGCACCCACGGTTATCTTCATCTCCTGGCCCACATGCAGGTTACCGACCTCGGTCTCATCAACCGTGCCTTTGAAAATCAGCTTGGACATGTCGGCAATGGTGGCGATGGTGGTACCGTCATTGAAGTTGTTGGATTGGATTACCGAGGTACCCACTTTAACGGGCACGTCCAGGACAAGGCCGCTTGTTGTGGCGCGCACCAGGGTGTTGGTTTCCGTGGCACTGGAGGTTGAGATACCCTCCTTGATGATGCTGTAGGCATCACGTGCGGCACGCAGCTCCTCAACGGCCTTTGTCTGTTCGGTACGGGTGGCCTCAAACTCCTCGCGCGAAATCACTTTTTTCTCAAATAGCTGAGTGTTGCGTTTGTGGCGTGTCTCAACATCCTCAAGGGCTATGCGGGCGGCGTTGATGCGGTTCTGGGCCTGGGCCAACTGCTCCTGGTCGGGCACAACCTTGATCTTGGCTATTATGTCCCCGGCATTGACAAAGTCACCGGCCTCAACCATCAATTCTGAGATAATACCGCTGATGTTGGGCTTGATGTCTATCTCATCCCTCGGCTCAATTGTGCCCGTCAGCACGGTGGTCTTTTCAATGGTCTCGGTTTTTGGCGATACAACCTCATACTGTTTTGCCGCCGGCTTTGATTGCATATACAGGTATACAAACGTCAGCACAAAGATTGCCGCAATAACAATCCACACCAGGTATTTCAGTACCCTTTTAAAAGTTCTTTTTCGCGGTTTTTCCATTTATTACGGGTATAATATTTTCGGTTTATTTCTCATTGAGGGCTTCAATCGGCTTTATGCGCATGGCCTTGATTGAGGGTATCAGTCCGGCCAGACAGCCGAACACCATAAAGATTATCAGGATGAGGATGGCAGTGCCGAACGACAGGGTGAATCCGGGAGCCCCGTGTACCGGGTCGGTGAACACCCCGTCGGCAATCGCCAGGACTATTGTGCCGAACGAAATGCCCGCCAGGCCGGCAATCAGGGTCAGTACCGTGCCCTCACTCAACACCTGCATGATGATGTCAGACGGGTGGGCCCCTATGGCGCGGCGTATGCCAATCTCGTGCGTGCGCTCCTTAACGATAATCCACATTATATTGCCCACACCTATAATGCCCGCTATCAGTGTGCCGAATCCTACAAAGGCGGCCAACAGGGTTATGGCGGTGAACACACCTTCAACACGTTTAAATAGCTCTGAGATATCTATTATCACCAGGGCATTCTCATCCTCAGGCGAGATGGGATGATTGGCGCAGATTATGCGGTAAATGTCATCTTTGATTTCGCTGAGTCGATGCCCGTCCTCAAGGTTGATCATGAAGAAAGGAATCTTGTCACCCAGGGCGTAGGCTCGGCGCATGGTGTTCTCGGGCATCACCAGCGCCTCGTCAAAACGTGCGCCAACGTTGGCCTCGTTCTTCTGGGCTATAACCCCGATAATCTGCACGTACACGCCGCCGGCCTTGACATATTTGCCCACGGCAGACTCCGTGCCGAAAAATTCTGACGCGACATCTTTGCCGATAAGGGCAACCTTTGCACCCTGGGCATTATCCTGCTCGTTGAAGAGTCGCCCCTCAACAATGACAGGCAGCTGAATCTTGAAGAGGTCGGGTGTGGCACCTATAATTGAGGATGTGCGGCTTTTGTCACGGTAGGTCAAAGCGGCACTCTGGAAAAACTGGGGGGTGGAGGCAGCCACGTGCGGCAACTTGTTGAAGGCCTCAATGTCTGCCTGTTTAAGGGACCACGACATTCCCTTGTTAAATCCCTTATAGGAAACGGTGGTACGGTCGGGGAACATCGCTATCATGTTGGTGGCAAACCCCTCGAAGTTGCGCCCCACAATGCCGCGCAGGCCACCGGTGCCTCCCAATAGCATGGCAAGCATGGCCGTGCCCCAGAAGATCCCGAAGCCGGTCAGGAAGGTGCGCGTCTTGTTGCGCGCCAGCGTCGCGGTTATCTCCCGCCAGTTGTCTCGGTCAAATATCTTCCACATGGCTACTCGTCCCTCAGCGCTTCAACAGGTTTAATTTTGGTGGCCTTCAGTGCCGGGAAAAGTCCGGCCATGGCACCGGCAATAATCAGCACAATGGTGACCTCAACAGCCGTCTTGAGGTCTACTGTCGGGTTTTGCAGCATCTCAAGGCTGTTGCCAATCAATTTCGACACCCCGGCCATGGTCAGCGTCCCCGCAACAATGCCAACATACCCGGCAAGGGTGGTGATGACGACGCTCTCGGCAACAATCTGTCGCAAAATGGAGCCTCGCCGGGCACCAATGGCACGTCGCACACCTATCTCATGCGTGCGCTCCTTCACAGATACAAACATTATGTTGCTCACGCCGATGATGCCGCTCAACAATGTAAGGATGCCGATGACCCACATCATGGCCATTAGCACATTCATCACCTTCAGTGACTTAAACCGGTTGGTAAAGTTGTTGCGTACCCATAGGGCACTCTCGTCGGTAGGGTCAAAGGAGTGGCTGCGGGCCATGGTGGTCCTCAGTTGCTCCTCAAGCTCATCGCCCTGACTTTCGGTGTTGAGGTTTTGAACGTTTACCGTGATTTCCTCAACATCATCACTATTGCCGGCGAGCATGCGCGCGGTTGTGAACGGCACAAATGACCCGCGGGCCCAATCATGTTGGTACACACCGACAATGGTCCAGGACAGCCCCATCGATTTTACTCGCCTGCCGATGGCTTGCTCGGGACTGCCGAAAAGGGTCGTGGCCTGTTCATCCTTCAGCACCACGCTTTTGCGGCGGTTTGTCATGTCGCTGTCATTGATAAACCGACCATAGATTATCTTTAGTCCCTGTATTTTCTCTGCCCCGGGGTACACCCCCTCATAGCCCGTTGAAATGTAGTCCTTGTCTGTGGCAAAGGTGGCAGAGTCGTTACGTATTTTTGAGCTGGTACCCGCAATGCTGTTGGGCGATGTTTCCTCAAGCCGGGGCATATCCTTACCCTCAAGCTGTATTGACCTCCCGTCCTTGTACCCCTCAAATGCTTTGGTTGTGAAGCCGCCGAAAAAAGATATGGTATTGGCATCCCGGTCCAACATGTTGGCCTGGAATGAGTTAACAAGCCCGTTGGCAAGGCTTAGCAGCACAATAAGCATAAAAATACCCCAAGCCACGGCTATGCCGGTCAGGGCTGTGCGCAACTTGTTGTGGCTCAGCGTTTGGGCAATTTCGTGGAAAAGGTCAAGCATTTTGCGCTACTGTTGGCTATCTCTAAATATCAGGCAGAGGGGATTAGGAGACAATCTCGCCGTCGACAATACGTATTATGCGGTTGGTTTGTTCTCCAACACCCGGGTCATGCGTAACGATGACAATGGTCATGCCGCTCTCGTTAAGGTCGCGGAACACCTGCATAACCTCCTTTGAGGTTTTGGAATCAAGGGCTCCGGTGGGCTCATCGGCCAAAATCAGAGCCGGGTTGGTAATCAGTGCGCGGGCTATCGCAACACGCTGTTTCTGACCGCCCGAGAGCTCGCCGGGTAGGTGGTGAGCACGGTCGGCAAGACCCATACGCTCAAGCTGCTCCATGGCCAGTTGATTGCGTTTGCGACGTGATACGCCCTGATAGAATAGGGGTAACGCCACATTCTCAAGGGCATTCTTGTAGTTGATCAGGTTGAAGGATTGAAACACAAACCCAATCTTGTGGTTGCGCAGGTCAGCAGCCTCGTTCTCACTGAGGTTTTTAATCAAAGTTCCGTCAAGATAATAGCTCCCTGAGTCATAATTGTCCAGAATCCCCAATATATTAAGGAGGGTAGACTTCCCTGAGCCTGAAGCCCCCATGATGGACACCAACTCCCCGGTGTGCACCTCCAGGCTAACATCCTTCAGCACATGCAAGGGCACAACCCCGGGATAGGTTTTGTTGACGTCGGTTAGTTTCAACATTTTTCTTCAACGTAAGGCGCCGGGGCAAACAACACCGACAAAAATATGCACTACCAAATTTGATTCACAGTTCAGTGCAAATATACGCCAAAACCCCAAACCAAGCAACCCGCCCCACCTATGCCCGTGCCGTCATCCACGAGCAGCATATTCCTATGTATGGAAAATCTCATTTATAGAGTTAATTGTAGTTTGTTTTTAGGATACATTCGGGAGTTTGACAGAATCTTTTTGAAAAATAATTTAATGAATTGTTGCACAGTT
>CAYMNF010000029.1:0-25180 GCA_964391735.1 uncultured Bacteroides sp. | reverse complement strand
GCTGATGGTGCTATAAGGGTGGGAGGGGGGATGGATTTTTCCGCTGGAGGGGAGTAGATTTTATAGTATTTTTAGTATTTTTGCCATTGTTATTGAGATGAAAGGATACTCCATTTTCAGGCTCTCATGCCTTGTTGGGCTATGGCTTCTGCTATGTTATTTAGTGGTTGCAAGTCAGCCGTTTACCCCGCGTCTCGCTTTTTTTATTATCGCGTCGGGGATTGTGGTGTTCGTTCCTATTTACAAAAAGTATAAAAAGGATAAGGGGAATGCCTGAAAAATATAAATATCTTGAGCGTATTGATAGCCCGGCAGACTTGCGTCAGTTAGACGTCAAGGTGTTGCCGGATGTGGCTGCTGAGATTCGCGATTTCCTAATCAATAATCTCAGTAATAACCCCGGGCACTTTGCCTCATCAATGGGAGCTGTAGAGCTTACTGTTGCTTTGCATTATGTATTCAATACTCCCTATGACCGTATAGTTTGGGATGTAGGACACCAGGCCTATGCACACAAGATTTTAACGGGTAGGTATCACAATTTTGATACTTTGCGAAAATTTGGAGGTATCAGCGGGTTCCCAAATCCGGATGAGAGTGAGTATGACACCTTTACTGCCGGTCACGCATCAAATTCAATTTCTGCCGCCCTGGGAATGTCAGTTGCTTCAGAGTTGAACGGGGAGTCGCCTCAGCGCAATGTCGTGGCGGTCATCGGGGATGCCTCAATATCCGGAGGATTGGCTTTTGAGGCCCTGAATAACGCAGCCAACACGGGGGCAAATTTGTTAATCATCCTCAATGACAATGATATGTCAATCGACCGTAATACCGGGTCGTTAACATCATATCTTGCGCACATCACCTCTTCCAAGTCCTACAACACCCTGCGATACAATGCTTATCGCGGCTTGCGAAAATTCCACCTTGTAAACGACCGCCGCAAGGGTGCCATTTTGCGCTTCAACAATAGCCTTAAGAGCCTTTTGGCGCATCAGCAAAATATTTTTGAGGGTCTGAATCTGAGGTATTTCGGTCCTTTTGACGGGCATGACCTTGAGCGTATAGTGCGCGTTTTGCGAGACATCAAGGATATGAAAGGGCCCCGGCTTTTACACCTGCGCACCGTCAAAGGGAAAGGGTATGCCCCTGCCGAAAAGGACCCGGCCGCCTGGCATGCGCCCGGAAAATTTGACCCTGAAACCGGTGTGAAAATTAAGAGCAATGCCGAGAACCAACCGTTGAAGTTTCAGGAGGTTATGGGCAAGACATTGACCGAGTTGGCCGAGACAAACCAAAAGATTGTTGGTATCACCGCTGCCATGCCCTCAGGAACCTCAATGAACATAATGCAGGCGAGGTTCCCGAAGCGTGTGTTTGACGTCGGCATCTCTGAGGGCCATGCAGTGACATTTGCAGGAGGCCTTGCTAAGGAAGGTATGTTACCCTATGTTGCTATCTATTCATCCTTTCTGCAGAGAGGGTATGATTCTATAATCCATGACGTTGCAATACAAGGTCTCCCCGTTACATTCTGCATTGACCGTGCCGGCATAGTCGGTGAAGACGGTGTCACACACCACGGGACAACCGATTTAGCCTATCTGCGACCCATACCCGGCATAACCATTGCTGCCCCACGTAACGAGGTGGTTTTGCGTAATCTGCTCTACACGTCACAATTACCTTCCCGCAAGGGCCCTTGGGCCATACGCTATCCGCGCGGAAAGGGAAGTGTGCCTGACTGGCAGACCCCTACGCGAGAGATTGAAGTTGGAAAGGGGGAGTGTTTGCACAAGGGCACTGATGTTGCTTTGCTATGCCTCGGCACGGTGTGCAACGATGCATTGTCGGTGGCAGAGGATGCGTCCTCTCAAGGAATCTCTGTGGCCGTATACGATATGGGTTTCCTGAAACCTCTTGACACAGATTTGCTCAGCGAGGTAGCGCAGATGGATATCCCCCTAATCACCATTGAGGACGGGGTAATCGATGGTGGCCTCGGGTCGTCTGTCGCTGAGTGGCTTACTCAAAACAGGTTAACGCGCAGGTTGCACCGTTTAGGCATCCCTGACAAATTCGTCGGCCACGGCACTGTCGCAGAACTGAAGCGCGAATGCGGATTTGACAAAGACGGAATTGCCCGTGCGGTTGTTGAGGCAGTCAAAAAAGATAAAGAACAATGAAGATTGTCATTGCCGGAGCCGGGGAGGTTGGAACCCACTTGGCACGACTGTTGTCGCTTGAAAATCAAGATATAATACTGCTTGACAAGGACTCACATCGCCTTGCCGGGATTGACGCCACATGTAATCTGCTGACGGTGACGGGGAATCCCATCTCTCCCGAGGCACAACGGCGTGCCGGTGTTGAAACATGTGACCTGTTCATTGCCGTGACGCCCTACGAGACCGAGAATGTTGTAGCGTGTGAGCTTGCAAAGGCCTTCGGGGCAAAAAAGACGGTTGCCCGGATTGACAACTATGAGTTCATGCAGCCTGAGTGTCGCGGCCTCTTTAAGCAGATGGGCATAAATACCACCATTTATCCCGAGTATCTGGCGGCATTGGAGATAGAAACAGCCCTGCGCCTTAACTGGATACGTAACTGGTTTGAGCTACATGACGGCCAATTGATTGTAGTCGGGGTGAAGTTGCGTGAGAATGCAGAATGTGTAAACATGCAACTGAAGGAGTTTGCTCAGCGCGAGCACAACTTCCACGTCTCGGCCATTCGGCGCCGCCATGACACCATCATTCCGCGCGGCGATGACTATCTGTTAGACGGTGATATTGTTTACTTCACCACCACAATCGACCATATCGACGCCTTGCGTGAGATGTGCGGCAAGAAGCAGCTACACATCCAGAATGTAATGATAATGGGCTGCAGTCGCATAGCCGTGCGCTTAGTGGCCCTCCTCAAGAATAAGCATTACAATTTTAAGATAATTGAGGGGGACCGGGACAAGTGCGCATACCTGTCAGAGCGGTGTGAGGGTGCCGAGATAATCAACGGTGACCCGCGTGATGTGGATATGCTCAGGGCTGAAGGTATTGAAGAGACCGATTGCTTTATCGCGCTTAACGACTCCTCAGAGATGAATATACTTTCATGCCTTACCGCCAAGGAGTTAGGTGTGCGTAAAACCATCGCCGAGGTTGAAAATATCCGCCTTATAGCTGAGGCCGAGAATCTGAACATCGGCACCATAATCAACAAAAAGCTGTTGGCGTCAAGCAGCATATTCCAGATGCTGTTGGATGCCGATGCCACCACCCCGCGTTGCCTGGCCTTGGCTGATGCCGAGGTCGCTGAGATAGTAGCGAAACCTGATTCCAAAATCACCCGCAAGCCGGTAAGACAATTGACACTGCCCCGTGAACTGACGTTGGCCGGCTTGGTGCGCAACGGCGTGGGAATGCTCATTGACGGTAATACACAGATACAACCCGGGGACTCTGTGGTAGTATTCTGCTTGCAAGGCTCATTGCACAAGGTTGACAAACTGTTTTATTAAAGGAACGGGATAGTGTCACGATTCAGAGCAATAAATTATGGCGTGGTCTTCCGTATCGTCGGATGGCTTGTCGCAATGGAGGGCCTGTTTTTGTTGATACCCCTGGTTACCTCAATAATCTATGGTGAGGAGGACTGGAAAGCCTTTGCCATAACTGTGGGTGCGTGCCTTGTATGTGGCACAGCCCTGTCTGTGCTTGTTAAGCCCGGCAAAAGGGAGATTGCCAAGCGTGAGGGGTTCTTGCTCACGGCATTAGTCTGGGTGGTATTATCCGGCTTTGGCATGATACCTTTCATGCTGTGTGAGACCCCTTTGGGCTTTTCAGATGCTTATTTCGAGGCGATGTCAGGGTTTACCACCACCGGGGCCTCGGTGATGGAATCAATCAAGGGATTTAGCCACGGGTTGCTGATATGGCGCGCTGAGATGAATTGGATTGGCGGTATGGGGATAATACTCTTTACCCTTGCTGTTGTGCCGATGTTAAACCACACGGGCGGGATGCAGATGTTCAACGCCGAGGTTACCGGCATAACCCATGAAAAATTGCGCCCCCGAGTATCTCAAACTGCCAAAAACCTCTGGCTGGTGTATATAGCCCTCACCGTTATTCTCGTCATATTATTATGGCTGGGCCCCATGAACCTGTTTGAGGCAATCTGTCATGGCTTCTCGACCATCTCCACGGGTGGCTTTTCAACCGAGGACAGCTCATTAGCTGCCTGGAACTCAACGTATGTTGAGGTGGTTATCACCATATTTATGTTTTTAGGCGGCGTCAACTTTGCCGTCCTTTTTATGATTGCTGTGGGGAGGTGGCGGAATGCTTTGCGCAACGAGGTTTTGCGCACAATGGTCCTTGTGATTGCCGCCTTCTACTGCATGTTTGTCATCGCTATATTGGCAAACGGGCAATACACCGGGTGGAATTCTGTGACGATTGACCCATTGTTTATGGTAGTGTCAATCCTGACGTCTACCGGTCTCACCGTCAACAACTTTGAGAATTGGGGAGCGTTTGTCATGGGGCTTATTTTCTTCTTGATGTTCTTTGGGGCCTGCGCCGGGTCAACCAGCGGTGGCGCCAAGTTAGACCGCATGATTGTGCTGTTTAAGAACGTAAGGAACGAAATCTACAAGTGCGTGCACTCAAATACCATTCTCACTGTCCGTGTCAACGGCAAAGTCCTCGCGCCTGAACTCGTCAATAAGGTTATCGCCTTTCTGTGTCTTTATGTCTTGGTTATAGCCGTCGGTGGGGTTGTCCTTGCCATGTTGGGGTTACCGCTTCTTGACAGCTTCTTCTCAGCCTTCTCATGCGTGGGGAACACAGGCCTGGGCACCGGCATAACCGGATACGGTGGCGGTTATGAAAACATCCCCGACGCTGCAAAATGGGTGCTGGCATTGATTATGCTGACGGGCCGTCTTGAGATTTTTACCGTCCTGATTCTGCTGTCCCCGGGTTTCTGGCACAAATAACCTCGGGAACACCCACATAAAAAAACCGGGGATTCTGTAAAAGGCAGAATCCCCGAAATATTTTGTGAGGTTGAGGAAGAATCAGTCCTCCTTCATGTTGTGGTAAACATTTTGGACGTCATCGTCATCCTCAAATTTTTCAAGCAATTTCTCAATGACTGCGCGCTGCTCCTCATTGACCTCTTTCAGGTTGGTAGGGATGCGCTCAAATTCAGCTGAGATGATTTCAAAGCCGTTTTCCTCAAGATACTTTTGTATGTTGTTGAACTCTTCAAAAGCACCGTAGATGTCAATCTCCTCATCCTCGGCCTCAATCTCGTCAACGCCATAGTCAATCAATTCCAGCTCCAGGTCCTCGAGTGAGACGCCATCCTTGGGTTTGATTTTGAAGACGCTCTTATGGTCAAACATAAAAGACAGCGAGCCCTGAGTGCCCAATGTGCCGCCGTGCTTGGTGAAGTATGAGCGCACGTTTGCCACAGTGCGAGTATTGTTGTCGGTGGCGGCTTCCACTATAATGGCTATACCGTGGGGGCCATATCCCTCGTATACAATCTCTTTGTAGTCGCCTGAGTCCTTATCGGTGGCTTTCTTTATGGCACGTTCAACGGTGTCTTTAGGCATGTTCTGGGCCTTGGCATTCTGCAGCAGCATGCGCAGGCGTGGGTTAACAGACGGGTCCGGGCCGCTGGCTTTCACAGCTATTGTGATTTCCTTGCCAATTCGCGTGAAGGTGCGCGACATGTTGCCCCATCGTTTGAGTTTGCGGGCTTTGCGATATTCAAATGCTCTTCCCATATTAGGATTTTAAATTTATTATTTTTTGCAGTATATGTGTTATCGTATTTCGGCGTGCAGGCGTGTCTTCACAGCCTCCATTACTTTGTTCATTACGGCGTCGATAGCCCTGTCTTGCAAAGTCTTTTCCGGGTCTTGCAGTGTCAGGGAGATGGCATAGCTCTTTTTGCCGGCAGGCAGATTTTTGCCCTCATAGACATCAAAGAGCTCAACAGTCTGCAGCAACTTGCCGGCAGCCCGGGTAACGGTTTCTTTGACCTCGGCAAATGATGTGCCGTTGTCAATCAGTAACGCCAGGTCGCGTTTCACCGGGTGAGTTTTGGGTAGCGGGGCGTAGAGTGCATTGTTCTTCACCGCAATCTCAACGAGAGCGTTCCAGTTGAACTCAGCATATACAACCGGCTGTTTCACATCAAACTGTGCCAGAGTGCTGTTGGCAACAATGGCCATAAGGCCCAAATGCTTGCCACTGCGAGTCTCCACATCCATCTGTACCTGATACGGTTGCAGGGGTTGGTTGGCCGGTTTGGTGACAATTTGCCCGGCGGGGATGCCCAGGCGTGCGAAAATATTGGCGCAGATGGCTTTCAGGTCAAAGAAAGTTGCCGGTTGAGCCGGGCGTGTCCAATTGGCCTTGTTCAGGTTACCTGACATCCATATCCCCAGATGTTGCTCCTCATGATAGGGAGCCAGGGGATGCTCGGGGGTTGATTCTTTAGCGGGATCAGCAGAGTAGACATTCCCGAATTCATACAGCCGCAGGTCAGCGCGCCGACGGTTAATATTACGTTCGCACACCTCCAGTCCTCCATACAACAAGGTCTGACGCATAACGCCCAGATCATTGCTGAGGGGATTGAGCAGGCTCACACACCTGTCAATGGGGAAAGACGCGTTTTCAGCATAATACGATTTGGCAGTGAGGGAGTTGTTAACCATCTCGTTGAAGCCGCAGGCTGTCAGTTGGTCAGCGATGCGGTTGCGCATATCATGCTCGACATCAAAAAATGAGGGGACCGTAAGGCAACCGTGGGTCTCATGGCCCGGGTCGATGTTATTATATCCGTAAACGCGCAGAATCTCCTCGGTGACGTCACATTGGCGACGTACATCATAACGGAAGGTGGGTACCCGCAACATCTGATGGCCCGGGGTAGAGGCCCCGAAGGTAATCTGCAGCAGGCTCAAGATTTTATCAACCGTGGGACGCGGAATATCACGCCCGATCAATGAATTTAGAGCATCATACGAGAACTCAACCGGGAAGAACCCCACGGGGTCGGGATATATGTCCACAAGCGGGCCGCAGATAGTGCCGCCGGCCAGTTCCTTCACCATCAGTGAGGCCAATTTCAGCACATACAGGCAGGCATTGGGGTCGGCACCGCGCTCAAAGCGGAACGATGCATCGGTTGACAATCCATGACGGCGGGCAGTCTTGCGCACGCTGGTCGGGTCAAAGCATGCAGCCTCAAGGAATATATCTGTGGTGCTCTCGGTTACCCCTGAGTCAAGGCCACCAAATACACCTGCTATACACATTGCATCCTCGGTGTTGCAGATCATCAGGTCATTGGCCGATAATTTGCGCTCCACGCCGTCAAGGGTCACAAAGGGTTGCCCCTCCTGAGCCTTGCGCACCACAATGTGGTTACCGTTGATCTTTGCCACATCAAAGCAGTGCAACGGCAGGCCAAAGGCATGCAGCATATAGTTGGTAATGTCAACAATATTATTGATAGGCCGCAGCCCTATCGTTGTCAGGCGGTTACGCAACCACTCAGGGCTCTCTGCAACCGTTACGCCCTTGATAGTTATTCCGCAATATCTTTTGCAGGCCTCTTTGTCGGCAACCTCAACATCAACCCCTCCGTTGGGGCTATCGATAGCAAAGTCGTTAACCGTGGGTTTGTGCAGGTCTCCCGGGACGGTGCTGTACAGACCCAGCCACGCATTGAGGTCTCGGGCTACACCATAATGGCTGGCTGCATCAATGCGGTTGGGGGTGAGGTCAACCTCCAGCACCCAGTCGCTTGTTAGATTATAATACTCTGCAGCCGGGGTTCCCGGCGCGGGAGCATCCTTCTCAGGGATAACGATAATACCGTCATGTGAGGTCCCCACGCCAATCTCATCCTCGGCACAAATCATGCCAAAGGACTCTACACCGCGTATCTTTGATTTCTTGATTTTGAACTCCTTATCGCCGTCATACAGGGTGGTACCAACTGTGGCAACCACTACATTTTGCCCGGCAGCCACGTTTGGCGCTCCGCAGACAATCTGTACCGGTTCCCCAAGCCCCAGGTCAACGGTGGTTATGTGCAGGTGGTCGCTGTCAGGGTGCTCCTCGCAGGTGAGGACTTTGCCGATTACCAACCCTTTAAGGCCCCCCTTTATGCTTTCTACCTCCTCAATGCCGCCGGTTTCAAGGCCCAGTTGGGTGAGCGTGTCGGCAGTCTCCTGAGGGGTTAAGGGAAGATTGATGTATTCTTTCAGCCAGTTGTAAGATATATTCATTGACGTGATTTTTTATCACGCAAAAGTAAGCAAAAAATCCATTATGCACAAAACCGTTTCCCGGGGGTGAAAATTGTGCTGAAAGCGGGCAATCTGCCGTGGGGGGAAATGATGGCCCCCGCGGCCCTAAAACCAGTTGATACAAAATGGTTACAATGCATAAAACAGCGGTTTTTAGTGTTGCTAAGGGGATGGGAATTTGTTAACTTTGCAGCAAAAAGCAGATGAGATGAATGAGAAAGCCCTGAACCGTCTATTGATGAAGGACACCGCCTTCCAGGATCTGATGCAGCGGCGCATTTTCAACGTCTTGCTGATAGCATCCCCATACGAGGCATTCATGATGGAGGAGGATGGCCGTGTTGAGGAGCAGCTTTACTTTGAGTATGTAAAGCTGAACCTTTCCTCGCCTCCCAGGGTCACGCAGGTTAGCTCATACGAAAAGGCTTTTGAGGTGCTGAGGGAGAAACCCTTTGACCTTGTGGTGACAATGCCCGGCAACGACATCTCCGAGACTATCCGCCGTGCCTCTGAGGTCAAGGATCTCTATCCCGACATGCCTATCATCGTCCTTACCCCTTTCAGTAAGGAGGTGTCCCGGCGTCTGGCTGATGAGGACCTGTCAAAGATTGACTATGTGTTCTCATGGCTTGGCAATGTTGACCTGCTGTTGGGTATAATCAAGTTGCTTGAGGACAAGATGAACGCCGACAACGATATCAATACCGTTGGTGTGCAGGCCATAATGCTTGTCGAGGACTCTGTGCGGTTCTACTCATCTATTCTTCCATATCTGTACAAGTTTCTGCTGAAGCAGTCAATGGAGTTCTCAACCGAGGCCCTCAATGAGCATGAGCAGATGCTGCGCATGCGCGGGCGCCCCAAGGTTGTCCTGGCCCGAGATTATGAGGAGGCTGTCGCGCTGTATCAACGATACAAGAAAAACATGCTGGGCGTGGTCACCGATGTGTCCTTTATGCGCGATGGCAAAAAGGATAGCACCGCCGGCCTAACTTTGGCTAAGTACCTGAAGGAACAGGACCCCGGCTTGCCCGTGATAATCGAGTCCTCTGAGGTTGAGAACGAGTTACCTGCGCGCCGTCTGGGCTCGGTCTTCCTTGATAAAAACTCCAAGACACTGCCCCAGGACCTGGGAGGCGCCATTATGGAGAAGTTCGGTTTCGGCGATTTTGTGCTGCGTGACCCGGCCACGGGACAAGAGGTTGCACGCCTGAAGCAGCTCAAGGATATGCAGAATCATATCTTTGACATTCCGGCTGAGAGTCTGTACTTCCACGCCAGCAGCAACGACATCTCCCGCTGGCTGTACAGCCGAGCCCTTTTCCCGATTGCCGACGTAATCAGCAGCCATAAATGCTCAGGGATGGATGAGATCCCTGAGATACGCCAACTGCTATTTGACCTTATTGTCAAGTACCGCAAGATGAAGAATCGCGGTGTGGTGGCCGTCTTCCGCAAGGATCGTTTTGACTATTACAGCAACTTTGCCCGCATTGGCGAGGGCTCCCTCGGTGGTAAAGGCCGCGGCCTGGCGTTTATTGACTCTATCATCAAAAAGCATCCCCAATGTGACAACTTTAAGGGCATAACCATACAGATACCCCGCACCGTTGTGCTCTGTACCGACATCTTTGACAGGTTCATGTCCCAGAACTCACTATACGGTATCGCTCTTGACCCCCATGCCACTGATGAGCAAATCCTCAACGTCTTTCTCAACGCCAAGTTGCCCATGGATGTCAAGGATGACCTCTATGCCTTGATGGATGTGGTAAGCGGCCCGCTGGCGGTGCGCTCCTCCTCGTTGCTTGAGGATAGCCATTACCAGCCCTTCGCCGGGGTGTATTCAACATACATGATTGGCCACACCGAGGACAAGGAGTACAAATATTTGCGCCTGTGCAATGCCATTAAGGCGGTATATGCATCGGTGTTCTATCAGGCTTCAAAAGCATACATGACCGCTACAAGCAACGTCATTGACCAGGAAAAGATGGCGGTAATCATACAGGAGGTTGTCGGTCATGACCATGACGGATTCTACTACCCCTCATTCTCGGGCGTGGGCCGCTCGCTCAACTATTATCCCATAGGGGGAGAGACAGCCGAGGACGGTGTTGCCGAGATTGCCGTGGGTTTAGGCAAGTATATTGTTGACGGCGGGACAGCCTTACGCTTCTCACCCAAGCATCCCCACAACGTCTTGCAGACATCAGAGATGAAGACTGCGTTGCGCGATACACAAACAACGCTCTATGCACTTGACAAGCATGATGCCGTTGACAACACGGCAAAACCTTTTGAGGTTGATGACAGTTTCAACATCAAGAAACTGAGTGTGCAGGAGGCGGCCGCCAACGGCAGCCTGCGATACATGACCTCGGTGTTTGACGTGGCCAATGCGCGGCTTAGCGACTATGACGGGCCGGAGGTTAAAGGGCGCCGTGTGGTAACGTTCAACAACATACTGAAACATGACGTTTTCCCCTTGGCCGAGGCTGTCGACTATATGCTGAGCATCGGACAGGAGGCTATGTCTCGACCCATTGAGATTGAATTTGCCGGCAATATTGAGATTGACCGGGTAAATGAGACCAAGGGGAATATCTACTGGTTGCAGATTCGCCCGATAATTGACCGCAAGGAACTGATTGACGAGGCTGTGCTTGATGCCCCGGCTGATACCGTGCTGTTGCGCAGCAACAAGGCGCTGGGGCACGGAAATATCGAGGGGGTTGACACTGTGGTGTATGTTAAACCCAACTCATTCAACTCACTTAACAACCCTCGCATCGCCGATATAATCAGGGATTGCAACCGCCGCCTGTCTGACGAGGGGCGCGGATATGTACTCATCGGGCCGGGACGTTGGGGCTCAAGCGACCATGCCCTGGGCATCCCTGTTTCCTGGCCTGACATCTCCTCGGCAAAACTGATTGTTGAAAATACTCTCCCCGGCTACCGTATTGAGCCCAGCCAGGGCACACACTTCTTCCACAACCTCACCTCAATGGGTGTCGGCTACTTCACTATCGATATGCCCGGGGGCAACGGCTATTGCGGGCAAGAGTGGCTCGATGCCCAGCCGGCCGAGTGGGAGGATGAGTATGTAAGGATTGTGCGGCTTCCCTCACCAATGCGTATTGCCATCAACGGCCTGCAAGGATGCGGGGTTGTGCTGAAACCCAACCAAGAAAAATAACCACGTAAAATAGCCCGACATGCCTATTCTGGAGAACTTGCGCAAAGCCTTAGGGTTTGACACTGAAATGACCGATGACCACGACATGGAATTGCCGTGGGAGGAGGACTTTTCGCCCTTAGGCGGTGAGGCGCAGGTTCCCGATGCGTCCTCGCTGAACATGCCGCGGCTGGTTGATGCCCTGCGCCGGCTGTTCTGGGCTCTGGATGACGAGACGCGCAAGGCTGTCTCTGATGGCGAATTGCCCTCAGCCCCGGCGTTTGTTGAGGAGCCGCAAGCCCCCGCAACGGTGCAAAATACCGGCGATGCCCATGAGGTCAAGGAATTAAGGGCGCAGTATGACCGGGAGCAATCCCGCAGGCAGGACGCCGAGAACAAAGTCGTGGCTTTGCAAAATAGGATTGCTGACCTGGAAAAGCAGCTCAGTGCTGCATCGGCCGAGAAAGTGACCCGCGTTGAGGCACCCAAAAGTCTGGGTCGTGCCAAACTTGAGGAGGAGGTTCAGCGTCTCAGAACCCTTAACGAGCAATTGACAACCAAGAGCAAGATGTCAGACCGCATGCTCTCAGACATGCAAGGTTCCCTCGCTGAAAAGCGTAAGGAGGCCGAGGCGTTGGCTCAGGAGAATACCGCCCTGAAAGAGCAGTTGCAAGCACTCTCAGAGACGGCGACCCCCGATGCGGAGGAGCTTAAACAAAAACTGGAGGCTGCCGAAAAGCGCATTGACGAGCTGACAGTGGCCAATAGCGCTCTTAAACAGGAACGTAAAGAACTGAAAGAGACCATAGAAAGTAACCTCTATAATCAGGCGCACACCGAGAACCAACTGCGTCGGCGTATTAAGCAACTCGAGGGCTCCAAGAGCAACAAGCGAGGCCGCGGTAAAACCGAGAAGAATACACGGGAGACAACTCAGCCAAAAAAATCAACGTTGGACAAAGCCATTGATGCTACAAATTGGATTGACGGAGCCGAGGAGAAACCCGTTGATAAAGATTTCGGCTATCAGGACCCGGACCGAAAGGCTCCACTTGATCCCGATGAACAACTGTTCCTGTTTTGACAGCTACGTAATGCCTTAACCCCTGAAAATGAAAAACGACATGCAATATAAAGGTATTCGCAAAACTATAATGAAGAACTCTGCCCTGAAAAAGTGCGCCGTGGCTGCGTTGCTATCAGTTGCCGGCCTTTCGGCCTCGGCAACAGGCACACTTGAGGGGTTGTCATATTACGTCTTCCCCAATAATGCATCAACAAGTGTGCAGGCACCCACGTGGTTGCCTGACGAGTCGGCTATGGTTGAGATGTCGTCAGACGGCAAGACCCTCAACACCACCGACCCGGCAACCGGCGAACCTGTTGAGACTATTTTTGATGTTGCAAACACGCGCGAGACTGAGATTGACCACTTTGACGAGTTTATCCTCAGCCCCGATGGCAAGCGTATTCTTTTGGGCGTGGACAAGCAGATGATTTACCGCCGCAGCTATTGGGCAAAATGGTATGTCTATGACTGCCACAGCCGCATACTGCGTCCCCTCAGCAAGGAGTTTGAACGCCAGCGTTCCCCCCTGTGGTCGCCGGACGGCCGTGTGGTGGCCTTCGTTACCGATGATAACAACATACGTTTGTGCAAGACTGACTATAACACCGAGGTCCAAGTAACAACCGATGGCAAGGTGAACGAGATAATAAACGGTGTCCCCGACTGGACATACGAGGAGGAGTTCGCCACAACTTGCTCAATGGCCTGGTCACCCGACGCCTTGACGTTGTGTTACATCAAGTACAATGAGCGGGATGTCCCGATGTATCATTTCCCCCTGTATGAGGGCGCATGCGACCCTATGGTGGATTATGCCCTGTACCCCGGCGATTTCAACTATAAATATCCTGTTGCCGGTGTTGTGAACTCAAAGGTCTCGGTACATTGCTACGATATTGAAACACGCAAAATCAAGGATATTTCCCTGCCTGAGACAGTCGAATATATTCCCCGCCTGGCATACGGGTTTGACAATGACCGACTGATTGTCACAACCCTGAACCGCGACCAGAATCGTCTGGAACTTTTCAACGTTAACCCGCGCGCCACAGTTACGCGTTCAATGTTGGTTGAGGAGACAAAAACCGGGTGGATTGAGCCGATAGCATACGAGGGACTGAGGCTGCTTCCCGAGGGGTTCGTCCTGGCTTCATGTCGGTCAGGGTGGACACACCTTTACCTTTACGGGTACTCCGGCGCTCTTGAGCGCCAGCTTACCTCAGGGGAGTTTGATGTTACTGACTATTACGGCTTTGATGCCCTCAACAACCTGCATTATTTTCAGTCAACCCGCACCGGGTCGATAAATCGTGTTGTCAGCCGTGTTGATGCCAAGGGTGTGGTTAAGGACCTGACCCCGGCAAAGGGTACGGGAGCCCTGTGGCTTAGCCCCCGCGCCAAATATGCCATGAGCAGTTTCTCATCAATTGACACACCGCCGGTATATGACCTGATAAACCCGCTCAAGGGGAAAACCATACGCAACCTTGAGGATAACGCGTATGTTGCAAAAAGGTATGTTGACATGCCCCGCCGTGAGTTCTTTACCGTGCCGGCTGATGATCGCGGCCCCGAGCTTAACGGCTATATGATTCGTCCCAAGAATGCCGTCGGCGCTGCCCCGGTAATTATGTACCAATACAGCGGCCCGGGGTCGCAGGAGGTGCGCAACCGCTGGGTTGTTGATTGGGAGAACTATTACGCTGAACAAGGATACTTGGTAGTGTGCGTTGACGGGCGTGGCACTAATTGCCGCGGGCGCGACTTCCGCGAGATCGTGTATAAGAATCTTGGCCACTATGAGACCATCGACCAGTTGCGTGCTGCTGACTATGCCGCAAAATTGCCCGGCGCCGACCCTGACCGTATCGGCATTTTCGGGTGGAGTTACGGCGGCTACGAGGCTCTGATGGCCGCTTCGGCCCCCGATAACCCTTACAAAGCCGCTGTGTCGGTGGCTCCGGTAACCGACTGGAGGTACTATGACACGGTATATGCCGAGCGCTACATGCTCACCCCCAAGCAGAACGGCACGGGGTATGAGACATCTTCAACCTTCCCCCGCATTGACAATCTGACCCGCAATCTGCTGATAATGCATGGCACGGCTGATGACAATGTGCATCTTTCAAACACCATTGAATACGTTAGCCGGCTCATTGCAGCCAACCGCTACTGCGACCTTTTCCTGTTCCCCAATATGAACCACTCCATCAACTACTGCAACGGCAGGGCCATGGTGTATTGGAGGATGATGGAGTACTTCAATGCGCATCTTTAACAACCGAATCAAAAAGGATAATTTTCTAAAACGGTAAAACCTATGCTGAATCTTGAGGACCAACAACGGCAGACGCAGGCACTTTTTGCTATGTGGCGTGACTGGGTAGTGGCGTGTGGTGCACCCATGCTGGTGATGCTCTTCAGTCTTTGGGTATCAGCCATTTGGTTGCCGTTGGTTACTTTTATCATCACCGCTATCCTGGTATTTCTGGTCAAGACCTCAAAGCGAGACGACGGCATGTCATGCAGCCTATCAATCTTCGTGATGTCGAGGGTGCTGTTCATCTCGGGTGTTGTTATGCTGGCATTGGCTTTCCTGCTGAAGCATGATCTGCTTGAGCAATGGTTCGGCCCCCACAACCGCGTCCATGCCTATATCCCTGAACTGGTGATTGCCCCAATTGCATTCGTTGTGGGATGGTATGTGTTGCTGAAGCGGGCTGAACTCGGTTTTTGCAAGGAGTGCCTTGAGCGTATCGGTCAACATGTTGAGCAGGGTTTTCTCGGCAGGCTCTTCCGCCAGGAGGGTACCTTCCAACAAAAAGTCCAGACATACATATTTTTGGGCCTGACCATCGAGGGGTATCTATACTATTGGCTGGTATACTACAACGGATTTTTCAGTGCTACCGACAAACTTGCCTTTGTCTGGGTGCCGATAATCGTCTACGGCCTCTCGGTGATATACATGGGCCTGCGCTACTTCATGCTGTGGATGTATTACGGCCAGGACCGGCAGGGTGGCGACGTTGACCACAGCGGCGTTACACGCTTGCGATATCTGATTGTCAGCGACGACAAGATTTATCTTGCTCCCAAGGATGCCTCAAAATCAGAATATTGGGGCGAAACAACCTTTGATACGCCGGCTGAATACACCTTCCAGCATCGTGACGACATAGACATGCACCACGCTGAGGATTACTTTGAGGGGCTTAGCTCACTAAGCGACTTCAAGATGCGCTTCATGTATGAGAGCCGCACGGTTGGCGGGGCCTCAAATGTTCTGCACTATATTGTTGATATCAAGGACCCCAAGTCTCTTGAGAAATCACATCTCGGGGGCAAATGGTACACCCTTGATGAGGTCTCACACTTGTTGCACAGGCGACGTCTCGCTCCCGAGTTTGCCTCGGAGCTCGGTCGACTGTACCGCATCACCATGGCTTGGAAGACATACGACCGCAACGGACACCGCCGTTATCGCATCAAACATTACCGTCCCGCCTTCAGGATGAGGGACATCCACAACCCTGAGGTTGACTTCAACGACCGCCAGTGGCTATACGTCTCGCGCATGAATGAGGATATCCCGTTCTTCCGTTTGCGCCGCTGGTGGGACCGTGTTATCAACGGTGTCAATTTCTTAAATGACAATTCAAATACCGGGGATGCTGGAGGAAAATAAGGCCGCAGACCCCTGGTTTGCTCCCCGACCCCTTGCTGACTATGATTATCTGGTTGTGACGGGGCCGACAGCTTCCGGGAAAACCACCAGGGCCGTTGAGCTTGCCCAAAGGGTAGGGGGCGAAATCGTCTCGGCCGATTCGCGACAGGTGTATCGCGGCATGGACCTGGGAACAGGCAAGGACCTGGAGGAGTATGGCAATGTGCCATTTCATCTAATCGACATTGTCAATGCCGGCGAGCGGTACGACCTGCACCGTTGGCTCCAGGCCGCACGTGCGGCTATAGATGATATTCGCCGCCGTGGAAATCTACCCGTGGTGTGCGGCGGAACCGGTTTGTATGTCGAGAGCTTGGTGACGGGGCTACGCTTGCCGCAGGTCCCGGCAAATCCACAGTTGCGACAGGCATTGCAAGGACTCTCACTTGAAGAGTTGACAGCGCGCCTGGCCGCAATGAAGACCCTGCATAACACCACCGATGTCGACACTTGCCAACGCGCCATCAGGGCAATTGAGATTCAGCAGTACTATAAGGAACACCCTGAGTGTGACCCGTATGGGCACCGCACCCCCGACAATGCCTTGGTAATAGGCATGGATATAAGTCGCGATGATAGAAGGGCCCGCATAACCCGGCGCCTGGAGAGCCGCCTGCAGCAGGGTATGGTACAGGAGGTGGAAGGTTTGCTCAACTCGGGTATTCAACCTGAGGATTTGATATATTACGGGCTTGAGTATAAGTATCTGACCCTTTACGTAATCGGCAAAATATCCTATGAGCAGATGACACGCGACCTGGAAATTGCCATCCATCAGTTTGCAAAACGCCAGATGACCTGGTTTCGCGGTATGGAACGGCGCGGGACCCCGATTCTTTGGCTCCCCTATGACCAACCGATCAATCTGCCATAAGACCGTTATTTGCCGGGACGCGGATCCTCGGGCCAGTCAAAGTCCAGAGAGGCCTCGCGACGCATAGCAGCGTCAACTATGGCATTGGCCCCGTCAATAATCTTTCTTTTGATACCCGTGGTGGAAATCCCCGGGGTATAAGGGAAGTAGACAACCTTTTTACCCGGTTGGGATTTTATCCACTCAATACCCTCAAGGTACTTGCCAACCCAGTCATCGCCGATGGTCACGATGTCAATGTTTTCGCGTTGCAGTTGGGCAATCTCGGTGAGTTTAACCTGCTTCACTACCTTTGTTACGCAGCCTATGGCCGCAACTATACGGGCCCGTTCTTCAAAGGGGATAATCGGTTTCATCCCCTTGTAATGTTCAATAAGCTCATCGGTTGAAACCCCGACAATAAGCTCATCGCCCAGGGCTGCCGACTTTTGCAATATATTAAGGTGTCCTACATGGAAAAGGTCAAAGGACCCCGAGGTAAAAACACGTGTCATCGCTTCAAAAGATTTTTCAACTCGCTTATCAGGCTATCAGTATCGGCCAACCCAAGGTGGCTGACACGAAAGTATAACGGATTGCCACCGGGCATTATCCAGTAGCCCCGGTCAATTAAATCTGTAAATAAGGTCTTGGCAACCTCTTGGGGTACCATAAATCCGGTTACGGCGTTTGACTTCACCTCAACCGGCATCTCTACCCCCAAGGCCCGCATACCCGCACGGAACCGCTCGGCTCGCCCTGCAACCTCGCTTATCTGCGCATCAAGCCCCTTAGCAGCGACGGTACGCAGTGCATCCAACGTTTGCAAAATAATCATGGTGGCCGGTGAATAGGGCGTCTGGCCGCGGGTCAGATTATGCAGATTCTCCTCAAAGTCAAAATAATAACTGAGATGATTCCAAGGGAAGTCGTTTAGCTTGGGGGAGATAGCCACCAACGATACCCCGGGGTGTACATTGAGCCCCTTCTGGCTGCTGGTGATGCAGATGTCAATATTCATCTTTTCCATGTCCAACGGGTCGGCCAGGAAAGAACTGATAGCATCCACCACAAGGGAGGCCCCGGTTTTGCGGCAGATCTCGCCGATGCGGTCAAGGTTGAAAAGCTGTCCCGAGGATGTCTCGTCATGCTCGGTGACAACGGCTGAGGCGTTGGTGCGCTTCACCTCAGCCTCAAGACGCTCATAGTCGGCATCCTTGCCAAACTCAACATTGAATCCACAATGAGGGATATGATAATAATGACACAGGGACTTCCAACGCCGTCCAAAACCACCCCCGTCAATTATCAGCACGGGGGAGTCGGCCTGCCCCAGAACTGACAGGTAGTTTGTGGCGACGGCATCCATGGCTCCGGTACCGGACGCGGTGAGCAACACCATGCGCCCGTCTTTACACCCGATGAGCTGCAGAAACAACCCCTCAAGCTCCTTAACGGTTGCTGAAAACTCAGCCGTGCGCATATACGGCACCTGGCCTGCGGCAATTGCACATGCAGCATCGCTGATTTCACCCGGGAATGCAAATGATTTCATGCCACAAATTTACGATTTCCCCCTCTAAAAAACCAATTCTGCGTTAAGGTTATAAAAAAGAGGCTGTACCGGTTTTGTCGGTACAGCCTCCAGCAGGTGCAGCGTGGTCACTGCTTTGTTTTCCTCCTGTCTTGTTTTAGTCCTTCTTATCCTTCTTGTCTTTTTTATCTTTCTTGTCTGATTTGTTCTTTTTGTCAGACTTATCCTTTTTGTCTTTCGGACCCTTTACATCCTTTTTCTTGTCAAACTTGCGACCGGGCTGGCCTTGGCCTTTTGGACCGCGAGCTTGCTGACCGGCAGGTTGCATGGTGTAGTAGTTCTCAAGAAATTGGGTGTACTGCTCAGGGGTAAGAATATTCTTCAGATTCTTGAGGTACTCCCCGCGAGCCTCCTGCTGCATACGGCGCATGTTCTGGGCGGCTGAGGGAAGATTCTTGATCTGCTCCTTTTGTGCATCGGTAAGGTTGAGGTTTGACAATGCACATACGGTGGGATTCAAGCGGCATTCCCCTTTGCCGTTACCCTTGAAGCGCGGCTCAAAGGCACAGGGTGCTTTGTCGCCACAGGGCTGACCTGGCTTGCAATTTTCAACCTTGGGACAGTTTTCACGTTGACAGGGCTTATCGGCAGTGCCGGGGTTCTGTGCAAAAGCTGAAGCACCTACCATCATTACCAAACCAAGAAGGCTCCCGCCTAACACTTTCTTTTTCATAGTTTCTTGTTTTTTATGTTTTCAATTTTGTTTCTGAAACTATGACAATAAAAAAGTGTTTAGGTTTAAAAACTAAATATTATTTAATTAGTTTTTGCGTTTGTTGACTTTTTTCTCCTCAGGGGTTGGCAGCGGTTTGTATGGCTGTATAAGTGGCTTGCATCAACGCCTCCATATCATGGCGGCCGTCAACCGGCAATATCGGTTTGTGGATTGTGAGGGTGATGTGGCCGGGGCGCGGAAGCTTGTCCCGGCGGGACATTACACTGTATGACCCGGAGATGCTCAGTGGCACTACCGGCAGCCCGAACTCCTCAGCCAACTTGAACGCCCCGCGCTTGAAGCGTTGCAGGCTACCCGTGGGCGTGCGTGACCCCTCGGGGAAAACCACTATTGACATGCCGTTGCGCAGTTGTTCCTCGGCGGCGTCAAGGCTGCGACGCATCCCCTTGGGGTTGTGGCGCTCAACAAATACCTGCTTTGAAGTGCGGCACGCATAGCCCACAAAGGGTATCTTGGCAAGGGAGGCCTTCATCATCCACCTGAAGTTGTGGCCTAAGTACCCGTACACCGCAAAAATATCGTATGACCCCTGGTGGTTGGCAGCAAAAATATAGCCCGTTTTTTTGTTGATGTTTTCGCGCCCGTTTACCGTAACCCTTACAAGGCTGAGGATGCAAAACATTCGTGACCACAGAATCTCAGGGTAATATCCGGCCCAGCGGCCACCTCCCATTGCCGAGAAGATGATGGTGAAAATGGCTGTCAGAACTGTCCATACCAACAGTATCGGGGCTGCAATGCAAAAAAAGTAAAGATAATAGAAAAACATGCCGTAATCCTTTTTAAGTACCCAAAAATACAAATAAGTTGGTTGCAATACCAAATTAAAATGAGTTCTGAGTGGGCATATACCCCAAAAGGCGGGTTGCACGTATGGAAAAGGGACTGAGAATATTCCGAAAAAAACTTTAACTTTGTGGCGTGACTACTGCCTTGAAATATGACTCGTCAACAGCTGATAGATAACATTTATTCCAAGGGGACATTCTTGTGCGTCGGCCTTGATACCGACCCTAATAAACTCCCTGAGCATCTTGTTGAGGCTACTGCCGACCCGGTTTTCGCCTTCAACAAAGAAATCATTGATGCAACTGCACCCTATTGTGTGGCCTACAAACCTAACCTGGCGTTCTATGAGGCCGGTGGCCCTGAGGGTATGCGTTCATTTATACGCACGGTTGAGTATCTGCACCAACGTTACCCGTCGCATCTGATTATTGCCGATGCCAAGCGTGGCGACATTGGCAACACCTCAAAACTGTACGCCCGTGAGTTCTTTGAGAATGACGGTGTTGACGCCGTTACGGTTGCCCCGTATATGGGGTCTGACTCCGTTAAACCGTTTTTGGGGTATCCCGGCAAGTGGGTTGTTCTATTGGCCCTGACCAGCAACCCCGGGTCAATGGACTTCCAGATGATGCGCGATGCTGACACCGGTAGCCGGTTGTTTGAGAAGGTGATTACCACCTCACAGACATGGGCCGAAAACCCCGACGAGCAGCTGATGTATGTGGTGGGCGCCACTCGCGGGTCCTTGTTCGCCGATGTTCGCCGGGTTGCCCCCAAGGCTTTCCTGCTTGTCCCCGGGGTAGGGGCGCAGGGGGGTAGCCTTGAAGAGGTGGTGCAATACGGTTTTATCCCCGGCGAGTGCGGATTGTTGGTTAACTCATCCCGCGGAATTATCTACGCCTCATCGGGGCCCGATTTTGCCGAGGCCGCTGAAGATGCTGCCGCCGCGATTGCCGCGCAAATGAAGGCGTTGATGATGTAATCGTATATCCCTCACCGCATTATGTCAATAAATAAAGTGATTTTGGTGGGAAATGTGGGCCGCGACCCACAGGTGCGATATGACGATAAACGACCTATTGTCAATTTGTCGGTTGCCACCACCGAGCCGGCACGAACCAACGCCGATGGCGTGACGGTGCCCGAGCGTACCGAGTGGCACCGCGTGCTACTGTGGGGACCACTCGCCGAGTATGCCGAGAAGTATGTGCGCAAAGGCTCGCGCCTATATCTTGAGGGGAAACTGCGCACTCGCGTCTGGGAGGACCGCAATACCATTAAACATTCTGTCACCGAGATTGTCTGTGACACTCTTGAAATTTTGGGGCGAGTAAATATGTAACCAATCTTTTGTACCCCTGTCCTTGAAAAAATAATAAATCCAATAATATTTCTGTAATGAAACAAGACGAAGACATCATCTATCAGGACGCCGACCCGATTATGTTGCCTGAAAACGCTTATCGTGAGTTGGGTGACGACGAGGTCTACCGCCCCGTCATGCACCCGGCACGGGATTATCGCGAGGTTACCCCTTACTCGGTGGGCGTGGGATTGCTCCTTGCCATTATCTTCTCAGCGGCGGCAGCTTATCTGGGACTAAAGGTGGGACAGGTCTTTGAGGCCGCTATCCCTATCTCTATCATTGCTGTTGGCCTGTCGGGGGCGCTGAAAAAGAAAGACCCCATGGGGCAGAACGTCATTATACAGTCAATTGGCGCTTGCTCGGGTGTGATCGTGGCCGGTGCCATCTTCACCCTCCCCGCAATCTATATTCTGCAAGGGACTTATCCCGAAATCTCGGTAAACTTCTTCCAGATTTTTCTTAGCTCGCTGTTAGGTGGCGTGTTGGGTATCCTGTTCTTTATACCCTTCCGCAAATACTTCGTTAAGGATATGCACGGTAAGTATCCTTTCCCCGAGGCTACCGCTACAACGCAGGTGCTGGTAAGCTCTCAGGCTAAGGACGCTTCCTCGGGTGGTCAGGCTAAGACCTTGATTATAACATCGTTGATAGGAGGTATTTATGACTATATCGTGGCAACCTTCGGTTGGTGGACCGAGACTCTGACAACATCGGTGACTAACTGGGGACAAACCCTCATTGACAAAACCAAAATCGTTGTAAGCTGCAACACCGGGGCTGCGCTGCTCGGCTTGGGGTACATTGTGGGCCTCAAGTATGCATTCGTCATTTTCGCCGGCTCAATATTTGTATGGTGGGTCATTATCCCGTTGCTCGGCACATACGGTAACGAGGCTCTGGTTGCTTTGACACCACAGCAACTGTTCTCAGACCATGCGCGTTACATCGGCATCGGCGGTATCGCCATGGCCGGTATTATCGGTATCGTCAAGTCGTGGCCGATTATACGCCAGGCCGTAGGACTTGCCGGGCGGGAGCTCAAAGGTAATGTCGAGGGGATGAAGACCATACGCTGGCAACAGGATATTTCCATGAAGCATGTACTCTTCTTCATGGCATTGGCCTTGGTGGCTGTATTCCTCTTCTTCTGGTTCGGGGTTATCGGCACTCTGTGGCAGGCCGCCGTTGCTTGGCTGGTTGTAACCGTCATCGCCTTCCTCTTCACCACCGTTGCTGCAAATGCTATTGCCATTGTCGGCTCAAATCCCGTGTCGGGTATGACACTGATGACGCTGATTGTCGCTTCTGCAATCTTTGTTGCCATCGGCCTTAGCGGTACCTCGGGTATCGTGGCATCTATGGTGATTGGCGGCGTGGTTTGTACCGCTCTGTCAATGGCCGGCGGGTTTGTAACCGACCTCAAAGTAGGCTACTGGCTCGGTTCAACACCCAAGAAACAGGAGAGCTGGAAGTTCCTCGGCACTCTGGCATCCGCCGCTACTGTGGGTGGTGTCATCCTGTTGCTCAATAACGTATACGGTTTTACCGGCCCCAATGCTCTGGTTGCCCCGCAGGCTAACGCTATGGCAAAGTCCATCGAGCCGCTGATGATGGGCGGTAACACCCCCTGGATTCTGTATATGGCCGGTGCATTGTTGGCCCTTATCCTTAACTGGCTTGGCGTTCCTGCATTGGCTTTCTGCCTGGGTATGTTTATCCCGCTGCCCCTTAACACCCCCATGCTGGTGGGTGGCGCAGTATCATGGTTTGTATCTACTCGCTCAAAGGACAGCCGACTCAACGATGCTCGCCGTGACCGCGGTACCCTCATCGCCTCAGGCCTCATCGCCGGTGGTGCCCTCTTTGGTGTCCTGGCTGCAGTTACACGTTTTGCCGGATATCAATATGACAACCCCATGTCTGAGATCGCTACCCAATGGGCAGGTGTCGGCGCCTATGTCGGCCTTATCATTTACGTAATCTGGGACTCATTGCGCGCAAAGCCCAATAGGGGGTGAAAGCTCTTGACCGAGAAATAGCTCGCCTGGCCCTCCCGGCTGTGGCGGCCACTGTCACCACTCCCTTATTGGGACTGATGGATGTGGCCTTCACAGGACACATGGGGGGGCCGGCATATCTTGCCGCCATCGCTATCGGTGGCAACATCTTCAACCTGCTGTACTGGCTATTCAGCTTTTTGCGTAGCGGCACCGGCGGGATTACCGCACAGGCACGCGGGGCCATAGACCCCTCAGCAATGAGTGAGGCCCTGTTCCGCTCACTGCTTGTCAGCGGTGGAGTGGGGGCACTCATCATTGTTTTGCAATGGCCTATTGAGAGTCTTTTCGGCTGGTTTATGGAGCCGGACCCTAAAACCTGGGGATTAGCTTGCCGATACTTCCATATTCTTGTCTGGGGTGCCCCGGCCGTTTTGGCCTCATACACATTCACAGGCTGGATGGTGGGAATGGGCTCCTCAAAAAGTGCCCTCTGGATGTCACTGACAATAAACGTGGTTAACATCGTTGCCAGCTTCATCTTTGTCATAGGTATGCACATGCGCGTTGAAGGTGTGGCCGTCGGGACCTTGATAGCGCAGTGGAGTGGGGTAGCCGTTGCAATTCCCCTCGCCCGGCGATTGGCCCCCAAGGGTTATAGGCCCACGTTGTCACGGCTCATGCTCAGGGATAGCATGAAGCGTTTCTTCTCGGTTAACCTTGATATTTTTCTGCGTACGGTGTGCCTCATTGCTGTCACGCTGTGGTTTACACGCCGTGGCGCCGCTCAGGGTCCCGTTGTCTTGGCTGCCAACGCCCTGCTGATGCAGTTCTTTATCTTTTTCAGCTATTTTACCGACGGTCTGGCATACGCGGCCGAGGCAATTGTCGGCCGCGCTGTCGGCGCCGGCGACCATGCTTTAAGGCATAATGCCGTAAAACGAATCATGTTGTGGGGCGCCGGGGTCGCCACAGCCTTTACGGTGATATATGGATTTGGCGGATGGGAATTCATAAAACTATTGACAACTGACTATGGGGTGCGCTCTGTGGCTGCCGATTTTTTACCATGGGTTATAGCTATCCCCTTTGTCAGCTTCGCGGCCTTTATTTGGGACGGAATCTTTATCGGCTATCTGGCAACCCGTTCCTTGCTCTACAGCATGTTATGGGCCTCGATTGCCTACTTCATCACCTTATGGATCTTGGAACCCCATTTGCACAACCACGCCCTGTGGATAGCCTTCCTCGTCTACCTCGCCGTCCGCTCCCTGCTCCTCACCCGCGCCAACGCCAAATTCCACCCGCCACACCCGGCCCAATAAACCCTCCTCAAAAATCTAATATATCCTATTTCTGGCCCATCCAACGTCAAATGCCGTATCTAATTTTCTAATTTACAAACAGGGTATTTAGACCGAGACACCGCAAGAGCAAAGAAGCCGTCTATTTTAGACGGCTTCTTTGCTCTTGCGGAGAGGACGAGATTCGAACTCGTGGTAGGATTGCTCCTACGTCAGTTTA
>CAYMNF010000028.1:0-25503 GCA_964391735.1 uncultured Bacteroides sp. | reverse complement strand
GCAAGGCAAGATCCTGCCCCGCCGCATCACCGGCACGTCGCTGAAGTTTCAGCGTCGCGTGGCCCAGGCCGTGAAGCGTGCCCGCCACCTGGCCCTGCTGCCCTACGTTACCGACCTTATGAAATAAGGCCCAGCCAACACCACTAACCAGGAAACTTCAACATTAGTTATGAAAATTATCCTCAAAGAAGATATCACCAACCTCGGCTACAAAGACGATGTTGTGGAAGTAAAAGACGGCTATGGCCGTAACTATCTTATTCCTCAGGGCAAAGCAGTCATTGCCACCCCGTCAGCCCTCAAGGTGCTGGAGGAGAATCAGCGTCAACGTGCCCACAAGCTTGCCGAGCTCAAGGCAGCTGCAGAGGCCCAGGCTGAGGCCCTGAAAGACGTAAAACTCACCATCGGCGCCAAGACATCATCAACCGGCACCATTTTCGGCTCGGTTGGTGCATTGCAGATTGCCGAGGCACTCGAGAAACTTGGCCACAATGTTGACCGCAAGACCATCTACATCAAAGAGTCTGTTAAAGAGGTCGGCAACTATACCGCACAAGCTCGTCTGCACAAAGAGGTTACTGTGGACATACCTTTTGAGGTTGTCTCAGAATAAACCCCTGCCCCATACCACAAAACGGGTGACTGCCAATCACGGCGGTTGCCCGTTTTTTTTTGACTCAAATTTACCGATTTTGCCTCCACAGAAAAATATGTAAATTTGCCCCTATGGATTTTGCCGAATACAATATTGCGGGAGAGGTGGTAAGCATCCCCATACCGCGTTGCTACCGAGACTGTTTTGAACTGATACGTTCAGACCACTTTCGCCACAACGGTCGACACGACAACATGTTGAGGATATGGCTGGGCAGCCTGTCGCGCACAAGCATGGGTTTCAGTTTCTGGTTTCGTTTAGCGCAACACAAGGGATGGGTCTACCCCTTTGCCAAGATGATGCTGAGGCGCTATCGCAAATACGGGCTGTTGATACCCCCGCGTACGCGCATAGGATACGGGCTGTACATACAACACTGTTGCGGCACAGTTATCAACCCCGATGCTGTTATCGGGAACAATGTGAACCTTGGGCAATTCACTACCATAGGCGCCAACAATGGCCCGGCAGCCAGAATCGGCAACAATGTGTATATAGGGCCCGGGGTATCGATTGTTGAAGATGTTGCTATCGGTTGCGGCGCTGCAATCGGTGCCGGAGCAACCGTGGTGAAAGATGTAAAGCCGGACACCACTGTGGGCGGATGCCCCGCAAAAGAGATTTCAACGCACGGACATCCCGAATTTATCAAGCATCCCTGGCCGATACCGAATAAAGCCGGGGATTAACCCAAAAGGAAAACTGTGGGGGTTTTGGATAGCTTGGGGGGCTGTTTGCGCCACCCGGCAATGGTGCGCGTGATGATGCTCTGTGACGGACCGGTGATATCCACGGCAATACATAGCCTTACCGTCGGGGGCAACGCGGTTATCAGCTCCTCAGCCAGCTTGGCGTTGCGATAAGGGGTTTCAATGAATATCTGGGTCTCCCCTTCCCTCTCAATGCGATGACACATGGCCTTTATCGCCTCAGTGCGCGCTTTGCCCTCAATAGGCAGGTAACCTTTAAAGGCGAAGCGCTGTCCGTTAAGCCCTGAAGCCATCAACGACATGATGATTGAGGACGGGCCCACCAAAGGCACCACCTCAAAACCGGCCTGCTGAGCAAGGTTCACCAAGTCGGCACCCGGGTCAGCCACCGCAGGGCATCCGGCCTCAGAAATCACCCCCACGTCATGCCCGTCACGCAAAGGTTGCAACAGTTTGCCCACTTCCTCAGGGGGAGTGTTGACGTTGAGAACCTCAAAACTCAGTGCATCAATGTCAATGTCCGGGTCGCAACGGCGCAGAAAACGCCGCGCTGTGCGTACATTTTCAACGACAAAATGCTTGATGCGCGCCGCAACCTCAATATTATACACAGGGATAACCCGTGACGCCGGGGCATCGCTCATGGTGGAGGGCAACAGAAACAACGTAGCCATAACAATTTATTGCGGAGGGTTACCAATACAATTTACAGCTTGCGAGAATTGGACTTCAGTCCCCGGTAAGCGGTGTTTGCAGCATCGGTGTTCAGGACGTTGCGGTTGACGGGGCGACCCTTGTCCTGCAGCGAATGGCTCATCAACCAGTCATACACCTCAGGTATGTAGAAATATCTGGCCGGGCGGGAGTGATTCATCCCCGGAATCCTCTGGTATATTACCCTATCCTCGTCGCAAACCTTCTTTACCTCACTGACAACGCGGTCGCTCTGGCTGACCGGCACTGCAGCATCGGCCGTGCCATGGATCACCCAAAGGGGCACCTGAGCTAATCCTGAAAAATCATTTTGATAGCTGCCACCGCACATTGCCAGGCAAGCGGCGATACGGTCGGGATACGCATTGGCAACATCGATAGCCCCGAAGCCGCCAAGGCTCATGCCAATGATGTAGACACGGTCCTCATCAATATTATAATTATCCCATGCCCAGTCAAGAATATCCATTACCTTTTCGGGTTCCCAGAAAGCACCTGAGGGCACTTGAGGGGCTATGACGTAAGCATCGATATCGCGCCCCTTTTCTATGGCTGCAATGGTGCCATACTTCTTTACGCGGCTCAGGTCATTGCCGCTGAGCGAACGACCGTGCAGAAATATTACAACCGGCTTAGGGTCAAGCTCATCCATCGGGTCGGGATTGTAGAACCAGAACCGGTATCCACCGGTATTTACACGGTTCTGCGCTGTAAGGATTCCATCAGCCCCATGCACCTCAACAAGTGAGAACAGTATCGTAAAGAAAAGTATAAGCTTCTTCATAATGTCAGAAAAATACGGCATAAACCGGCGGTAAATTACTTAATCTCCATTTTGAGAATCTCGTTGCCGCGACTTCCCACCACCACGGCGTTGCCGTTGACAATCGGTGAGGATTCAAAGTTGTGGGCAACGTTTTTCACAGCCAACTGCTTGCCGTCACTACCGCGGAACAGATACACATTGCCGGTTGTGTCGCCGACAAACAGATACATTTTGTTGTCTTTGTCCACCAAAGCCACAGGAGATGACCACCCGTAATGCTTGAGCGGTGACTGCCAGACTTTGCGTCCCGTGGCGCGATCTATTGCAATGATGGCGCCATCCTGCCCATGTTGGTTAAGGACTGCGCTGGCAAATATCAGGTTTGCACAGTCAGCACGCCCGGGCAACGGGGTTGCATAATAACCGCCATCGAACTGTTTGCTGCCCACCTTAGCGTTTTTTGAGGGGTAGGTATATTCCCAAATACGCTCACCGGTCAAGGCGTTCAGCTTGGTAAGGTATGCCGTACCGGTACCCTGCTTGTCAACCTCGCAACCGATATACAGGTAAGGCTTCCCATCCTCCACGGCGAGAACCGGCGAAGCATCAGTGTCATCGTGATTGTCATAATACCACACCGGACGCATGGTGTCAAGATTTACGCAAAGGACAACACCCTGGTTATCACCAAAGTATCCATAATTGCCATATACTGCCAAAGAACTTTCAATACCGGCAGCATTGCCGCCGCGCTTGAATCGCAGCGTTGAATGCAGCTTCATATCCCCGTCCTTGCCGATAAGCCATTTGTAGAAAGTGCCGTTCTCACCCGGGCGGAACAGGAATTGCCCGACACGAATACATGAGGAGTCGTATGCACCCCAGCTGCGCCAAGCGTTGGGATCCACGTCAAAAGCATGGGTGTATTGATGCTTCCCGAGGTTTGCCGTTAATGCGCCGAAAGGATGCTGATTGCGAATGCCCTGTCCCACATAGAGATTACCGTTGAGGGTCGGGTCAAGGGATACACTCCCCTTTATAGGGTTGGATGCTTTCAGAGGCTCACGACTGGCCTTCCCGCTCATGAAGTCGATAAAATACACGTTGCCACACAGCGAGCCCACAATAATCTCTTCCTGCGAAAGAGCCTCCTTGCTGGTAGGTAGCTTTTTGTAATCAGCCAACTTTTCAGCGGGCCACTTCACAAATACCGGCTGGCCGTTCCAGCCACTTCCGCCGCCCCACTTGACATCGCTGTCAGTTTTGAACCTCCAGACAACGTCAATTGACGATGGTTCACCCTGCAAAACACCGGTCTGGGGAGCATCGCGAAACGGGCCGCCCCTGAATGTGAGCATTGACCCCTCGTTCTTGGCATATAAATCCTCAAGCGACTCAAGCCGGCCGTCAACGTCGGGCATCATAACGTCAACCCGATATTGGATGGCGTCAACAGATGAGAACGTTGTGTCAGGCTGACGCTCAACAACCTTTGCTTGCGCGGGAGCAGCATCGGCGGTTACAGTGTCGTTCGTCTCACCGGAAGCCTTCTCAGAAGCCTTACCGCAAGAAAAAAGGGCCGCAGAGGCCAAAACAAAAACGGGTAAATACTTGACAGGTGTATACATGGTAATACAAAAGTAGAAACATTGGGGCGCCCTGCCAAATTATGCCCGATACTTTATACTTTTTTAGAAATCCCCCTTGCCATACGTTAAAAATAATAAAAAGCCACCTGAAGAACCGCAAAAACGGATTACAGAGGTCAAAAATAAGGTCGCCGAGATGTTTCTCCCGGCGACCCATATAGGAAACGATACTCAAATTACTTGAACAGGGGGGTGGGATAAACACCGTCGGCGTGAAGCTTGGCGAACTTCTCAACCACACCGGGGCGGTCGGCTGCGTACGTAACACCAAACCAGCGGCTATCGGTGTCAAGAACCTTGACGGTAGCCTCGCCGGACTTGATGAGAGCGTCGATACACAGGGGGATGAAGAACTCTGCCTTGGGTGTATTCAAGTCCTTGTCAAGGAATTTCTTGAACTCGCGCTCGCTAAAGTCAAAATAGTCGGGAGTGAAGCCCCACAGGTTCATTGAAACGGGGGTTGTCGGGGGGATGGTTTGCACTACACCCTCCTCATCGGTGAAGGAGATGTTGTGATCCTTGTCATAGCCGATTGCTGTACGCTCGGTGATGGTTTCAAGCAACCCGTCCTTGGTGGCGCACACGCCACGAGCCACGGTACCGTTCTCGGTGAGGGTGTTGCCAACACGAAAACCTACCATGCAATAGTCACCCTTCTTGTCATGCGGACGTTGCAACTCCTCGGCAATTACCTTGAAAGCGTCACGGCCATAGAAATCGTCGGCATTGATGACAGCAAACGGCTCGTTGATAACGTCCTTACCCATCAGCAAAGCGTGATTGGTACCCCAGGGTTTTGAGCGGTCAGCAGGCGCGGTATACCCTTCGGGCAGATCGTCAATAGCCTGGAAAACAACTTCAACCGGGATGTGCCCCTCATACTTGCTGAGGACCCTTTCGCGGAAATCTTGCTCAAAATCCTTGCGGATTACAAAAACGATCTTGCCGAAACCGGCCTGTATGGCATCATAGATTGAGTAGTCCATAATGGTTTCCCCGTTGGGGCCCAGGGGGTCAAGCTGTTTCAAGCCTCCGTAACGGCTGCCCATACCGGCAGCAAGGACAAAAAGTGTGGGTTTCATATTGTTTTGAAGTTAAATAGAATATTTCTGTTATAAAGTTGTCCCGGTTCGAGGACGGTTGACGGGAAGTCAGGATGATTGGGAGCGTCGGGCATATCCTGGCACTCTATGGCAACAAAGTCATAGTCATGGAACTCCTCGCCGCGCGCGCCGCGGGGCGACCCCTCAAGCCAGTTGCCGGTGTATACCTGCACGGCAGGCTGGTCGGTAATAACCTCCAGAGCACGGCCGGACTTGGGTCCGCGCAGAATTGCCGCGCAGCGCAGTGTCCCCGCCTCCGGGGCAAGAACCCAACAGTTGTCATACCCCTTTCCATACTTCAGTGCCGGGAAATTCTGTTTTATGTCTTTCCCCAATGTCTTGGGTTGGCGGAAGTCCATCGGTGTTCCCTCAACCTCGGCAAACTCGCCGGTGGGAATAAGGGTCTCATCGGTGGGAAGCCATTTGGCGGCATTCAGTTGCAGCAGGTGGTCAAGGGCACTACCCTCCCCGTCAAGGTTGAAGTAGCAGTGGTTAGTAAGGTTTATAACCGTTGGGGCATCGCTGTGCGCGCGCAGGTTCAGCAACAAGGTGTTGTCATCAGTCCAGGTATATCGGGCATCAACTTTCACTGTTCCTGGGTAACCCTCCTCACCGTCGGGAGAGGTACGGCTGAAGACAACTGAGTCACCTTCAACCTCACATTCCCAAAGGCGATTCTGGAAACCGGTGGGCCCACCGTGCAGATGGTTCGGGCCGTTGTTTATCGCCAGCGTGTACTCCTTGCCCTCAAGGGTAAAATGCCCGCGGGCAATGCGGTTGGCATACCTGCCGGGGACTTTTCCGCTGCAAGGGCCATCGTTGAGGTAATCAACCGGATTAGCGTAGCCGAGCACAACGTTCTCAAGCCTGCCGTATTTGTCGGGCACGTGGATTGAGACAATCCCGGCACCCAAAGAAGACAGCTCGACATACGCACCCGATGCGTTTGTCAGTCTAACCAAAGAGCCCTCGCCCATACCGGGGACCGAGAATTTCGATATCTTGCTTTCCATATAAACAAAATAGAGAAAACCGATATTACTCGCTGATACGGCGTGCGCCGTCACTGATTATCACATCATAAATTTGGGGCTCGTGGCCATACTTCTCTTTAAAGCGTTTTACCGCCTCTTTGAGGAAGTTTTCATAGGCGTCATCCTTCACCAGGTTGATGGTGCAACCGCCGAAACCACCGCCCATGATGCGGCTGCCGGTGACTCCACATTCCTTAGCCACGTCGTTGAGGAAGTCAAGCTCCTCACAGCTCACCTCATAATCCTTTGACAAACCGTTATGGGTTTCATACATGCAACGGCCAACGGTCTCATAGTCACCTTTCTGCAGAGCCTCGCAAACGTCAAGCACGCGTTGCTTCTCGCCAATGACGAAACGTGCACGCTGGTAATCCTCAGCCGATATGTCAGACTTGATTTTTTCAAGGTCCTCAAATGTGGCATCACGCAAAGTCTCAATCCCCAGGCGTTTAGCCACGCGCTCGCAAGACTCGCGACGCTTGTTGTAGGGAGAATCAACCAACTCATGCTTAACCTTTGAGTCAATCAGCACCAGTTTATATCCCTCGGGGTGGAAAGGGAAATACTCATACTCCATTGAGCGGCAGTCAAGGCGAATAAGTTGATCCTTCTTGCCGAATACTGATGCGAACTGGTCCATGATGCCGCAGTTTACACCGCAATAATTATGCTCGGTTGATTGGCCGATGCGTGCCAACTCAAACTTATCTATTGAGTTGTTGTTGAACATATCGTTGAGAGCGAAAGCGAAGCAAGACTCAAGGGCAGCCGAGGAGCTGAGGCCTGCGCCCAGGGGTACATTACCGGCAAAAACGGCGTCAAAACCCTTAACGGTGCCACCGCGCTTAATCACCTCGCGGCATACACCGAATATATAACGGGCCCACATCTCTTTGGGAGCATCAGCCTCGTTGAGACCGAACTCTGCTTCCTGCTCCTGGTCAACAGAATAGACCTTTACAAGGTTGGTATCATTGGGCCTTACGGCAGCCATGATAACTTTGTCAATTGCGCCCGGGAACACGAAGCCGCCGTTATAGTCGGTGTGCTCGCCAATCAGGTTGATGCGACCTGCTGAAGCATATATTATAGGTTCACGGTCAAAACGTTTCTTGAATTCGGCCGTCAGGGTTGCCTGCATTTTCTCGTTTGAGGGAAGATTTTTCATTTATCTTTTAAAATATTGTGAATTATTATTTTACGGGTATTTCAATTACTGCGGGTTTAAGCCCCTTACCGCTGACACGCACTTTAATCACACCGGGTTTTTCGCCGCTGCTGACGATAGCCGTGGCAGCCCCGCTGAAAAGGTCCATCTCAGGATTCTGGAAGGGAAGCAGACATGTGGGATCGCCATTGGCAGTGGCAACAAAGCGCCCGGCACCTTCAACGGCAAACTTCACGCGGTTATCAGCATTGGGCACGGGATTACCGTTTTTGTCAAGGACGGTGACGGTGATGTATGCAAAGTCCTCACCGTTGGCGGCAAGTGTCTCGCGGTTAGCCTTGAGCGATATCGTGGCGGGTTTGCCGGCGGTGCGGATAGTCTTGGTTCCGACCTCTTTACCGGCAGCATCATAAGCCTTGACGGTGATTTCGCCGGGACGGTAAACAACGTCGTCCCAAATCAGGCGGAAGCGTTCAGGGGAATTTCCGGTATCCTTGCGCGCACGCTTACCCATACTCTCGCCGTTGACAAACAGTTCAGCCTCAGGGGCATCGGTATACACCATTACGGGTGTGATTTCACCCTCACGCCCCGGCCATGTCCAGTGGGGAAGAACATGCAGGGTGTGATCCTTTTGATTCCAACGGCTGCGATAGAGATAGAAGCGATCTTTGGGCAAAGAGGCCAAATCTATGATTCCGAAATAGGATGAGTGTGAGGGCCACGCATCGGTGTCATAGGGGGACGGCTCGCCAAGGTAGTCAAATCCGGTCCACACAAACTGGCCTATCATCCAGGGCAGGTCCTCGTCGGCGGCAAAATCAAGCTCAGGGGTGTTTGACCATGAGCAAGACTCATTGTCGTAGCTTGAGGATTGATTATCAGGGTGGGTAACGGGATTGTGCTCAGCCCATGTAACCGGGAAGTGGTATACCCCGCGACTTGACACGGTTGAAGCCGTCTCACTGCCGAGAATTAATTTTTGCGGTAAAATCTCGTAGGCCTTGCGGTAATATTGTGGTTTGTAATTAAAGCCGGGGATATCCAGAGCGGCAGCGAATCCGTTATCAAGCACCGAGCCAATCTGATCCATTCCGCATGTAACGGGGCGTGTTGCATCAAGGCTGTGTACAAGGTCCTGCAACATGGTGAGCTCTGAGATTCCATCGGGACCCCACTGTGAGGGGACCTCATTACCGATTGACCACATCACCACCGACGGGCTGTTGCGATACTGTTTTACCATATTTGTGATGTCCCTCTCGGCCCATTCGGCAAACACAGCGCCGTATCCGTTGGGAGATTTAGGGCGGAAACCCCAATCATCAAAAGGCTCAACCATCATCATGATACCCATCTCGTCACACAGCTCTACCAACTCAGGGGCCGGCATGTTGTGGCTGGTGCGTATGGCATTGCAACCCATATCCTTCAACAGCTCAATTTGATGGCGCAGTGCTGAACGATTAACTGCTGAGCCCAACGGGCCGAGGTCATGGTGGTTGCAAACGCCCCTGAACTTGGTGTACTCGCTGTTCAGGAAGAAACCCTTCTCAGGGATATACTCCAGTTTGCGGATACCAAAACGGGTGTTGTACTCATCAACGGTCTTCCCGTCAACACTCAGCTTGGTGCAGGCATTATACAGTACCGGTGAATCGAGTGTCCACAACTCAGGGTTGTTAACAATAAACTCCTGTTTGAAAGGCTGACCATGGGCTGTGTAATTCTGTTTAGCCGTTGCCACGGTCTTACCGTCGGGAGCGGTTATAACAGTCTCAATTTCCACGATCTTGCCTTTTGAGGCACCTGCAATCTCCATTGACAAGCTTACCGAGGCATATTCATCAGTGATGTATGGGGTGGTAACGTATGTCCCCCACACCGGGATATGAATGCGGTCGGTCTCGATAAGGCGCACATTACGATACAAGCCGGCGCCGGGATACCACCTTGATGCTTGCTCCTTGTTCTCAAGGTCCACAACCAGAGTATTCTCCCCGGGACGAACTATGCCGTCAAGATTTACAATAAATGAATTGTAGCCGTAGGGCCAATGTGCAACCTGTTCGCCGTTCAGCGTAACAAAGGCATTTGACATTGCGCCGTCAAAAACCAGGGTGAAGGCGCGTCCGGCAGTGTCAGCGACATTAAAGGTGGTGCGATACCTTCCTTTGCCGATAAAGGGGAGGCCACCGGTACGCCCGGTCTTCCAGGTAGCCTGCGTCTCTCCGTTTTGCTCCACCATCACCTTCTGCAAGTCATGGTCGCGGCTGAAGGGCCCGCTGATGGCCCAATCATGCGGCACGGTAACCGGTTTCCAGTTCTCTGTGGCACCCTCGGCAACGGGGGTAAACTCCCATCCTTTTTGCAACAGCTGCTGTGAGCGCTCACCGGCAGTTCCCGACAGCGAGAACAGCGACAGCGCCGCAATGGCTGCTATGTGGCTATGCTTCATGGATTAAATATTTGGTTTCTATCGTTAGTTACTTAGTTATCAACTCCTTCAGGCAACAATCAGTGTGCTTTGCGCCTCAACCACAAAGATAGTTTTTTTTAACAAATACCCCAACATTATTTTGATTTATTTTTTCAACAGGGTAATAATTTTTAAAATATTTTCCCGGGCACCGCGTTGTGGTGTTGACAACTCACTTTTACGCTCATCCGCTTTCTACACCCGTCAGGTTTTTGTAACTTTGTCCCCATGCACGATTATCTGAGTCAGCTCAACGAGCAACAGCGCGTGGCCGTCGAATACTGCGACGGGCCGCAATTGGTCATTGCCGGTGCCGGGTCGGGGAAAACCCGTGTCCTCACCTATAAAATTGTGCACCTGCTTGTAAATGGCTATGAGCCATGGCGCATCCTGGCTTTGACATTTACAAACAAGGCGGCCCGTGAGATGCGTACGCGCATACAGTCACTTGTGGGGGAAAAGACTGCCTCACGCCTGTGGATGGGCACATTCCACTCAATCTTCGCTCGCATACTGCGTACGCATGCCGACCGAATTGGCTATAAGTCAAACTTCACCATATATGATGCCGGTGACTCTCGCTCCCTGATTAAAATGATTATCAAGGACCGCGGGCTTGATGACAAAATATACAAACCGGCAACAATTGCCTCGGTGATTTCTTGGGCCAAGAATGCACTGATTTCTCCCGAAGCCTATGCCCGGGACCGAGATCTTGTCATGGCCGACGAACGCGCCAAGCGTCCCCTTACGGCTGACCTGTATGCCGAGTATGAGGCTCGTTGCCGTGTGGCCGGCGCTATGGACTTTGATGCCCTGCTATACAATACCAATGTGTTGCTAAGGGACAACCCCGACATTTGTAACCACTATCGGGAGTTCTTTCAGTATGTACTTGTTGATGAGTATCAGGATACCAATTTTGCCCAACATAGGATAGTGCAATACCTCACCAAAGGAAACTGGCATGTTACCATGGTGGGGGATGATGCCCAAAGCATTTATTCATTTCGCGGTGCCAACATCAACAATATCCTGAAGTTGCGTGACTATTACCCGGGACTGCAGACCTTCAAGCTTGAGCAGAATTACCGCTCGACCCGCGCTATTGTCAACGTGGCCAACTCCCTGATAGAGAAAAACCGCAGTCAAATCCCCAAGAATGTTTTCTCAAAGGGGGATACGGGACGGCGCCCGGAGGTTGTGCGCAGCTACAGCGATTTTGAGGAGGGGTATCTGGTTGCCAACCGTATAGCCTCGATACACGGGCTTACGGGCGACCCCTACAACGAATTTGCCGTACTGTACCGCACAAATGCCCAAAGTCGTATCCTCGAGGAGTCGCTGCGCAAACGCAATATCCCCTACCGCATTTACGGTGGTTTGTCCTTCTATCAACGTAAGGAGATCAGGGACGCAATAGCTTATATGCGCCTGTCCATAAACCCCAACGACGATGAGGCCCTGAGGCGTGTTATCAATTTCCCGACACGCGGCATAGGCGACACTACGTTGGGGAAACTGGCCTCGGCGGCAATACAGCGCAAGACCTCAATCTGGGAGGTCATCCTTGACCCGGAGGGGGTGGCCCTCAATGCCGGAACCCTTAAGAAACTGAATGGGTTCAAGGAGCTGATACAGGGCTTTCTACACATGAACCAGGCAGGTGCACCGGCTGATGAGGTGGTGAAGGCCATCCTCGAGCGCACAAAGTTGGTGTCAATGCTGCTGACCGACCGCACCCCTGAAAGTATCTCGAAACAGGAGAACCTTGCCGAGTTGGTGTCAGCAGTAAACCAATTTGTCGAAGAGGCCAACGAGAGCGGCGAGGGGGACGCCTCCCTACCCACCTTCCTGGCATCTGTGGCGCTGGCTACTGACCAAGACAGCGAGGGGGACGCCGGCGAGGAGCGCGTAACCCTGATGACCGTCCATGCCGCCAAGGGGTTGGAGTTTGCAAACGTCTTTATTGTGGGCGTGGAGGAGGACCTGTTCCCCTCGGCAATGTCCCTGCAATCACCTGCTGAGATCGAGGAGGAGCGGCGACTGCTGTATGTGGCCATCACGCGTGCCAAAAAATTCTGTATGCTAACCTATGCCGGCACCCGATACCGCAACGGCATGACAACCGCCTGCCGCCCGTCTCGCTTTTTGTCTGACATTGATTCTGACCTTCTGACCCGCATCGGGGGCACCACTTCAGGCCCCGACCTTAAACACCCCAACCCTTACAGTCCCAAGGCCAGGGGTTATATCCCGCGCCCTGCCACGGCAGCCCCGGCTCCCGTGGTGGCTAAACCGGCGGCCAACGCGCCTCAGGCTCCGGACATCTCACAGTTGCATGTTGGAGACAACATCAGTCACAACACATTCGGCACGGGGCAAATAATAGCTGTTGACGCCGACCACCCCGGTGGGGCACGCATAACGGTACAATTCCGGAACACGGGGCAGCGCACCCTTTTGCTGAGGTTCGCCCGGTTCGTAAAAATCTGACGCCATGGCTCGATACATAGTTTATGAAGACAAACTTCGCAACAACCTGCGCCTGATAAGCGAGGTTGCTCGCCGTTCAGGTGCCGAAATCATTATGGCCTTCAAGGCCAACGCGTTGTGGCGGAGTTTCCCGATTATCCAAGATTATAACCGGGACTTCACGGCATCATCCCTCAACGAGTTGCAATTGGGGAACGAGTGCCTCGGCGGAAGGGCCCATGTCTATTGCCCTGTATATACCCCTGAGACGATTGACGCATTCCTTGGCGGTGCTGACCACATAACCTTTAACTCCCTCAGCCAATTGGCGCGCTTCGGCGAGCGTGCCCGGGCTGCGGGTGTCTCCCCCGGGCTTCGGGTTAACCCTCAGGTCTCGGTTATCGAGACTGATATGTATAATCCCTGCATGCCGGGCAGCCGCTTCGGGGTAACAGCCCGTGAGCTGGCTGAGGCTGACTTCCCCCTCCCTGACGGATTCCATTTCCATTGCTTGTGTGAATCTTCGGCTGAGGACCTCGTAACGGTGCTTCGCGCCTTTGAGGCGGAGTTCGGCCGATGGTTGCCGCGCCTGAAGTGGGTGAATATGGGTGGCGGACACCTGATGACGCGCAAGGGGTACAATATTGACCTTTTAGTGGAGACGTTGACCGACTTCCGACGCCGCTATCCCAACCTTAAGGTAATCCTTGAACCGGGAAGTGCATGGACATGGCAAACCGGCGACCTTGAGGTTGAGGTGCTTGACGTGGTGAGCAACGGCGGGATTTCTACGGCCATAATTGATGCAAGTTTTGCCTGCCACATGCCCGACACGCTTGAGATGCCTTACCTCCCTGAGGTGGCCGAGGCAACCCCCGGTGCCCCTTACCGTTATCGCCTTGGGGGCAACTCGTGCCTGAGCGGTGACTTCAAGGACGGCTGGGACTTTGACCGGCCGCTGCAGCCGGGTGACCGCCTCACACTTAAGGACATGAACCACTATACCACCGTTAAAACAACCATGTTCAACGGGTTGCAACATCCAGACATAGTGCTTAGGCACACTGATGGCACTGAGGAGCTGTTGCGGCGGTTTACTTATCAGGACTACAAAAACCGCATGTCATGACAACACCTCTGTTTTCTGTGATTGTGCCGGTATATAATCGCCGGGATGAGGTAAGGGATCTTCTGCAAAGCCTCCTGGACCAGACAGCCCGCAACTTTGAGGTTATTCTGGTTGAGGACGGCTCAAGCGACCCAAGCGGTGATATTTCCGAGGAGTTTGCCGCCAAAGGTTTGCCGGTCAAGTACTTTTATAAGGAGAATGAGGGGCGTTCCTTAGCCCGCAACCACGGTATAGAGCGTTCAGCAGGCCAATGGTTAGTGTTCTTTGACAGCGATTGCGTCATCCCCCCTCAATATTTTGAGGTTGCCGGCCGGCAGGTTGAGGGGGCCGATTTTGACTGCTACGGGGGCCCGGATGCCGCTCACAGCTCTTTCACCCCGTTGCAAAAGGCCATCAACTATGCCATGACGGGATTCCTGACCACCGGCGGCATACGTGGCGGCAAGGTTTGTATGGAGAAGTTCACCCCCCGCACCTTCAACATGGCATATCGTCGTGCAGTCTATGACACGGTGGGAGGGTTCCGTGAGATGTTCTCTGAGGACATAGACATGAGCAAACGCATCGCCGCTGCCGGGTTTCGCACCGTTCTGCTGCGCGATGCCTACGTCTACCACAAGCGGCGTACCAACCTGCGTCAGTTTTTCCGCCAGGTACACATTTTTGGCCGTAGCCGCATCACTCTGCAGCAGCTTTATCCCGGCTCCCTGAAGGCTGTGCATGCCCTCCCGGCCTTAGCGGTGCTCGTGGGGATTGCCCTTGTGGTGTTGGCCATAACGGTCTCCCCTTGGTTTCTTGCACCTATTCTATTATACCTTTTGGCGATAGGGATTGCTGCCGGACTTAAGGAGCGGTCACCCCGGGTAGGCATGTTAGCCGTCCCCGCGGCGGTGGTGCAAATAACGGGCTACGGCTCGGGGTTTATTCGCGCATGGGTTAACACGTATCTGCTGAGGCAGCGGCGCAATGTTGCCAAGGAGGTTGAACTCAGAAAAGGGAAGTAAATATGGAGCGTGAGAATCCTTTCCAATCAATAATGATAAAGCAGCTGAGCGAGGCCGATCGGCCTCGTGAGCGCGCTCTGACTGACGGAATAACCTCCCTGCAGAACCATGAGCTTATCGCCCTGTTGCTGGGTGGGGGCATGGAGGGCCTCTCGGCTATCGACCTCAGCAAGCAGATGCTGGAGCGATGTGAGAACTCTCTGCCGCGCCTGGCACGCATGCGCATTCCCGAGATGGTGAAGAAGTTCAAGGGGGTTGGTCCGGCAAAGGCAGTTACCCTGGCGGCGGCTTTTGAGTTGGGACGGCGCCATGACAAGCAGCTTGAGGCGGAACGGCGCGGGCATCAACCGGTGGTAACCTCTTCACAAGTGGTGTATGAGTTTATGCGGCATGATGTCGCTCACCTTGATTATGAGCAGTTCTGGATTCTCTTCCTCAACCGCTCAAACCGCATAAAGGGTCGTCGGCTTTTGTCGCAGGGCGGAACGGCTATGACGGTTGTTGATATAAAATTGCTGTTGCACCACTCCCTCGACGCCCTGGCCGACGGGATTATAGCCATCCACAACCATCCGTCGGGCAACCTGCGTCCCTCGGCCAACGACGACACCCTCACGGCCAACATCGGCAAGGGGGCGGCGGCCGTGGGCATACGCTTTCTTGACCACCTTATTATCACCGAAAACGGCTACTACAGCTATAATGATGAGGGACGAATGCCATGAGGAAGGTAAAGATTGAACCGGGTTGGTACAAAGCCCTTGCGAGCCAATGGGATCAGCCATACTTTGCGCAGTTGGCCGAGACCTTGCACCGTGAGTACCGCACGGGCACGGTTTTCCCGCCGGGGCCACAAATTTTTGCCGCTTTTGATGCCTGTCCTTTTGACAAGGTTAAGGTGGTGATTTTGGGGCAGGACCCATACCATGATGTGGGCCAGGCAAACGGGTTGGCGTTCTCGGTTGCCCCCGGCATCCCCAACCCGCCCTCGCTGGTGAACATCTTTCGAGAGGTTAGTGCCGACACGGGTGCGCCCCTCCCGGCCGACGGGGACCTGTCTCGCTGGGCCCGACAGGGGGTTCTGCTGCTCAACGCGTCTCTGACGGTGAGGGCGCATCAACCGGCAAGCCACGCCAACATCGGCTGGCAGACGCTCACCGATGAGGCGATTATGCGTCTGGCTCAGGACCGCGAACACCTGGTCTTCATGCTCTGGGGCTCGTTTGCAGCACGCAAGGGGGCGTTTATCGACCCGCAGAAGCATCTGGTCCTCAAGAGCGCCCACCCCTCCCCCCTCAGCGCTTATCGCGGTTTCTTTGGCAACCGGCACTTTTCACGTGCCAATGAGTATCTTGTACAACACAATAATACACCTATTGAATGGTAACCCTTGACGAACGTATTGAACGTGCCATGCAGCTGCGTGCACGCGGGCTCAATTGCTCACAGTGTGTGGTGGGCGCGTTTACCGATAACCCCGAGCATCTGCGCATGGCCATGGGCCTTGGCGGCGGGGTGGCGGGCATGAAGCAGACATGCGGGTGCATAACGGCTATGGCGCTGATCGACGGTCTGTTGGCCCCTGAGGCCCCTAAGGCTGAGTGTTACAGGCGCATCCGCAAAATGGCCGACGCCTTTGACCGCAAAAACGGCTCAACGGTCTGCTATAAACTTAAGGAGGTGCTTCACCGTCCCTGCAATGAGCTTATCAAGGACGCTGTCACTGTCCTGCACCGCCGGTTTGACAACCCCGAAACCTCTGAGGAATGAGGCTTTCAGTGACCGCCATAATCCTGTGCTTGACATTATTGGGCCGTGCTGAGGTGTTGACGCAAGGGTTACCGGACCCGTCGTTCCGCACCTTGCAGGTCAGCGTCAACGGCAACCCGCTGGCGGTGCCGGTGATCCCCTTGGGGGGGAACGACATTATCACCGTCTCCTTTGACGAGCTAACCGATGAGGTCTCTGAGTTGCGCTATGAGCTGATTCATTGCACGGCCGACTGGGAGCCCTCCCCCCTAAATGAGAGTGAATACCTTGACGGTTTCAACGTTGCCGACGTTGAGGATGCGCGCTTCAGCCGCGGCACTCAGGTACACTATGTCAACTATCGCATCAACTTGCCCAATGCCGACATGCTCCCAACCCTCTCGGGCAACTATGTGCTGAGGGTTTACCGGCGTGAGGACCCTGACCACACGGTGGCCTTGGCGCGGTTCGGCATTAGTGAGCAGAGCATTACCCTTGAGGATGCCGAGGTGTCATCCCTGACGGATATTGACAGCAATCAACGTCACCAGCAGGTGTCTTTCACTCTGGGTGTGCCCGAGTCTTTGCGCCGCCTCAATCTGTTCACCGACCTCAATTGCCGCATCACCCAGGATAACCGCCCCGACCGCACGGTGGCGGTCGCCACGCCGCTGCGTATATCCGGCAACAAGGCCATATTCGAACATAACCGCAACCTGATTTTCCCCGCCGGCAACGAGTACCGGCGTTTTGAGTTCGTCTCTACCCAATGGCCCGGTTTGGGCGTGGAGAAGGTGGAGCGCCGCCCGGACATCTCGGTGGTGAACATCAACATTGACGCCCCGCGTAACGAGGACCCCTACAGCTATGACGAGACACAATTCGGGGGCTTTGTCATCCGCAACTATGACGCCTTCAGGGACTCTGACACCGAGGCTGACTACTGTCTGGTGGACTTTGCTCTGCAAGCTCCGCGCAGCCCCCAACCGGTGTGGATTGAGGGGGACATTACTAACCGCCGGCTTGATGACTCATCAGCCATGGAGTGGGATGATGAATACCAAATGTACCATAAAACCCTGTTGCTGAAGCAGGGTCACTATAACTACCAATACGTTGCCGCCGACCCGCGGCGCAACATTGAGGGTGACTTTTACCCAACCCGGCACCGGTACACCCTGCGTGTTTACTATCGGCTGCCGGCCGACCGCTATGACCGGTTGGCCGCCGTGTATGTGCTGTGACGGGTTTACTTTTTTTACAGTCTATTATTATGTTCCAAATTGGTGAAAATATCCTTGTAAGTACCGACCTGGCCGACCGCTATTTCTGCTGCGACCTTGACGTATGCCGCGGCGCGTGCTGCATCGAGGGAGACTCCGGTGCGCCGCTCACCGAGGCTGAGCGGGATGAGATTCAGTCGATTCTGCCACAGCTTGACCCCTACCTCATTGAACCGGCCAAACGGCGCATCGCCGAGGCGGGGATAAGCTATATCGATGAGGAGGGGGACCTTGTGACCGAGCTGGTTGACAAACGCAACTGTGTCTTTGCCACACGTGGCGACGAGGCCCCCTGCCGCTTGTGCCTGTGTGCCATCGAGCAGGCTAATGCCGACGGAAAAGTGGCTATGCGCAAACCCCGCTCATGCGCCCTGTACCCCCTGCGCATCACCGAGTACCCTTCCTTCACGGCCGTGAACTATCACCGCTGGGACATCTGCCGCTGCGCTGAGGTCAAGGGCGAAAAAGAGGGGGTGCGCCTCTACCAATTTCTGGAACGCTCGCTGCGTGACCGGTTCGGCGACGACTTCTACAATGAACTCGCCGAGGTGTGCCGCCTTTACCTGCGCGAAACGGGCAAAGGTTGCTGAATGAGGATTTTTTCATTACTTTTGCCACTGTAATATTTCTAAACACCCCCTATCAACCATGATTGTCATCGGCATTGCCGGCGGTACCGGCTCAGGAAAAACCACCGTGGTGAACAAGATTATCAGCAGTCTGCCCCCCGGCGAGGTTGCCGTTTTGCCCCAGGACAATTATTATCGTGACTCATCACACATCCCCCCTGAGGACCGCCAGAAGATTAACTTTGACGAGCCGGCGGCCATCGAGTGGCCCTTGCTGACGCATCAACTCAAGGAGCTTAAAGAGGGCAAAGCCATTGAAATGCCCACTTACAGCTACCTCACCTGCACTCGCCAGCCTGAGACAATACATGTTGAGCCGCGGGACGTCGTGATTGTTGAGGGAATCCTTGTGCTCACCGACCCCGAGCTGCGTAAGATGATGGATGTGAAGGTGTTTGTCGATGCAGATGCCGATGACCGCCTGATTCGCGTTATCGCCCGCGACTGCGTGGAACGCGGCCGCACACCCATGATGGTTATCAAACGATATGAGCAGGTGCTCAAGCCCATGCACCGCCTGCACATCGAGCCCTCAAAAAGCACCGCCGACCTTATTGTTCCCCAGGGTGGCAACAACATCGTGGCCATAAACCTGCTCACCGATTACATCAAGGCCCAGATAGGCAACGGCCCCTGCAACACCAACCGCAAATGAGGATTATAGGGTTCACCAAACATCCCGAGCCTGACCAGGAAACCGCAGACCCCGGGAAGCCTCTGGTGCTACGCACCGACAACCTCGTCAAGAAATACGGGCGCCGCACGGTCGTTAACCACGTCTCAATCGAGGTGTCGCAGGGCGAGATTGTAGGCCTGTTAGGGCCCAACGGCGCCGGCAAGACCACCACTTTCTACATGACCGTGGGTCTTATCTCTCCCAACGAGGGGAACATCTTCCTGGGCGACAAGAACATTACCGGATACCCCGTTTACAAGCGCGCACGCTATGGCATCGGCTACCTGGCACAGGAGGCCTCGGTATTCCGCAAACTCTCCGTCGAAAACAACATCAAGGCCGTGCTGCAACTCACCGGCAAGTCAAAAGAGTATCAGAAAGAGATGCTTGAGAATCTTATTGATGAGTTTTCCCTGCAAAAGGTGCGCAAAAACCTTGGTGACCAGCTCAGTGGCGGCGAACGCCGACGCACCGAGATTGCCCGCTGTCTGGCCATCAACCCCAAATTCATAATGCTTGACGAGCCGTTTGCCGGGGTTGACCCTATCGCCGTTGAAGACATCCAGGCCGTCGTCTACAAACTCAAAGAGAAAAACATCGGCATCCTCATCACCGACCATAACGCCCCCGAGACCCTCTCGATAACCGACCGCGCCTACCTCCTCTTTGAAGGGCGCATCCTCTTTCAGGGAACCTCTGAGGAGCTTGCCGAAAACCCCATCGTCCGCGAGAAATACCTCGGCCGCAACTTCATCTTCCACCGCAAAAAGTTCGCCTGACCCGCACATCCCAACGTACGGACGCGATTAATCGCGTCCGCCGCGAATGTGTCGAATCGGGCCAACCGTATCCATCCTAACAAATCGGTATTCCGTGGGTTCACCCACGGAAAAAATTATCCTATTGAATACGACCAATTTATTGGTCGAATAATACCCGCTATGTTGGCATGAATGCGTAACCGTATACACGCCTTGACATACGTGTTTTTTGATCTCCATACTTGAACCGCATTGCACGCCCCATGCGTCTGCCGCGCTACCATTCCATTGCCGACACTTCCCCCGCGAATTTGCCGCCGTTTTCCCCGGGACACCGCACCGGGGGTTGCAAAATGTCAGGTTTTTGGTTTTTTTATTTGGAATTTTGAAATGAGAAAATTATCTTTGCCTCGGAATGATTTTTTATTGCCGACAGGATAATCATCATTTCTAATATAAACCTATTAATAGCGATACTTGGTAGGAACAAAAAATAAACAATTAAATAATTCCTAAATGAAAAAACTATCTCTACTTCTAATTTTGGCGATTCTTTCGGTCGTCTCAGCCTCAGCGGAGACAGTGAGCTTTAATTTCCAAGGCTCCTCGGCTCCTTATGGGCTTCCCACTTCTAAACGAGCTGTTACATTTTATAATAGTGATGACCTGTCGGCTGCTACCACGGACATAGGATACTGGGCTACTTCAAGTGGAGGTCGTGTTCAGGGTGCCAGTGGTAACTCTGGTAAAGATGTCATAGTTATCACAGCAAAAAATGGCTGTAAAATAACTAATCTTGAGTTGGTCGCTATCTATAATCCAACTAAAATACAAATTAATGGAGCTGCCCCTTCTGTATCAGGAAATAACGTAACCTGGTCTGGGGAATCAGACGCTCTTCATATTGCTTCCAATGGTAACGCATATTTTGGTATCACAAGTATGGTTATTACCTACAGCAAACCGGTTGCCGGCAATGCTCCTGAGGCTCCTGTCTTTGACCCCGCCACCGGGACAACAATGATCATCGGAAGCACTGTTAAGGTTACAGCTGAGTATGCCGAGACCATGGATTATACCATTACAGGTGGTGCCTCAAATATTTCAGAGACTGATGTTCCGGCAGTTGGCCAGACTATCAATGTAACAATGCCGTCAGTAGCCGGTAACTATACATTGACCGTTACTGCTAAGAACGACAATGGCACAGCCACCGGTTCAGCTACCTACAACGTTTATATCCCAGCTCCCGGTAGCGTACACTTCAGCCCCAATAGCGGTGTTATTGACCTGGGTTCAACAGTGAATATCTCAGCTAACGATGCAACAGCTTTGGCTTATACCATCGTTGATGAGAATGACACCCAAGTTGCAAACGCCACCATCACCGGCGACAACGGCTCTATCACCATGCCCACTACCCCGGGCGTATACACCCTGACAGTAACCGCCTCAAATGACGGCGACCTCACCACCGTAGGCACTGCCAACTACATCATCGTTGACACCGATGCTCAGGGCGAATATGTTCGCTGCCGTGACGCAAGCCTGCTTAAAGCCGGCTCAGCTATCTATATTGGTGACCCCTACCAGACTCCCTTTACCCTTATGGGTGATATTGTTGATAACCACAGCTTGATGGCCGAAGACATGAATATAACCATTACTAACGGCGTTCTCACCAATCCTGGAAATGGCGTTAAGCTCTACATGATTCCCGCTTCAGACGGCAACTGGTATCTGATTGACGGTGACAACAAGTATCTCTATAGCAATCAGGCAAACTTCCTGCAGCTCAGGGATGACGGCCAGAAGTCAGAATATACTATCACCATCGACAACGAGGGCAAAGCCCACATCTCAACCTTCACTGTAATCGGTGCAGAGGTATTGATTGCTCACGACACATTGAGCGACTCACATAACATCTACACCTCACTTCCTCAAAACAATATAACCGGTAGCACCGCACGTACCTATCCCGTTATCTACTATCAGGGAACTCCCGAGAAGCCTGCAGACATCATCTTCAACCCCGAGGGTGGCGAAGTTGAGATTGGCGATGAGGTGACCATCACTTCTGTTGACGCTACTTCACTGACCTACACCTATGCCGGCAAGACCGTAACCGTTGACGGCGAGACCGCAACAGTGAAGATCACCGAGGATGGCACCATTGAGGTTACCGCTACCAACGCTTATGGCACAACCACCGGCAGCGCAGCTTACACCATCAAGGTTGAGACCAAAGAACTCTTAAACAGCCTTTTTGATGGCTACACAGAGACCAACTGGGTACTTCCCGACGGTTGGGCATGGAGCCTGCTTGACGGTAGCAACACCAACTACTCACTGAAAGCCGGCAACGGTGTAGCATACGATCCCACCGAGGTTAAACTCCCCTCAGGCGATGTAAAAATCACCATCACCTTTGAGCAAAACATGAGCATCCCCGGCAACTGCGTGGCAGTTCGCACAGTTACCACCGATGACAACGGTACAGTTTACGGCAACTGGTTGTACCCGACCGTAACCTCAATCCCCACCCGTGCCGACTTCCAGACCGCCGAGGCTGACATCTCAGCCCTCAAAGGCAATACCGTACAGATTGGTCTGCGTGGCAAAACATCAGACGACACCTGGCAGGTTAAGAACCTGAGCGTAACCAGCCAGACCGCTCCCGGCTACGTTGGTGAGATTCCCACCGGCATCGACGAGGTTATCGCCGCTGACGAGGCTGCACCCGTATACTTCTACAACCTGCAGGGTATGCGCGTAAACGCTGAGAACATGACCCCCGGCATCTACATCCGCCAGCAGGGTCGCACCACCACCAAGATCCTCGTGAAATAACCCCACGATACCCCCCAAAAAAGGAGCCCCGCCCGGGCTCCTTTTTTTGTACCCCAAACCATTCCAAACAATTGATACACAATCCTTTCCCTCCTCCGAATAAATTGCGTCCGCCGCGAATGTGTCGAATCGGACCAACCGTATCCATACTAACCAACCGGGCCCCGTTCGACCAATAAATTGGTCGTTTGCTTTCTATTATACATTCCGTGGGCTTCACCCACGGCTACAATATTCTACCGCTAAAGCGGTTGCAATGCGGCCAATTGTGCGCACCACGTATTGGTGCAAGAGCGTAGCCGTGGGTGAAACCCACGGAAAAAATTTTCGTATCGGTTACGACCAATTTATTGGTCGAATATTATCCGCCCTTCTCCGCCAACGATACGAATTTACCTCGTGCGTCCGCCGCGCGAACGTGCCGAATACGCCAAAAACGCCCCGTGGGTTGTCACCGTCTCCCGGGGCGGACCGCGGACGCACGAGCCGTGCATCCCTACGTTCGGGTAAAACCAATCCATCAGTAAATTGCTGATGTCCAACTTATTACTCACCCCTGGTTATCCGCTATGCATCCATGCCGACACATCACCCGCGGATTGCGGCCGTTTTCACGGGGCCATCGGCGCCGAGGGTTGCAATATGTCAGCTTTTTGCATTTTTTTTGGATTTTTGAAATGAGAAAATTATCTTTGCCTCTGAAAGGTTTTTTATTTTTTTAAATACCTTACTATATTGCTGACAGGAATAATGTCTTTATCTCATTTTCCCCAATCAGGCTCCGGTATATTGACAGAATCATAAATACATAATTTCACATTTAATTTACTTCTAAATGAAAAAACTATCCCTACTTCTAATTCTGGCTATTCTGTCAGTCGTCACCGCCGGCGCCGCAGAATATACCTTAGAGATGGACTTCCTAAAGAGTCTGTATGGATTTCCACAATCATCGGCTGCTGAACCTAACTATCCTGACACCTATGATTTAACTGACACTGAAGATGTTACTATCACTGTTCGTAAAGGCACGGGTAGCATTTACTACAAATCAGGTAGCGGTATTCGTCTCTACGGCCAGTGGGAAGGTATAGATATTAAAGCCCCGGCCGGAGGTTATATTACCAAGGTTCAATACACCCTCGATAAAGGAATGCTTTATATTGACGGCTCAAGCAGCAACCCCTGGACCGGCGAAAAAGAGGTTGTTACCTTGACAAAACAAAGTTCCTCCTTCCGCTATCTAAGCAAGCTGACAATAACCTACACCAAGCCCGGCGAGGCTGTTGCCCCGGGTGAGGTTACGTTCAACCCGGCTACCGGCGCATCAATTGCATGCGGCAGCAAGGTTGCCATCTCATCACAGGGCGCTGAGTCACTGACATATACCGTCAACGGCGGCGAGGCTACCACCGTAACCGGCAATACTGCCAACGTGGTTATGCCCGCAACTGCCGGCGAATGCACTGTAAATGTTACCGCCACCAACGAAACCGGTACAACCGATGGTTCAGCCACCTATACCCTCTTTGTTCCCGCTCCCGGTGCTATCACCTTCGGTGAGGACACAGGTATTGTCACCCCGGGCGCATTAGTCAAGGTGTCATCTTCAAACGCCGACAAAATTGTTTACACCATCAACAACGGAGCCGAAAGCACTCTTAACGGAGCCAGCGGCAACATATTGATCCCCGAGACTCCCGGTGTATACAATGTGAAAGTTACCGCCACCAATGCCAGCGAGTACACCACTGAGGGTTCTATCGTATACATTGTTCCCGACACCAACCTGTCAGGGTCATTTGTAAAATGCCTCACAGCGTCAGACCTGAAAGCCGGTACCCCGATTTATATCGGCGACCCCAATCAGGATCCCTTTACTGTGATGAGCGGAACAATCTCAGGCAACAACCTCGCTGCTGTTGAAGAGACCGCCAATGCTGACGGCTCAATCGCTGCCAACAACGCCGGACAAGTCCTTTACCTGATCCCTGCCAACGACGGCACCTGGTATCTTGAGACCGCTGACAAAAAGTTCCTCTACAGCGCATCATCACCTTACTTGGCACTGAGGGCTAACCAACAGTCAGAGTTCACAATCGCCATTGACAATGATGGCTTGGCTAAAATCTCAACCATGCTTAACGGTTCTCCGCTGTATGTTGCACACTCATCAACTAACGGCAACCAGATCTATACCACCTACTATGAAAACGGTATAGCTTCAATGGCTGAGCGCACCTTCCCCTGCCTCTATATCCCCGGCACCTCTGACGTTCCCGTTCCGGCTCCCGCAGCTGTAACCTTTGATCCCGCTGCCGGCGATGTTGAGGCCGGTACCGTAGTCACCGCTACCGCCACCGGCGCTACCCACATCAGCTACACCTACAACGGCAAGACCGAGGAGGCTGACGCCGAGACCATCAACATCACCATTGACGCCGAGGGTACCGTTACCGTTACCGCAAGCAACGAAGGTGGCACCGTAACCGGCGAGGCCGCTTACACCATCAAGCAGACCCCGGTTATCCCCGCTCCCGCTGAGGTTACCTTTACCCCCGCTGCCGGCGAGGTTGAGGCCGGTACTGTTGTCACCGCCACCGCCACCGGTGCTACCCACATCAGCTACACCTACAACGGCAAGACCGAGGAGGCTGACGCCGAGA